>NZ_JAFEJA010000001.1:4062500-4415000 GCF_016919245.1 Streptomyces zhihengii | reverse complement strand
CTGTTGGGCCGTTCCGACGTCCCAAACTCTAGCGGATTTTCCGGGCGACTCATAATCGAGTCATTCGAAATGCATTTCGGCATGCCGAAATGGATCCCGATCGGGAGTCCGTGCTGAGGTTGGTGCCGCATCAGCGGCTGGATGGCTGTCGACGAACCGTTACGGCTCCGCGACATCTCGAAGAACCTTACGGATCTGTTTCGGCTGTGTCAAGCCCCCCTGGCGGTCGGGTGAACGCGTCCGGTCCGGGTGACCCGGACCGCCCCCGTCCGAACACAGGGACTCAGTCCAGGTCGGTGAGCCGGCCGCCCGCGTCCGGCTGGTCGTGCTCCACCCGGCGCAGGACGCGGATGAGCAGTTCCCCGAGCAGCGCCCGCTCGTCGGCGGCCAGGTCCTGGAGGAGGTCCTCCTCGAAGGTGGTCGCCATGCGCATCGCCTCGAGCCACTTGGTGCGGCCCTCGTCGGTGACCTCGACGATCACGCGGACACGGTTGTTCTCGTCGCGGTCCCGGGTGACCAGGCCGTCGCCGGCCATGCGGTCGATCCGGTGGGTCATGGCGGCCGGGGTGAGCCCCAGCCGCTTCGCCAGTTCCCCCGGGCCGAGCCGGTAGGGAGCGCCGGACAGCACCAGGGTCTTGAGGACCTCCCACTCGGCGTTGCTGATGCCGAGGTCCGCGAGCTGCCGCCCGTAGGCCACGTTCATACGGCGGTTCAGGCGCCCCAGCGCGGAGACCACCTTCTCGACCTGGGGGTCGAGGTCGCCGAACTCGCGCTGATAGGCGGCGATCTGTTCGTCGAGGGTCGGCTCCTGGGGCCCGGACGCGGAGGCCTCGGGGGTCTCGGTAGGCATGCGCCGAAGTATCGCACGGTTCACGTTGGCGTTGAAGTCCTTCAGTGTGTACTGTTGAGCTTCGAACTTTACTGTTGAAGTCTTGATGCTTCAGTACTACAGGGCCCGACCCGCCACAGGCGTGCCGGGCCCCAGATCTGCGAAGTGGGTGAGTGTGACCAGGGCGAAGGGCGCGGCGATGCGCCGGATCCAGGCGGGGAACGCGCTGAGCGCGTTCGGGCTCGGCTTCACGGTCCCGTACCTCTATGTCTATGTGGCACAGGTGCGGGACCTCGGCGCGGGCACGGCGGGCGTGGTGCTCGCGGTGTTCGCGATGGCCGCGCTCGTCGTCCTGCCCTTCACCGGGCGGGTGATCGACCGGCGCGGGCCGCTGCCCGTGCTGGTGGGAGCCGCGCTGCTGGCGTCGGCCGGGGCGGCGGGCATGGGTCTGGCCGGCAGTGTGCCCGCCGTCGTGCTCTCCGCCGCCGTCCTCGGCGCCGGTACGGCGGTCATGCAGCCCGCCCTGGCGACCATGATCGTCTGGAGCTCCGAGGCGACCACCCGTACCCGGGCCTTCGCCACGCAGTTCTTCCTCCAGAACCTGGGGCTGGGCATCGGCGGTCTCATCGGCGGGCACATCGTCGACGAGAGCCGTCCCGGCAGCTTCACCCTGCTCTTCACCATCGAGTCGGTGATGTTCCTGGTCCTCGCCGCCATCGCGCTCACCGTGCGGCTCCCCGCACCGGCCGGTGTGCACGGCACCCCCGCGGACGCCGGCGCCAAGGGCGGCATGCGCGCCCTGCTCGGCCACCGGGCGATGGTGCAGCTCCTGGTCCTCGGCTTCGTCCTCTTCTTCGCCTGCTACGGCCAGTTCGAGTCGGGCCTCGCCGCCTACGGCACGGAGGCCGCCGGGATCGAGCCGTCCACCCTGGGCACCGCGCTCGCCGCGAACACCGCGGTGATCGTGGCCGCGCAGTTCCTGGTGCTGCGGTTCGTGGAGCGCCGCAGCCGCACCAAGGTGATCGCCGCCGTCGGGCTCATCTGGGCGGTCGCCTGGATCGCCGCCGGGTACGCCGGGCTCGGCCACGGCAGCCAGGCGATGGCGACGGCCGCGTTCATCTCGACGTACGCGCTCTTCGGGCTCGGCGAGGCGATGCTGTCGCCGACCGTCGCCCCGCTGGTGGCCGATCTGGCGCCGGAGTCGATGGTCGGGCAGTACAACTCCGCGTTCGCCCTGGTCAAGCAGTTGGCGCTGGCCGTCGGGCCGGCCGTTGGCGGGCCGATGGGCGCCGCGCTGCACGGGCCGTACATCGTGACCTTCGTGCTGTTCTCGCTCGCGGTCAGCGTGCTGGCGCTGCGCCTGGGCAAGCGGCTCACCCCGGTGCAGGACCGGCCGGCGCTCGCGGCCAGGAGCCGGGTCGTCACCGTCCACATGCCGGCGACCGCGGACGCCGAGACGGTGGCCGCGGCCCGCTGACCGGGCGCCGGACCGGGTGCGCCCGGTCCGGCCGCCGGTGGCTCAGCCCGGCAGGGCGAACTCGCACCACACCGCTTTCCCGCCGCCGGGTGTGCGGCGGGACCCCCAGGACGAGGCGATCGTCGCGATGATCGAGATCCCGCGGCCCGCCTCGTCCTCCGTCTCCGCCCTGCGGCGGCGCGGCAGATGCTCGTCGCCGTCCGTCACCTCGACGATCAGCCGCCGGTCGGTGCGGCGCAGCCGCAGCCGCATCGGCGGGGTGCCGTGCTGGAGGGAGTTGGCGACCAGCTCGCTGACGGCCAGCACCCCGAGGTCGTGCAGCTCGGGCGAGAACCGCCACGAGGCGAGCACCCCCGAGGCG
This sequence comes from Streptomyces zhihengii, assembly GCF_016919245.1. Lineage (NCBI taxonomy): Bacteria > Bacillati > Actinomycetota > Actinomycetes > Kitasatosporales > Streptomycetaceae > Streptomyces > Streptomyces zhihengii. Next base: position 4,412,333 of record NZ_JAFEJA010000001.1, on the reverse strand, counting down.
AACGCCCTGGCGCGCGGCGCCGCCTCCGTCCCGCCGAGCAGGTCCAGCGCGGCGTTGTGGAACAGCTCGGCGGCCGCGCCGGTGCGCGTCGGGTGCTGGAGCACCAGGACGGCGACGTCGTCGTCGTGCTCGGCGGTCACGCCGAGCGAGCGGATCAGCCGGTCGCACACCACCTGGGGTGTCCCGGTGGCGCCGGCCAGCGCGCGCTCCAGGGCCGCCACCCCCTCGTCGATGTCCTCGCGCCGGCGCTCCACCAGTCCGTCCGTGTAGAGGACGGCGGTCGAACCGGGCGGCAGGTCGATGCTGCCCGAGGTGTGCAGCCAGCCGCCGGTGCCGAGCGGCGGTCCGGTCGGCTCCTCGGCCCGGCGGACGGTGCCGTCCTCGTCGCGCACCAGGATCGGCAGATGACCGGCCGAGGCGTACACCAGCCGGCCGTCGGTGGGGTCGTGGACGGCGTAGACGCAGGTCGCGATCTGGCTGGCGTCGATCTCGGAGGCGAGGCCGTCGAGCAGTTGCAGCACCTCGTGGGGCGGCAGGTCCAGCCGGGCGTACGCGCGCACCGCCGTGCGGAGCTGGCCCATGACGGCCGCGGCGCGCACCCCGCGCCCCATCACGTCCCCGATGACGACCGCGGTGCGGCCCCCGCCGAGGGTGATCACGTCGTACCAGTCGCCGCCGACGGCCGCGTCCGTGCCGCCCGGCTGGTAGGTCGCGGCGAACCGGAGGTCGTCGGGCTGCTCCAGCTCCTGGGGCAGCAGCGAGCGCTGGAGGGTGACGGCGGTCTCCCGGTGCCGCCGCTCGCTGGCGCGCAGCCGCTCGGCGGCGTCGGCGTGGTCGGTGACGTCGGCCGCGAAGACGAGGACGCCCTCCGTCTCCTCGCCGCCGTCGCCGCGCCCGGCGGGCAGGCAGGTCACGGTGTAGGAGCCCTCCCCGCGTCCGCCGGGGCCGCTCTGGATGCGGCGGGACTTGACCGTGCGCGGCTTGCCGCTGCGCAGCACCTGCTCCATGAGCGGGAGCAGGCCCAGCTCGTCGAGCTCGGGGCAGCTCTCGGCGGCGGGCGTGCCGGGCGGGCGGTGACCGAAGGCGGCGGCGTAGGCGTCGTTGACGTACGCGACGCGGTGCTCGGGGCCGTACACGAGGGCGACCAGGGCGGGGAGGCTGCCGACGATCTCCGGGAGGGCGAAGTCCTCCAGGGCGGGGACGCCGGCCGGCGCGGGATCCGGATGCTGCCCGGACGCGCCGCGGGCCGCCGGCACGGAGCTCTCGCCCCGCTGCACCGGTGTGCGCCCGCGGTCCGTCCCTCGCGCCGCGGCGCGGCGCTGCGTACCGGGGAGCCTTGCGCTCCAACGCGTGAAGTTCACTGACTTTCTAGCCTCAATGGGATGGTTGCCAAGGGTCACTCTGTGCAGGTGTGAGCCCACCTATGGTCACACGTCCAGTGTGGCCGTCCGGACTGACAGTCGTCTTTGCGCCCGCGGTTCCGGCGTTCAACGTTTTGGTGTCCCGGTGTCCCGGTGTCCCGGTGTCGCGGCCGGGGTGCCGGGCCGGGCCGCCGCCGTCAGCTGTCCGGGGAGCTGTCGGCGGATTCGTCCCGGCCGGTGCGCGGGGGCTCCTCGCCGGGCGGCGCCGCCTCCGGGGCGTCGAGGGCTCCCGGTGTGCCGGCCGGGGGCGTCCCCTTCGCCGTGCCGGGCCGGGCGCGGGCGGTGGGGCCGCCGTGGCCCGGCGGTCTGCCGCCCGCGGCGGTCTCGAACTCGGCGCGGGGGTGCTCGAGGGAGCCGAGGGAGACGATCTCACGCTTGAACAGCCCCGACAGCGTCCACTCCGCGAGCACCCGCGCCTTGCGGTTGAAGGTGGGGACCCGGCTCAGGTGGTAGGCGCGGTGCATCAGCCAGGCCGGGTAGCCCTTGAGCTTGCGGCCGTAGACGTGGGCGACGCCCTTGTGGAGGCCGAGGGAGGCGACCGAGCCCGCGTAGCTGTGCGCGTACGGGGTGAGCGGGCGGCCGCGCAGGGCGGCGACGATGTTCTCGGCGAGCACCTTGGTCTGGCGCACGGCGTGCTGGGCGTTGGGGGCGCACAGGGCGCCCGGCACGTCGGAGGTGACGTCGGGGACGGCGGCGGCGTCACCGGCGGCCCACGCGTGGTCGGCGCCCTCGACCGACAGGTGGGCGGTGCACACCAGGCGGCCGCGGTCGTCGAGGGGGAGGTCGCTGGCCGCCAGCACGGGCGCCGGTTTGACGCCCGCCGTCCACACCAGGGTCCTGGTGGGGAAGCGGGAGCCGTCACTCAGGACGGCGACGCGGTCCTCGCAGGACTCCAGGCGGGTCTCCAGCCGGACGTCGATGTTGCGGGCGCGCAGCTCGCGGACGGCGTACCGGCCCATGTCCGCGCCGACCTCGGGCAGGATGCGCCCCGCGGCCTCGACGAGGATCCACTTCAGGTCCTCGGGCTGCACGTTGTGGTAGTACCGCGACGTGTAGCGGGCCATGTCCTCCAGCTCGGCGAGCGCCTCGACGCCCGCGTAGCCGCCGCCGACGAAGACGAAGGTGAGGGCCGCGTCGCGGATCGCCGGATCGCGGGTGGAGGAGGCGATGTCCATCTGCTCGATGACGTGGTTGCGCAGTCCGATGGCCTCTTCGACTGTCTTGAAACCGATGCCGAAATCGGCGAGGCCGGGGACGGGAAGGGTGCGGGAGACCGAACCGGGGGCGAGGACCAGCTCGTCGTAGCCGAGCTCGACGGCGCCGGCGCCCTCCTCCTCGGTGGCGAGGGTGACGACGGTCGCGGTGCGCTTGGCGTGGTCGACGGATCTCGCCTCGCCGATGAGGATCGTGCACCGGTCCAGGACGCGCCGCAGGGGGACCACCACATGGCGCGGGGAGATGGAACCGGCCGCGGCCTCGGGGAGGAAGGGCTGGTAGGTCATGTAGGGGTCCGGCGTGACGACGACGATCTCGGCGTCGCCTCTGTCGAGCTCGGGCTTCAGCTTCCGCTGGAGGCGCAGCGCGGTGTACATCCCGACGTAGCCGCCGCCGACGACCAGAATGCGGGTCCGCGGCGGGGTCTCGGAGGTCGTGTCCCGGGTGTTTGCAGCCTTCACCGTCCCATGACGCAACGGCCTCAGTCGTTTGTCCACAGGCCCGGCCAATTGTGTGACCGGAAGAAATGGAGCGGCGGGGCGCGGAACGCCTCGGGTCATTTCGGAAGCCGCGCAGGTCAGCGCGGGCGCAGGGAGGGAGCGGCATCGGCGGAAGGGGGGACGATACGGTCCTTGCTCCGATCGGGGGGCGCTCCGTGCGAAGTACCCCCTTCTGAATTGACTCCGGCTCAACTATGTTCTTAGCCGGTCGGGGTGCCGGTTGCGGCATGCCCGACGGACCAGGGCGGGGATGTCTCCGGGGGGAGACGACATGACCGGGGGAACGCTTATGCACATTCAGGATTCGCATTGGCAGACCGCTGTCGCGCCGGCGCCGGCCGCCGACAGCAATGGACACGCACCGGCGGCGGGACAGGGCGGGACCAGCCGCCCCGCACCGCTGCGGGTGGACGCCCAGCGCAATCTGGAGCACGTCCTGCGCGCCGCGCGCGAGGTGTTCGGCGAGCTGGGATACGGCGCTCCGATGGAGGACGTGGCACGCCGCGCCCGCGTCGGTGTCGGGACGGTGTACCGCCGCTTCCCGAGCAAGGACGTGCTGGTCCGCCGGATAGCCGCGGAGGAGACCGCCCGGCTCACCGAGCAGGCGCGCACGGCGCTGGGTCAGGAGGAGGAGCCGTGGTCGGCGCTCTCCCGCTTCCTGCGCACGTCCGTGGCGTCGGGCGCCGGGCGGCTGCTGCCGCCGCAGGTGCTGCGGGTCGGCGTGGAGGGCGAGGAGCCGGTGGAGGTCCCGGTGCGGGCCGCCGAGGAGCCGGCCGAGGAGGCCCGGGAGGAGCTGCGGGTCCCGCAGCAACGGGCCTTCGGCACGGGTGGACTGCGAGTGGTCGCGCCGCGTCCGGCGCCGGCCGAGGAGCAGGACGACGACACCGGTGTCGCGGAGCTGCTGGACGTGGTGGGGCGGCTGGTCGCCCGGGCACGGGCGGCGGGCGAGCTGCGCGGTGACGTGACGGTGGCCGATGTGCTGCTGGTGATAGCCACGGCCGCGCCGTCGCTGCCCGACCCGGCGCAGCAGGAGGCGGCGTCCTCCCGGCTGCTGGACATCCTGCTGGAGGGCCTGCGCCCGCGTACGGCCTAGGGCCCGTGCGACGACACGGCGGCGTCCGTCCGCAGGGCGGGCGCGCGGCGTCCGGCGCACCGCCTCGCCGTGCGGGGGCGGCCGATGCCGGCTCCCCGGGCGCGCCGACCGGAGCACGGGCGGGTGCGCGGGCCGTGGCGGTGGCGGCGTGCGCGGGCCGTGGCGGTGGCGGCGTGCGCGGCCCGGCGCGGCGCGGGCGGCGGCTGCGGACGGACTCCCGCGGCGTCAACCGGTGTTGCCCGTACGGGCGGTCGAACTGTGCCCTGTCGGGTGACGTGGCGCGACCCGTTTCCCGGAAGTCTCCCCGGACGAGTGGTTGCCGTGCAGGGGGGTTCGGCGCGCCGCCGCGCTGTGGCACGCTGGCCCGGTAATCGGGTCAGAAGTGCTGACGGGGGCTTCCGCGATGAGCGGTGACGGGCGGGACGGGTCACTCGGGGGCGCGGGCGTCCCCGACGCGGCGGGAGGGCCGCGGGAGCAGGTGCCGAGCCAGGGCGGGCGGGGCGGCCCGCCCGGAGCGCGGCGCCCGGGGCCGGCCGGCCCCGACGCACCGCCGCCGGCCCCCGGAGCCGAGTCCCACGCCGTGCCCCAGCAGCGGGAGGGCGGCAGCGGGTCCGGTTCGCTGCTGCCGCCGCCACGGGAACTGCCCCCGTCCGACGCCGATTTGATCCAGCACATGCGGCACGGCGACGACAGCGCCTACGAGGAGCTGTTCCGCCGCCACTCGGAGCCCGTCCGCAAGTACGCCCGCACCTGCTGCCGCGACGCCCACACGGCGGACGACCTCACCGCAGAGGTCTTCGCCAGGACGCTCCAGGCGGTACGCGGCGGCGCCGGACCGGAGCAGGCGGTGCGCGCCTACCTGCTCACCACCGTCCGCCGGGTCGCCGCCTCCTGGGCGAAGACGGCCCGGCGCGAGCAACTCGTCGAGGACTTCGCGGTGTTCGCCGCGGAGGCCGCCCGCAGCAGCGACGCCGCCACCGACGACACCCTGGACCTCGGGGCGGACGTACGGGCGATGCACGAGGCGGAGCAGTCGCTCGCGATGCAGGCCTTCCGCTCCCTGCCGGAGCGCTGGCAGGCCGTGCTGTGGCACACGACGGTGGAGGAGGAGTCGCCCAGCGAGGTGGCCCCGCTCTTCGGGCTGACCGCCAACGCCACGGCGGTCCTCGCCAGCCGGGCGCGCGAAGGACTCAAGCAGGCGTACCTCCAGGCGCATGTGAGCACCGCGCTCACGGCGGGCGGCGACTGCGCCCGTTACGCCGACCGGCTGGGCGCCTACGCGCGCGGCGGGCTGCGGATGCGAGCGGAGCGCGGGCTGCGCAAGCACCTCGACGAGTGCGCCAAGTGCCGCCTCGCCGCCGGTGAACTCGCCCATGTGAACGCGGGCATCCCCGCGCTGCTGCCCGTCGCCGTCATCGGCTGGTTCGCCGCCGGGTACGCGCTCAAGGCCGCGGGCGTCGTCGCGGGCGGTGCCGTGGGCGCCGCCGGCGCGGGCGCCGCCGCGGCCGCCACGGGAGCGGGGGCATCGGGAGCGGGTGCGTCGGGGAGCGCGTCCTCCGGCGCGGCCGGCGGTGCGGCTGCGGAAGGCGTCGGGGCGCCGCTGAAGGCCGGGGTCGCGGCGGCCGTCGGCCTGGCGGCGGCAGCGGGGCTGGTGTGGGCGCTCACCGGCGACCCGGCCCCCGAGCCGGCTCCGCAGGCCCGGCCCCCGGCCGCCATGCCCGTGGCCCCCGACGAACCGGCCCCGCCGCCGGCGTCCGAGCCTCCCGCCCCGCCCGCTCCCGCGCCCCCGCCGGGCCCGGAACCGGCCCCCGCGCCGAAGCCCGCGCCCACACCCACCCCGGCGCCCGAGCCGCCCGCCCCCGCGCCGAAGCCCACACCGCCCCCGTCCCCGTCACCCACGCCCACCCCGACACCCACCCCGACCCCGACGCCCCCGCCTCCACCGCCCCCGGCGCAGGAGGTCTACGAGGTCGGCCGGCTCGCCTACTCGTTCCTCGGCGACGGGACGGGCCCCGAGGTGCGGCTCGGCGAGAGCGGCTGGGTCTGGCAGCGCCAGAACCTCGCCATCGGCGGCACCCGCTACGCACAGGGCATCACCGTGCACGGCCGCTCGTCCGTCACCATCGACCTCAACCGGGAGTGCACCCGCTACGAGGCGCTCGTCGGGGTGGACGACCTGACACCCGGCCGCCGGTCGGTGCGGTTCTCCGTCTTCGCGGACGGGGAGCGCCTGTGGCGGTCCGCCGCGATCGCCCGGGGGGACGCGGCCGTGCCGGTCCGGGTGCCGCTCGACGGCCGCAGCACGTTGCGCCTGGTCGTGGAGCCGGAAGACCTCGCGGGGACGGCGGCCCTCGCCGACTGGGCCCAGTCGGCGATCACCTGCCGCTGAGGACCGCCCGGGACGGGGGCGCCGACCGGCCCGCGGCCCGGACCCGCCCGCTCACCCGCCCCGCGCGGGCACGGCGCCGCCCGCAGCGGCCGGCCCGCCATCGGGCCGTCCGCCACCACCGGGCCCCGCGACACCCCCGGCCTCTCCGCAGACGGGCGGGCGCCGGTGCGCCGAGAGCCGCCGCCCGAAGCGACCGCCCCCGCGAACCCCAGCCCCCCGACAACGGAAGAACACCGGCACACCGAGAACCGCCGCCCGAAGCGACCGCCCCCGCGAACCCAGCCCCGCGCGAGGGAAGGACACCGGCGCACCGAGAACCGGCCCCTGAGCGGCCGACCCCGTGAACCCCAGCCCCCGACGGACGGACACCGGCACGCCAAGAACCGGCTCCCGAAGCGACCGCCCCCGCGAACCCCGGCCCCCACAGCGGGACGCGCACCCCGCCCGCCCCCGTCCTCCCCGTGTGCGCCCCCGCGAGGGCTCAGGCCTGGAGGGTGGGGCGCTTCGGGACGCCGCCGGCCACCGCGCGGCGGCGGGGCGCGGCCGTGCCCGTCCAGCAGGTGCCGCGGCGCGACAGCAGCCTGCGCAGCCACAGTTCCGTGGAGACGAGGTCGGCGAGCCCGTCCAGCGGGACCGGCTCGCCCTCCGAGGCCGCCCGCAGCGCCTTGCGCACGACACGCGCCTCCACCAGGCCGGCGTCGGCCAGCAGCGGCGCGTCGAAGAGGGCCATCAGATGGTCGAGGGCCACCCGCAGCCCGGTGCGCGCCGTGGCCGCCGTCGTCTGGGAGGCATGGGTCCGGGCGCCCCAGCCCGGCGGGAGTTCATGGATCCCGGCCCCCGCGAGCACGGTCCGCAGCACATCCGCCCGCGCGCCCGGCTGCACCCGCAGCGACTGGGGCAGCGCCCGGCTCGCCCGGACGACCTGGTTGTCGAGGAACGGGGCGTGGATGCGCTGGCTGCGGATCTCGGCCGCCTGCTCCAGGATCCGCTGGTCCGCCGCGTACCGGGCGAGCGCGGCACGCGCGCGGGCCTCGCCGGGGCGCAGCACGGTGGCCGGCCGGTGCGCCGCCTCCGTCAGCCGAACCGATACTTCGGCCAGCGCCTCCCCGGTCAGCCAGCGTGCCGCCGGCCCCGGGCGCGCCCAGGTGAGGGCGGCGAGCGAGGCGCCCACCGCGCCGTTCAGACCGATGACGCCCGTGCGGTTCGCGGTCAGCAGCCGTTCGGCGGCGTCCTCCAGGCCGTTGCGGTACGGGGTGCGGGCGAGGCGCCGCGCCGCCCGGTACACGGTGACCGGCACGAACAGCGACTGCGGTGACGTCCCGTCCGCCCGGGCGAGCGCGCTCACCGGCCGCAGCAGATGGCGCCGGCCCCGGTCCATCAGCAGGTCGGCGAGCCGCGCCGGGTGGGCGTCCAGGACCTGCCGGGCACCCGCGCCGGTGAAGTGGTCGGCGCTGCCCGCCGCGAGCCGGGCGCGGTGCCGCTCGGCGGTGACCAGGGACGGCGCCGGTTCGTCGGTCAGCGGCCCGGTGTCGAGGCCCGCGTACGGGAGGGCCTCCTCCCCCGCGGCGACCACCACATGGTGCAGCCGGGGGTTGGCGGCGATCACCCGGGCGCGTTCCAGCTCCGGTTCGCGGGTCTCCCGCCCGGCGGTGGCGAGGTCGTTGAAGGTGACGGCGACCAGGCGCTCCCCGGCGCCCGTGCCGTGCCCGAGGACGGTGCCCGGCACGCCGGGCAGGCCGGCGGCGAGCAGCGCCAGGGTGCTGGACGCGCTGCCGCCGGAGAGGTCGGCGCCGATACCGGGGGCGGGCGCGCCGCGGGCGGCCCGGCGTTCGGCCGGCCCCATGCCCGGGACGGGCCCCGGGTCGGGCGGCAGGGTCTCGGGCGCGTGCCGCGGGGCGGTCAGCCGGGCGCGCACGGCGTCGACGAGGGCGTCGCGCACGCCGTCGACGGCCTGGGCCGGGTCGATCTGCGGCCCGGCCACGGCGAGGGAGGCCACCTGCTCGTACCCGGTGATCTCCCGCGAGCCCTCCCGCAGGATCAGCGCGTGGCCGGGCGGGATGCGCTTGACCCCGGCGTAGGGGGTGGAGTCCCGCAGCGCCTCCGGCGTCTCCGGGCAGGCGAGCAGCGCCGCGAGGTGCCCGATGTCGAGCTGGGCCTCGATCAGGTCGGCGAGCGGCAGCGCGGCCGTCGCGTAGGCGGTGCCCTGGGCCCAGGGGGTGTAGAACACCGGCCGGGCGCCCGCGAGATCGCCGACCACGGTGATCCGGCGGCCGACCTGGACGACGACGGTGTAGCTGCCCGCCCACGCGGTCAGATGCCGCAGTGCGCCGCCGCGCGCCGCGAACAGGCCGAGGCGGAGCTGCTCGTCGCTGGCGGCGCAGCAGCCGAGGACGGCGAGGCGGGCGACCGCGGGAGGATTCGCGCCACCGCCGGGGACGGGCCGGCCGGCCGGTTCGGCGGTGACCACGCGCACCTCGTCGGGGCGCCAGTCGCCGACCGCCCACAGCGGATCCGGGTCACCCCACAGGAGCTGGGCGCCCACGGGGTGGACGGTGAGGCTCTCGCCGTCGGGATCCGGAAGGCCGGACACGGCCCCGGCAGAGCCGAAGTGCGCGGCGATACTGCTCCACCCCACCAGCCACCGCATCCCCGCCTCCACCGCATTCCCGAAGCCGTTCGGGAACATGCTGCCACGAAGCAGGCGTGCGGGACCGGGCCTCGGTAGCGCCCGCAAAAAGTGAACGTGCCACCGGCAGTGGCCGTTTCCCGGTGCCGCCCGGTCGCCGGGAGGCTCCGCGGACCGCCCGGCACGCCGTCCGACGGCCGTGCGGGACAGTCGGCATTCGGCCATTCTTGAACGGCCGGTGAAGGTCAACACCCAGCCCGGGAGGCGCAGTTCGCCTCCCGGACCGGTCCGCCGCCCGCGGGGAAATGAGGCGGCAGTGTCCCCCAGCCCACTGGTTCCAGTACGCAGCGGGCCGACCCACGCAGCACCCATGGAAGCGCTCCCGGCCATCGCCCGGCCAGAGCGCACGGACAGGCGCACGGCCACACGGCGGGAGCACGGCCGCGGCTCGGGGCCCGCGGCGCCGCACCACAATCCCGCCATAGGGAACGCCGCCTCTTAACGGTCGGGATGTGGCGAACTACGCTGTGTTTACTGCTGTCCTCTGCGGGCGCGCATATTCCGGGTGGTCCGGCCACATGCTTTTGCAGCCGGGACCGGCCGGGACGGGGGGTGTGCGAACCGGGAGGACACAGCACGAATGCCGTGCGCCCTGTGTGACACGGCAGCCGTCTGTGTGTCGAGGGGTGGCGCATGTCCAGGGAGCAACGCGGGCCGAACGAAAAGCTCGGCACCGTTCTCGCCCTCGCGGGAATCAGCAACGCCGGGCTCGCCCGCCGGGTGAACGATCTCGGGGCGCAGCGCGGTCTGACCCTCCGCTACGACAAGACGTCGGTGGCCCGGTGGGTGTCCAAGGGCATGGTGCCGCAGGGCGCCGCACCCCATCTCATCGCCGCCGCGATCGGCGCCAAGCTGGGCCGGCCGGTGCCTCTCCACGAGATCGGTCTGGCCGACGCGGACCCGGCGCCCGAGGTCGGTCTCGCCTTCCCGCGCGACGTCGGCGAGGCGGTGAAATCGGCCACCGACCTGTACCGCCTGGATCTCGCGGGGCGACGCGCGGGCGGTGGCGGTATATGGCAGTCGCTGGCGGGCTCGTTCGCGGTGAGCGCGTACGCGACGCCCGCGTCCCGCTGGCTGATAACCCCGGCGGACCCGACGGTCGCCCGGCTGGTCGCCGCTCCCCCGGGAGCGGCTCCGGCCGACCGTGCCGCCGGGTCCGCGCCCGAGGCGCCGGGTGACGACGCCGCGGTGCGGGTCGGCCACAGCGATGTCGCCAAACTGCGCGAGGCCGCCGAGGACGCCCGCCGCTGGGACTCCAAGTACGGGGGCGGCGACTGGCGTTCGTCGATGGTGCCCGAGTGCCTGCGGGTGGACGCCGCGCCGCTGCTGCTCGGCTCCTACTCGGACGAGGTGGGGCGCGCGCTGTTCGGCGCGACGGCCGAACTGACCAGGCTGGCCGGGTGGATGGCGTTCGACACCGGCCAGCAGGAGGCCGCCCAGCGCTACTACATCCAGGCGCTGCGCCTGGCGCGCGCCGCCGCCGACGTCCCGCTGGGCGGATACGTGCTCGCCTCGATGTCGCTCCAGGCGACGTACCGGGGCTTCGCCGACGAGGGCGTGGATCTCGCCCAGGCGGCGCTGGAGCGCAACCGCGGTCTCGCCACCGCCCGCACCATGAGCTTCTTCCGGCTGGTGGAGGCCCGCGCCCACGCCAAGGCGGGCGACGCGGCGGCCGCCGGGCAGGCGCTGAAGGCCGCGGAGGGCTGGCTGGAGCGTTCCCGCGAGGGCGACGCGGACCCGTCGTGGCTCGGCTTCTACTCGTACGACCGCTTCGCCGCCGACGCCGCCGAGTGCTACCGCGACCTCAAGGCCCCCCGGCAGGTGCGCCGCTTCACCGAGCAGGCGCTGTCGCGGCCGACGGAGGAGTTCGTCCGGTCCCACGGCCTGCGGCTGATCGTCAGCGCGGTGGCCGAGCTGGAGTCGGGCAACCTGGACGCGGCGTGCGCCGCCGGCACTCGCGCGGTCGAGGTCGCGGGGCGGATCTCCTCGGCGCGTACCACCGAGTACGTGCGCGATCTTCTGCACCGTCTGGAGCCGTACGGCGACGAGCCGCGGGTGATGGAGCTGCGGGAGCGGGCACGTCCGCTTCTCGCCGCTCCGGCATGAGCCGGTGCGCACCTGGTTTGAGGGCGCGGTCCGCGGGCCAGTGCACTATCGGGGTGGGAGGTGACGCGGTGACGGCATCCGTGCGGGGCTTCGACTGCGACGTGCTGGTGATCGGCGGCGGGATCGTCGGTCTGTCCACGGCGTACGCGCTCAACGGCGCGGCGCCCGGGACGCGGGTGACCGTGCTGGAGAAGGAGGCGGGCCCCGCCCGCCACCAGACCGGCCGCAACAGCGGGGTGATCCACAGCGGGATCTACTACCGCCCCGGCTCGCTCAAGGCCCGGTTCGCGGTCCGCGGCGCGGCGGAGATGGTGAAGTTCTGCGCCGAGTACGGCATCGACCACCAGGTCACCGGCAAGCTCATCGTGGCGACCGGCCGCGACGAGCTGCCGCGGCTGCACGCACTCGTCCAGCGGGGCCGCGAGAACGGCATCCCGGTGCGCGAGCTCGGTCCGGCGCAGATCGGCGAGTACGAGCCCGAGGTGCGCGGGCTCGCCGCGATCCACGTCGGGACGACCGGGATCTGCGACTACCGGGCGGTGGCCGCCCAGCTCGGCCGGGCCGCGGGCGCCGACGTGCGCTACGGCGAGGAGGCCGAGGCCATCGACCGCCGCCCGTGGGGTGTGGCCGTGCGTACGGCGTCCGGCACCGTGGTGCGGGCACGGGCCCTGGTGAACTGCGCCGGGCTCCACTGCGACCGGGTGGCACGGCTGGCGGGCGACGACCCGAAGATGCGGATCGTCCCCTTCCGGGGCGAGTACTACGACCTGGCCAGGCCCGGCCTCGTCCGCGGCCTGGTCTACCCGGTGCCCGACCCGGCCTTCCCCTTCCTCGGCGTCCATCTGACCCGGGGCGTCGACGGCGGTGTCCACGTCGGCCCGAACGCGGTCCCGGCCCTGGCCCGCGAGGGCTACGGCTGGTCGGTGGTGAACCCCGCAGAACTGGCCGCCACCCTGCGCTGGCCCGGCTCCTGGCGGATCGCCCGCAGGCACTGGCGGTACGGGGCGGGCGAGCTGCACCGCTCGCTGTCGAAGCGCGCCTTCACCGAGGCCGTGCGCCGGCTGCTCCCCGCGGTCACCGAGGACGACCTGCGCCCGGCGCCCGCGGGTGTGCGCGCGCAGGCGGTCCTGCGGGACGGGACGCTCGTCGACGACTTCCTGATCCGCGAGGCCCCGCGCACGGTGCACGTGCTGAACGCGCCCTCCCCCGCCGCGACGGCCTCCCTGCCGATCGGCCGGGAGGTGGCCCGCCGGGTGCTGGCCGCACTGGCCGGGGAGATCACGGCCGGCGCGCGTCCCTGAGGAGGGCGCCCGCGGCCGGTGCTCCGGGTCACCCGGCGCGGCCTCGTAGAATCGAGGCACTGTGTCTGAGTCCCGAAACACCATCCCCGACGCCCTCCGGCCGCCGATCATCCGCGACCGGAGCGAGCCCCGCTTCCCGGGCGGCCCGGCCGCCGACCCCGCCGGATCGCACCACGAGCGGCGGATCCGCAGCTTCCAGCCGCGGCGGAGCCGGGTCACCACCGGCCAGGAGGACGCCCTCCAGCGCCTGTGGCCGGTGTGGGGTCTCGACATCGACGGGCGCCGGGTGCTCGACCTCGACGAGATGTTCGGCGGGCTGCCGGTCGTCCTGGAGATCGGGTTCGGCATGGGCGAGGCGACCGCGCGGATGGCCGCCGACGACCCGGGCACCGGCATCCTCGCCGTCGACGTGCACACCCCCGGCCAGGGCAACCTCCTCGGCCTCGCCGAGCGCGGCGGCCTGGAGAACGTCCGGGTGGCCAACGGCGACGCCATCATCCTGCTGCGCGAGATGCTGGCGCCGGGCGCCCTGCACGGCATGCGGGTCTACTTCCCCGACCCCTGGCCCAAGAAGCGGCACCACAAGCGGCGGCTGATCCAGCCGGAGTTCCTGACCCTGGCCGCCGGCCGCCTGGCCCCCGGCGCGGTCCTGCACTGCGCGACCGACTGGGAGCCGTACGCGGAGCAGATGCTCGACGTGCTCGGGGCGCACCCCGGCTTCGAGAACACCGTCGACGGCGGCGGCTACGCGCCGCGTCCCGCCTTCCGGCCGCTGACCCGCTTCGAGGGGCAGGGCCTGGACAAGGGGCACACCGTGCACGACCTGCTGTTCCGCCGGGTGCCCGCGGAGAGCTGAGCCACCGCCCGGCCCGCGCCCCGGGCCGGGGCGCACCGTCGCGCCGTGTCGGTGGCGGTCGTTAGGGTCGACGGGTGTCCGAACCCTCGCAGCAGCCGCCGGCGGCGACCGGCCCGCCGCACCCCATACCGGTGCGCGACCCGGAGCGGCCCGGGGAGCCGCCCGCCCCGCCGGAGCCCGCCCGCGCCCGCCGCACGTACGCCGCGCGGCTGTGGCGCAGCAGGATGGTCCGCGCGGGAGCGGTCTGCCTGCTGCTCGCCCTGTGCGCGCTGGTGATCCTGGCGCTGGTCCGCGAACAGACCGGCACACCGGGCTTCCTGGTGGGCCTGGGGCTGGCGACGCTGCCCGTGCCGCTGCTGCTCGCCGCCTTCCGCTGGCTCGACCGGGTGGAGCCCGGCCCCTGGCGGAACCTGCTGTTCGCCTTCGGCTGGGGCGCGTTCGCCGCCGCGCTCGTCGCGATCCTCGCCAACTCCTTCGCGACGCGCTGGATCGCCACCGCGACCGCCGACCCCGCGTCGGCGGACACCCTCGGCGCCACGGTGATAGCCCCGGTCGTGGAGGAGAGCGCGAAGGCCGTCGCGATCCTGCTGATCTTCCTGGTCCGCAGACGGGACTTCACCGGCATCGTCGACGGGGTGGTCGTCGCCGGCTTCACCGCCACCGGCTTCGCCTTCACCGAGAACATCCTCTACCTGGGCAACGCCTTCGGCGAGGACCAGGCGTTCGGCACCTCGGGCCTCGGCTCGGTGACCGCCGCGACCTTCTTCGTCCGCATCGTGATGTCGCCGTTCGCCCACCCGCTCTTCACGGTGCTCACCGGCATCGGCTTCGGCATCGCCGCCCTCTGGCCGCGGCGCCGCCGGATACGCCGGGTGCTGCTCCCGCTGCTGGGCCTGCTGCTGGCCATGGGCATGCACGCCCTGTGGAACGGCTCCACCACCCTGTTCGGGCCGTGGGGCTTCTACGCGGTGTACGCGGCGTTCATGGTGCCCGCGTTCGGGCTGCTGACCTGGTGGTCGATCTGGACCCGCCAGCGGGAGCTGCGCACGATAGCCGCCCAGCTCCCGGCGTACGCGGTGGCCGGCTGGCTGACGAATCCGGAGCCCCGGGCACTGTCGTCGATGCGCGCCCGCACGCTGGCCCGGGACTTCGCCCGGCGCACCTGGGGCCGCCCGGCGGCGCACGCGGTCTCCGAGTACGAGACGTACGCGACCTCGCTCGCCTTCCTCCGGCACCGGGCCCACCGCGGCACGGCGGGCCCGGACTTCGTGGAGCGCGAGCGGGAACTCCTGCACCACCTGTGGGTGCGCCGGGAGGTGGCCGCCCCGTCGCTGGCGTACGCGGCCCGGGCGACGGGCCGGGTCGCGGTGCCGCCGCCGCACCGCGACTACGACGTCTTCAACCCGTACCGCGCCACGCCCTGACGGCACGGCGGACGGGCTCCCCCCGACCGGCCGCAGCGCCCCGGCGGACGGGCTCCCCGCGACCCGCCGCAGCGCCCCGGCGGGTCGGACCCGCCGGGGCACCGGGGCCGCCTGGGGTTCGCGCTACGCGGACGCGGCCGTCAGCTCGGCCAGTTCCTCGGGGGTGAGCTCCAGATCGGCCACCGCGGTCAGCGCGGGAAGCTGCCCGACCGTGCGCGCCGAGGCGATCGGCGCCACGACGGTCGGCTGCGCGGCCAGCCAGGCGAGCGCGACGGTGGCGATCCCGGCCCCGCGGGCCTCGGAGATCCGGTCGAGCGCGGCCAGGACCAGGCGGCCCCGCTCGGTCTCCAGGTGCTTGCCGGCGCCCTCCGCCCGGGCGCTGTCCACGGTGGTGCCCGGACGGTACTTGCCGGTGAGGAAGCCGGAGGCCAGCGCGTAGTAGGGCACGGCGGCCAGGCCGGCGCGCCGCGCCTCGTCCGCGAGGGCGCCCTCGTAGGTGTCCCGCGAGAGCAGGTTGTAGTGCGGCTGGAGGACGGTGTAGGGGGTGAGTCCCTCGCTCTCGGCGAAGTCGAGGGACGCCCGCAGGCGCTCGGCGCTCAGGTTGGACGCGCCGAGGGCGCGGACCTTGCCGTCCTTCACCAACTGGTCGAGCGCGACGACGATCTCCTCGACGGGCACGGCCGGGTCGTCGAAGTGGGAGTAGTACAGATCGATGTGATCGGTGCCCAGGCGCCGCAGCGACTCCTCCGCCGCGGCCTTGATCGTGGTGGCGCTCAGGCCCTTGAACCGCGGGTGCGCGCCGACCTTGGTCGCGACGACGACATCGGCCCGGTTGCCGCGCGCGGCGAGCCACTTGCCGATGACGGTCTCGGACTCGCCGCCCTCGTTGCCCGGCACCCAGGAGGAATAGGTGTCGGCCGTGTCGACGAAGTTGCCGCCCGCCGCGGTGTACGCGTCGAGGACGGCGAAGGACTGGGTCTCGTCGGCGGTCCATCCGAAGACGTTGCCGCCGAGGGAGAGCGGGAAGACGTCGAGACCGGACCGGCCGAGGGTGCGTAGAGAGGTCATGAGCGGTCAACCGTATGATCCCGCTCCGCTATTCCGCGGCGGCTCCGCCGACGTGGCCCGCCGGCCCGTTCCG
Source organism: Streptomyces zhihengii (assembly GCF_016919245.1). Lineage (NCBI taxonomy): Bacteria > Bacillati > Actinomycetota > Actinomycetes > Kitasatosporales > Streptomycetaceae > Streptomyces > Streptomyces zhihengii. The sequence continues at coordinate 4,396,201 of NZ_JAFEJA010000001.1, read as the reverse complement.
CCGCCCCTGCCGGGACCCCGGCCCGGCAGGGGTGACTCCGCGGCAGGTGCCCGGACACGGGTCCGCCGGCCCAGGCGTCGGGGGGTGAGCGCCGGGACCGGCGGGGTCCGTCGGAAGGTGTGCCCGTGCGGCGGGCGGCCGGGGTCAGACGGTGAGGCCCTTGCCCCGCAGCCAGGCGAGCGGGTCGATGCCGGAGCCGCCCGCGGTGTGGACCTCCATGTGCAGGTGGGGCCCGGTGACGTTGCCGGTGGCGCCGACGCGGCCGATGGTCTCGCCGGTGGTGACCTTCTGCCCGGCGCTCGCGGTCATCGACGACAGGTGGGCGTACCAGACCTCGGTGCCGTCCTCGAGCTCCAGCACGATCCGGTAGCCGTACGAGCCGGACCAGCCGGCCGAGGTGACGGTGCCGGTGTGAACGGCCTTGACCGGGGTACCCGTCGGCGCGGCGAAGTCCAGTCCGGTGTGCTGGCCGGAGGACCACATGGAGCCGGACTCACCGTAGGTGGAGGTCAGGGTGTACGAGGAGGTGGGCAGGGACCAGCTCCTGGCGAGCTCGGCCAGGCGCTCGGCCTCGGCCTTGGCCCGGGCGGCCTCCTCGGCCTTGCGCTTCTCCTCGGCGGCCTGCTTCTCGGCGGCCGACTGCTGCTTCGCGGCCTGGGCGGCGGCCTGTTCGGCGGCCGACTTCTCCGCCGCGGCCTTGGCCTCGGCGTCGGCCTCGGCCCGCTGCTGCTCGGCCTGCTGGAGGATCCGGGCGCGCAGTGCCTCGCCCGCGCCGGCCGCCTGCTCGCCGCCGGCCCGCTCGCCGCTGTCGGCGACCGCGGTCATCGCGGTGAGCGGGGCGTGGTTCGCGGTCCCGTCGCCGTCCGAGTCGTCGGAGATCAGCGAGCCCACACCCGGGAGGGAGGAGGCGTCGGGAAGGTGGTCGGTGATGGAGTCGGGCAGGGATATCGACACCGCGGGCTTGTCCTGCGCGGTGGCCATGCCACCCGCGCCGACGGCCGCGATGACGCCGACTCCGAGAACGGTGGAGCTGCGGGCGAGTCCGCCCCGCTGCTTGGCCACGCGGTGCCGCCCGCGCACGGGCCGGATGGTCTCCTCGGTCGGATTCCACTCCTCGTACGACCGTTCCGGGGCGTCGCCGCCGAAAGAGGAAGGGGCGAACGGGGCCTCGGGGGCAGGCATGTTGGACGCCACGAAGGCGTACTCCTTTCCTTCCTTCTCGCCTACCGGGTTAGCTGACGGGTTCGGAGCAGGAAGGTCTCCTACGGGTGCCATCGGCCGCGCACAGAGCGGCAGATGATGCCCGATTCACCCCAATGAGTGGTTCCCCGGTTCCCTTGCGGAATTCGGCGCGCGCGTACGGTGCCGCCACTGGCGACGGCTGGGACGACCGCGTTGCGTTATCGAACGTTAATAGACGGCGGGGCTGGATTCCAAGCCGTTCCGACTGATCGTTAACGACTGTGGCCAGGACTTATCGGGACAGAAGCAGCCGGAATCGGGCGACTTGATCGACCTTCAGACGGGCCACGGGTTCTGATGGTGTGTCAGATGTTATGCGCAGTGGCATTCCCCGACTACGCACGGTGCCCGCCCACCGACCGGCCCCACGCCACCGTGCGCCCGCGCCCTTCCGCCGGGGTGCCAGGCCCCGGCCTGTCGGGCCGCTGCGCCGACCGCTCGGCCGGGCCGCTGGATCGACGGCTCAGTCGGCGGGGACGACCGGAACCGTACGGCGCCGGTCCGGCTGCCCCGCCGAGGGCCGGGCCACCGCCATCAGCGCCATGTCGTCGGAGGGCCCGCCCCCGGAGTAGCGCCGCACATCGTCCACCAGGGCGTCCAGCAGTTCCTCCGGGCCGGGGAAGACACGCCCCCGCAGCCGCTCGCCCGGGTCGTAGAAGACGCCGTGCGCGTCCCGCGCCTCGGAGAGGCCGTCGGTGTAGAGCAGCAGGGTGGAGCCGGCCGGCAGCGGGTACGCGTCCGCCCGGTCCGGCCCGCCCCCCAGGTCCCCCATCCCGAGCGGCAGCGCCGGCTCGGTCGGCGCGAGCGACACCAGCGAGCCGTCCGCGTGGAGCAGCAGCGGGTCGGGGTGGCCCCGGTTCACCAGCCGTACCGCGTACCCGTCCCCGGGCGGGCCGCCCGCCCGTACAGCGGGGATCTCGCCGATCACGGCCGTGGTGAAGCCCTCGAAGGCGTCCAGCCCGGGCCGCCGCACACCCTCGCGTTTCAGCGCCCGCTCCAGCCGCTGCGCCACGGCCTCCAGCGTGCTCTCCTGCTCGGCCGCCTCCCGGAAGGACCCGACCAGCACGGCGACCGCCGAGACCGCCTCCATGCCCTTGCCCCGGACGTCCCCCACGATCAGCCGGACGCCCCAGGGGGTGTCCTGCACGGCGAAGAGGTCGCCGCCGATGAACGCGTCCGCCTGCGCGGCCTCGTACCGCGCGGCGACCTGGAGCCCGGCGATCCGGTCCTGCGGTTCGGGCAGCACGGCGCGCTGGGCCGCCTCGGCGATCACCCGGGCCGAGGCCAGGCGTTCGCTGCCCAGCCGTACGACCCGGTTGATCAGCAGCGCGACGGCCGAGACGGTGGCCACCGTGGTCACCTCGGTGAAGGAGGTGATCTCGGTGACGTCCTGGTTGTAGACGTGCAGCCCGGCGGTGGCCACGACGGCGGCGATGCCGGTGAGCAGGGTCACCACCCACGAGGTGAGGGCCGCCGCCACCAGCGGGGCCGCGGCGAAGAGCGGCACGGCGGTGAAGCGGGGAGGGCTGAGGGCGTCGAAGAAGGCGCCGCCGACGAGCATCACGGCAGGGAGCAGGCGCAGGTACCACGGAGTCCGGAAGGTGCTGCGCCGCTCTCGCCCCACCATTGATCTCCCGCCGCTTCCGCCCCACGGCCACGACCGGTGCCGTGCTCTTCCATGCTGCGGGCGGACGGCCGAAGCGGCGACTTGCCGCCGCCCCGCCGGGCGAAGCCGCAGGCCGGGAGACGCAGGCCACGGACCTGGTGCCGGGCCCGGAAACGACGGTGGCCCGTCATTCGATGTGATCTCGAATGACGGGCCACCGTCTTCAGTAGCGGGGACAGGATTTGAACCTGCGACCTCTGGGTTATGAGCCCAGCGAGCTACCGAGCTGCTCCACCCCGCGTCGGTGAACACAACCTTACGCCATCCGGAGAGCCCTTCCGACCAGTTTTCCCCGCGCCCCTCCGAGGGCCGGTCCGCAACCCCTCGCGGGCCCCGGTCCGCACCCGCTCGCGGGCGGGCCCCGGCCCGCCCACCTGGGCGGCTCCGGCCCGATGTCACATCCCCGGCACCGGAAACGTCGGAGTGGTGGACGGGCACCCACCAGGAGACGGGACGGACGATGAACAGGACCGGGAACGGGACCGGCACCGAGGACGCACCCGGAGCCGCGCCGGGCACGGCGGCGGGGCCGGGCGGGGCGCGGGAGCCGGGCACGGCGGCGGCGCCGGACGTCCTCGCGGAGCGCTTCGAGGAGCACCGGCCGCAGCTTCGCGCCGTCGCCTACCGGATGCTCGGCTCCCTCTCCGAGGCGGACGACGCCGTCCAGGAGGCCTGGCTCAGGCTCAGCCGCTCCGACAGCGACCGGGTCGCGAACCTGGGCGGCTGGCTGACCACCGTGGTCGGCCGGGTCTGCCTGGACATGCTCCGCACCCGGGTCTCACGGCGGGAACAGCCACTGGCGCCGCATCTGCCCGAGCCGGTCGCCGGCACCGGGGACACCGTGGACCCCGAGCACGAGGCGCTGCTCGCCGACTCCGTGGGCCTCGCCCTGCTCGTCGTCCTGGAGACCCTCACCCCCGCGGAACGGCTCGCCTTCGTGCTGCACGACATGTTCGCCGTGCCCTTCGACGAGATCGCGCCCCTCGTGGACCGCACCCCGGCCGCCGCCCGTCAGCTCGCCAGCCGGGCCCGGCGGCGGGTGCGGGGCGGTGCGCCGGTGCCCGACCCCGACCTCGGGCGGCAGCGCCGGGTGGTCGAGGCCTTCCTCAGCGCCGCACGCGACGGCGACATCGACGGGCTGGTCGCCATCCTCGACCCGGACGTCGTGGCGCGCTCCGACGGCGGGGCGCCGCACCCCGTGTCGGTGGTCGGCGCCGAGACCGTGGCGCGGCGGGCCGCCTCCTTCGCCGACCCGTCGCGCACCGTGCGTCCGGCACTGGTGAACGGCGCCGCCGGGCTGGTCACGACGGTCGGGGGCGTCCCGGTCGGGGTGCTGGCCTTCACCGTCAGGGACGGGCGGATCGCCGCGATCGACAGCGTGACGCGGCCGGAACGCCTGGCGGCCCTGGATCTGACGTTCCTCGACGCCTGAGCACGCCGTCCAGGGCCCGCCGCCACCCCCGCGCTCCCCGCCTCCGCCCGTGCCCGTCCGTCGCTGCGCCTCCGTCAGTGCGCGGGGCTCGGCACGGGCCCGCCGGCCGGGGCGTCCTGGCCGAGCCAGAGGTCCGGCCCGAAGACCTCGTAGTGGATCCGCTGCGCCGGGACGCCCCGGCGCAGCAGGTCCGCGCGGACCGCCTTCATGAACGGCAGCGGGCCGCAGAGGTACGCCGTGACGTCCTCGGGCAGATCGAGGGAACCGATGTCCATCCGCCCCGTGGCGGCGCCGTCGGCCTCCCGCTCGTACCAGAGGCTCAGCCGGGCGTGCGGATTCTCCCCGGCCAGCTCGCGCAGCTCCTCGCGGTGGGCGTGGTCGGCGGGGCTGCGGTCGGCGTGCGCCACGAGGACCTGCCGGGCCCGTCCGGTGCCGGTGAGATGGCCGAGCACGGAGAGCATCGGGGTCCCGCCGATCCCCGCGGAGGCCAGCAGCAGCGGGCCGTCGCCGGCCTCGTCCAGCACCAGGTCGCCGAAGGGGAGCGAGACGGTCAGCAGGTCGCCGGGGTGCGCGTGCTCGTGCAGCCACGACGAGACCTCGCCCTCGGGCCCGGCCCCGTCGCTCTGCCGCTTGACGCTGATGCGCCAGGCATCGGACCCGGGGGCGGCGGACAGGCTGTACTGGCGTATCTGCCGTGCCCCGTCGGGCAGTCGCACCTGGACGCTGACGTACTGTCCGGGCCGGAACGGTCCCGCCGGGCGGCCGTCGGCGCGGCGCAGCACGTACGAGACCACGTCGGCCGTCTCCCGCCGCCGCGCGGCGATCTCCATCCGCTGCCAGACCTCGCCGTCCGCGACGCCGGCCTCCTGGTAGAGGCGGCTCTCACGGGCGATCAGGGCGCCGGCCATCAGCCAGTACACCTCGTCCCAGGCCTCGGCCACCTCGGGGGTGACGGCGTCGCCGAGCACCTCCGCGATGGCGGCGAAGAGGTGGCGGTGGACGAGCTTGTACTGCTCGGAGGTGATACCGAGGGAGGCGTGCTTGCCCGCGATCCGCGCGAGCATCGCGTCGGGCCGCTCGTCCGGGCGCTCCAGCAGCATCCCGGCGAAGGCGGCGATGGAGCCGGCCAGCGCCTGCCGCTGCTGCCCGTTGGCCTGGTTGCCGCGGTTGAACAGGTCGCGCAGCAGCTCGGGCCGGTCGGCGAACAGCTTGGTGTAGAAGAGGTCGGCGATCTCGCCGATCGCGGCGCCCACGGCGGGAAGGGTGGCCCGGACGACGGGCACGGACTGCTCGGACAGCACGACGACTCCTAATAGGTAGATGATCTTCAGGTTTTAGAACGCGGGCCGGGACCGTCCGGACCCGCCGGTCCGGCCTCAGTCCACGCCGGGCCGCCGGCCGACCAGCCCGACGAGCACCGGCCCCGTCGGCGACGCCACCAGATCCCCCACGGTCAGCGGGTCGAGCGAGGCGTAGAAGGCGTCCTGCGCCTCCCGCAGCGCCCGCCGCAGCCGGCAGGCCCCGCGCAGCGGGCAGGGGGCGTCGCCCTCACAGGTCACGACCTCCCCCTCGCCCTCCAACTCGCGCACCAGCCACCCGAGCGAGGCCCCCCGCCCGAGCCCGGTCAGCGCCAGCCCGCCACCCCGGCCACGCCGCGCCTCCACCACCCCGAGATGCTGGAGCCGGGCCACGACCTTGGCCATGTGCGCGGCGGGCACGTTCATCACCTCGGCCACCTCCCGGGTGGTCGAGGCCGGCGCGTCCCCCTCGGCGACGGCGAGCCGCATGACGGCACGAAGGGCGAGATCGGTGAACCTGGTCAGCCGCATGCGGCGACACTAACAAACACGTATTTCACACTCCGATTTGGGGGTCCTCCGGGACACCGCGGGCGCGCCGGAGGAGTCCGGCGGGCCGGAGCCCTCCCGGAGACGGCGACAGCCCCTGTCCGGGACCGTGGTCCCGGACAGGGGCTGAACGTGTAGGCCGTGTGGGACTCGAACCCACAACCAACGGATTAAAAGTCCGCTGCTCTGCCAATTGAGCTAACGGCCCTCGGCACAACACCCCTGAGCATAGCCAAAGAGATCCCCCGAGCCGATCGGGTATCCCCACACCGGCCTGTCCCGCCGCGGCCCGGGTGCCCGGGCCGCGGCGGTGAGCAGGTCAGTACAGGCCCTTGAACGCCTGCCAGCCGCTCGTCCCGATCTGCACCCGTGCCGCGAGCGTCCCGTTCCCGGTGGCGCTGTGCCGGTACAGCCGGCCGTCACCGGTCCGCCCGACGAGCTCGGGCTTCCCGTCGCCGCTGATGTCCCCGACTCCGGCGACCGAGGTGTAGCCGCCCCAGCCGGTGGCGAGCTTCACCCGCGCGGTCACCCCGCCGGTCGCCGTCCCGTAGTACCGCCACAGCGCACCCGCCGTGTCGATCCCCAGGAGGTCCCCGCGTCCGTCACCGTTCAGGTCGCCCACGCCGGAGATCTTCGTGTACGTCTTCCAGTCGGTGCCGATACGCACGCGCCCGGCGAGCTTGTGCGACGCGGATCCCGCGTAGAAGTACATGTCTCCCGTGGCCGCATGACGCGCCACCAGGTCCTGGAAGCCGTCGCCGTTCACGTCACCGGGGGACGTCAACTGGTCGTACTGCGCCCAGCCCGAGCCGATCGCGGTGTACGGCGACGCGGGCGAGAGGACCTTGCCGCAGCCCGGCCGGTAGGCGCGCAGATCGTTCCCGAGCCGCACCAGCACGTCGTTGCACCGGTCTCCGTCGACGTCCCCGAACGGGACGGGGTACGCGTCCGTCGCGAACGTGCCGCCCGCCTGACGCGCCAGCACACCGCCCGTGCCGTTGCCCCGGTACTGCGAGACCAGCCCGGCCTTGTCCTGCACGAGCAGGTCTCCGAAGCCGTCGTCCCCCAGATCGCGCCGCACCGGCGAGGCACCCGTGACCGTGACGCCCCCGGTCAGGACGAGGTCCGCACCCTGACCGTCGGCGGGCTTCGCCGTCAGCGTCCAGGTGTACCCGCCGTTGGAGACGAGCCGGCCCGCCGCGTCCCTGCCGTCCCAGGACGGCCGCACGATCCCGCGCGCCTCACCACCCGTCAGCGAGCGCACGACCGCGCCCGTCGCCTTGTGGCGCAGTTCGAGAGTCCAGGAGGCGGCGGGCTTGGTCAGCCACCAGCGGGGTGTCCAGGCCGCGTTGCGCACTCCGGCGGTGGCGGGGACGTCCGCGTCGATCCTGCCGAGCGGCGAGGCCGTCACGCCGATGTCCGCCACCTGGATGTCCCCCGCGGGGTTCTTCTGGTAGGCGATCCGGCCCGTGGCCGTGTCGACGGCATACGGGCCGGTCCGGTCGTTGTCCGCGCTCGGGCGGTACGTACCCGAGAGGACCGGTTCGCTCCCGCGCAGATCGGTGATCCGGATGTCGTCGCCCCTGTTCCAGACGGTGTAGCCGTCGCCGAGTTCGCTGACCGGCTCCGACAGGTACACGTCCCTCCCGGTGTCGAGGTCGCGGACTCCCGCCGCGTAGTCGGACCCGGCGCAGGTCCAGCTCAGCCAGTGACCGGTGACCCGGATGAACTCGGCACGGCACCCGTTCCCCAGGTCGACGGTGCGCCGGACCGCCCCGGTGCGCACGTCGTACCCGACCACCGTGCCGAGCGCCGGCCCCGCGACCCAGAGGGTGTCGCCCTGGAGGTCCAGATCCTGCGGGTCGTAGCCGACCGGGAAATCGGCGAGATGCTCACCGGTGTCGAGATCGACGGAGGCCGCCGAGACCCGGCTGCCGTCCTCCCGGTATCCGATGCCCACGGCATACCGTCCGGAGACATCGGTCAGGTGGAACCCGTCGAACTCACCGGTCAGGGGGCGCCCGGCGGACGCACCGTCCTCCACGACCACGGGCACCTCGTCGAACGTCGGCAGCGACTGCACGACCACGCGTCCGTCGCCGGTGCTGAAGACTTCCGGGCAGTCCGACACGTCCATCGCGCAGGCGTCGAGGGGAATCCCGAGGGTGCCCCGTTCCGCCGTGGCGCCCGCCTCCAGCTCACCGGTGACGGACACCGACCGTGTCCGGAAGGCGTACCGCTCGTCCGGCATACGCTCCAGCGAGTCCAGACGGCCGTGGGTGAAGCCGAGGGTCTGCGGTTCGGAGGTCAGCGGGGCGACGGCCGTGAGTACGGTGGCAGCCACCTGGGGCCCGTCGGCCCGGAGGCGTTGCAGGCTCAGCGCGTCCGGTGCCGTCCCGGCGACCACGAGCAGCCCTCCGTCCGGGGCCGCCATCGCCCGGGTCCGTGCCGAGGCGAAGAGGGGCACCTCCTCGCCGCCGGTCCTGGGGACGGACACAAGACGGTGCGAGGCGGATCCGCCGTCCGCGGTGCGCCGGGCGACGATCAGCCGCTCGCCGACCAGGCCCAGGAGTTCGTCGCCCTCCCGGTAGGGGAGTTCGGCGGAGGCGTCGAGCGTGAGCGGCCCGGAGGAGCCGGGCGCGCCCTTCGTGTGGAACAGGACCGTGCCGTCCGTCGACCACCGCACGATCTCGGTCGGTGTGTGCACGATGGACGCGGTTCCCGGGGAACTGTCGACGGGCAGCGGCCGCACACGGGCCGACGCCAGGTCGATCCAGACCGGCGAGACCACTCCGGCCAGGGTGTACGAGGCGAGCAGCCCCTTGGCGTCACCTGCCGTCGCTCCGGCGGCCGGCTGGGCGCCCTCGGGCCAGCCGGTGACCACGGTGTCCTGGACGGAACCGCTCACCAGCCGGAGCAGATGCCATGTCACCGGCGCCGTCGTGCCGTTCCCCGTGGAGGTGAGCACGGTGGAACCGAAGGCGCCGATGTACCGGTGCCCGGAGGGCAGTCTGAGGTAGCTGTTGGACCTCTTGGCGGCGTCGAAGAGCCGGACCTCCTTGCCGTCGGATCCGCTGTCGCGGAGCGCGGCGACGATGTCCGAGCCGGCGCCGTACGTGCCGTCGGCCTCCGGGCCCTCCGTGTTGTTGCGGATCGGCTCGGTGGCTCCGCCCCAGGTGGACCAGAACTGGCCGCGCCCCTGTTCGTAGCGGAGATAGCCGGCCGGCCCCGCGGAGAGCGGCACCACGTCCCGCGGCTGGGCCGCAGGGGTGGCGGGAAAGACGGCGCCGCTCTCGGCGGCCCCTGCGGTGAAGGTGAGCGGGCCGATGCCGGCGATCAGAGTCGCTGCGGCGACGGCGGCGACGGAATGGCGTACGAGAGCGCTGCGAAGCACTCGGTTCCTCCCCGGATGCGATGAGGCACGGGGAATCACGGTGCCTGTGCAGAACGCACATCGACGAAGGCCCCCCGGCCGCACCCACCCCATGCGAGTGGAGAGACCTTAACAGCAGACCGAAGCCGCGCAGAAGACCGTTTCGAACCCGTTCAACGCCACAGGGCCCGTACGTCACCGAGGTGTCGTACGGGCCCTGTTCAGGCGTTCAGGCGTTCAGCCGCCTGTGTCAGCCGTTGCGCTTCCAGCGCGGCTTGTCGTCGCGGCGGCCGCCGCCGAAGGAACCGGAGCCGGAGCCGGCGCCGCGGTGGTCGTCGCGGCGGCCGTAGGGGCGGTCGTGGCGGTCGCCGCCGGAGCGGAAGCCGCCCGAGGGGCGGTCGTCGCGGCGGTCGCGGTTGAACGGACGGTCGCTGCCGCGGTGGCCGGACGGACGCTCGTCGCGGCGGAACCCGCCCGAGGAACGGTCGTCACGACGCTCGAAGGAACGGCCACCACGGTCGTCACGGTTGAAGCCACCGCGCTCGTTGTCCCGGCGGAAACCACCACGGTCGTTGTCACGACGCTCGTCACGGCGGAACCCGCCCGAGGAACGGTCGTCACGACGCTCGAAGGAACGGCCACCACGGTCGTCACGGTTGAAGCCACCGCGCTCGTTGTCCCGGCGGAAACCACCACGGTCGTTGTCACGACGCTCGTCACGGCGGAACCCGCCCGAGGAACGGTCGTCACGACGCTCGAAGGAACGGCCACCACGGTCGTCACGGTTGAAGCCGCCACGGTCGTTGTCCCGGCGGAAACCACCACGGTCGTTGTCACGACGCTCGCGGCGCTCGAAGTTGCCCCGGTCGTCGCGGCGGTCGAAGGACGGGCGCTCGTCGCGGGCCGGCTCGGGAGCCGGCTCCGGGGTGGCGGCGACCTCGGCCTCGGCGGCCTCGGTCACCTCGGCGACCGCGGCCTCGGGGTCGTCACCGCGCTCGCGGGCGGCACGCGCCACCAGGCGGTCGGCCTCCTCGCGCAGCTCGCCGGCACGGCGCTGGACGCGCTCGAGCTGGCGGGTGAGCTCGACGACCTCGCGCTCGGCCTGCTTGGCCGCGTTGTTGGCGGAGTCGGCCTGGACCTCGGTCAGCGAACGGGCGCCGGTGATCTCGGCGACCTCCGGGTCGAACGCGCCCGCGCCGCCGACGATGTGGCGCGAGGCGTCGACGCCCGCGTCCTCCATCAGACGGAAGATCTGGCGGCGCTGGTGCGGCAGCGACAGCGAGACCACGACACCGGACTTGCCGGCGCGGGCGGTGCGGCCCGAGCGGTGCAGGTAGTCCTTGTGGTCCCCGGCCGGGTCCACGTTGAGCACCAGGTCGATACCGTCGACGTGGATGCCGCGGGCGGCGACGTCGGTGGCGACGAGCGCGTTGACGTAGCCGTCCTTGAAGTCGGCCAGGGTCCGCGTACGGGCGCCCTGCGTCATGCCGCCGTGCAGCGCGTCGGCCTTCACACCGGCGTCGCGGAGCTGCTCGGCGATGCGGTCGGCACCGAGCTGGGTGCGGACGAAGATGATGGTGCGGCCCTTGCGGGCGGCGATGGCGGCCGTGACCGGCGCCTTGTCCTTGGGCTTCACGACGAGCACGTGGTGCGTCATGGTCGTGACGTTGCCCTGGGCGCTGTCGACCTCGTGGCTGACCGGGTCGGTCAGGTAGCGCTTGACCAGGGTGGAGATCTCGTTCTCCATGGTGGCGGAGAACAGCATGCGCTGGCCGCCGGCCGGGACCTGGTCGAGGAGCTCGGTGACCTCGGGCAGGAAGCCCAGGTCGGACATCTGGTCGGCCTCGTCGAGGACGGCGACCTGGACGGCCTCCAGGGAGCAGGCGCCGCGGTTGATGATGTCGCGCAGACGGCCCGGGGTGGCGACGAGGATGTCGACGCCGCGCTCCAGGGCGTAGATCTGGTTGCCCATCGAGGTACCGCCGCAGACGACCTTCATCTTGAGGCCGAGCACGTCGCCGTAGGGCTGGAGGGCGTCCGCGACCTGCATCGCGAGCTCACGGGTCGGGGTGAGGATGACCGCGCGGGGCTTCTTCTTCTCGGTGTGCCCGCCGGCCAGCGTGGCCAGGGTGGGCAGACCGAAGGAGAGGGTCTTGCCGGAGCCGGTGCGGCCGCGGCCGAGGATGTCCTTGCCGGCCAGGGCGTCCGGGATGGTCGCCGCCTGGATCGGGAAGGGGGTGGTCACGCCGTTCTGGGCGAGCTTGCGCACGACGCCCTCGGGCAGACCGAGGTCGGCGAAGGTGGTCTCGGGGGCCTCGGGGGCCTCTGCGGCCTCGGCCTCGACGGCTTCGGTGGCCTCGACGGCCTCGACGCTCTCGGGCATGACGGCGTGATCAGTACTGAAAGTGGACATGCGAAATGCGAAACCTTCCGGAGTCTCGGCACGCGCCCAAACTCCGTGAATTCGCAATTCGACCGCCTCAATGCGGTCAGCCACGGCTAGGGAGAGTACGCGCCACGCGGCGCTCTTCTTTTTCGGCGCCGGGCAATGGGATCAAACGATCTACCACCATACGCACCCTCCACCGGTCAAGGCAAACCAGCTCGTGGTGAGCCGCGTCACGCCGGTCCGGCCTGCGGCGACGCCACCGGCTCGGTGCCCATGACGTACTCCGGCCGCTCCTCCAGCACCCGCATCGCGCCCATGTGCGCCTCCGGCGCCGAGGTGGCCGAGGGCTCGGCGGTGGGCTCGGTCGGCGTCGGGTCCGGGGTGGGCGTGGGCTGCGGCGTCGGCTCGGCGGGCGGCGTGGTGGGCGGCTGCGGGGTCGGCCGGTCGGGCGGCGGCGCGGTGGGCCGGGTGCCCGGATCGCCGGTGCCCTGCCCCGGGCCGGGGTGCGCGCCGGGGCTCGCGGGGGCGCTCGGGCCAGCGGACGCGCCGGGATCCGCGCCGGGCTCCGGCGAGGCACCGGTCTCCTTCCCGGCTTCCTCGCCGTCGCGGCCGTCGTGTCCGCCCCCGGCCGGCCGGGCCTGGCGCTGCCCGCCCGCCGAGCCCGGGTCCCCGTCCGCGGCGGCCTCCGCTCCGGGCCGGTCGGCGGACGAACGCGGCGCGGGACGGGCGCCGGGGTCGTCGCTGACGCTCATGCAGCCGGCCGAGGCCATGACCGCCATGGCGGTGGCGAACCAGGCGGCGGCCGTTCGGCCGGGACGGGACACTTGGCGCACGGGGGCACCTCCGGGGACGGGAAGGGCGGGCGGGTCCCCCTGCCCAACTACCGTCCCCCCGCCGGGGACACGGCTCTCGCGCCCCGCCGTCCCGCCGGGAGAACGCCTTCTGCGCCCCGCCCGCGCCCCTCGCGCCGGTCCGCGCCGGTTGCCACCGCACCGCCGCACCGCCGCACCGGGAGCCACCGCGCGCCGCACCGCCGCACCGGCCCGCTCACGTGCGGCCGGCCCGCGTGCCGTCAGCCCGTCAGCCCGCGGGCCGCCTCCATGCCGAGGTACAGCGCCCCCAGCCCGGCCGCGACCGACAGCGCCACGTTCGCCGCGGCGGCCCGCGGACTCCCGCGCTCCGCGAGCCGCAGGGTCTCGTACGAGAACGTGGAGTACGTGGTCAGCGCCCCGCACAGCCCCGTCCCGAGCAGCGCGTACGCCGACGAGGAGACCGCCGCCCCGGCGAGCAGCCCGAGCACCAGGCTGCCCGCCGTGTTCACCGCGAGGGTGCCCCACGGGAAGCCGGAGTCGTGACGCGCCTGCACCGCACGGTCCGTCAGATACCGCAGCGGCGCGCCCACCGCGGCGCCCGCCACCACCAGCAGCCAGCTCACCGGCCCACCGCCCGGCCGGGCACGGCACCGCGAACCGGACCGCCCCCCGGCCGCCGGGGACACCGCTCACCGGACCACCCCCGCACGGGCCGGCTCACCGGCCCACGGCCCCGCCCACCGCCCCGCCCACCGCGAACGCCGCTCACCGGACCGCCCCCCGGCCGAGCACGGCGCGGGTGAGGCGCGCGGCCGCCGTGACCGCGAGCAGCGCGCCGGCCGCCGTGCCCGCCGCGTAGAGCAGCGCCGGACCGGGCCGGCCGTGCTCCAGCAGGCCGACGGTGCCCAAGGCGTACGTCGAGAAGGTGGTGAACCCGCCGAGCACGCCGACCCCCAGGAAGGGCCGCACCAGCGGATGCGCGGAGCGGCCGTCCTCGGCGACCAGCGGCATCAGCACCCCGATCAGCGCGCAGCCGAGGAGGTTGACCCCGAGCACGGCCCACGGGAAGCCTCCCGCCGGGGCCGGCCACAGCACCTCGGCGCCGTGCCGGGCCGTCGCGCCGGCCGCCCCGCCGACCGCGATCGCGCCGAGGACGGCCCACCGGCCGGTCCCCGTGAACTCCGCCCGCTGCGCGGGGACGGACAGGCCGCCGTCCGGGTCCACGGGCTCCCCGCTCACCCGTAGCCCAGCTCGTGCAGCCGCGCGTCGTCGATCCCGAAGTGGTGGGCGATCTCGTGCACCACGGTGATCTCCGTCTCCGCGACCACGTCCTCGCGCGTCTCGCACATGCGCAGCGTGGGGCCCCGGTAGATGGTGATGCGGTCGGGCAGCACGCCCGCGTACCACTCGCCGCGGTCCGTGAGCGGGGTCCCCTCGTAGAGCCCGAGCAGCTCGGGGTCGTCGGGGGCCGGCTCGTCCTCCACGAACACGGCGACGTTGTCCATCAGCCGCGTCAGTTCGGGCGGGATCCTGTCCAGCGCCTCGGCGACCAGTTCCTCGAACTCCTCACGCGTCATCTCCAGCACCCGGCCATTGTCACGCACACGGTGGACCGGGCGCCGCCCCGGCATGGTCCGCCGCCGTGTGGGGCATACGGGACCAATGGCCCGCCAAGCCCCGTCACCGCACCGCCCCCGCCGACCCGTCCGCTCCGTGCTCCGCGCCCTGCTGCGCCCCGGCCCCGCACCGGCCGGTCCGGAGCGCGCCCCGCACCCGTGGGCGCGCGCGCTGGGGATGACCGCCGTCGTCCTGGTCGGCGCCTGGCTGGGCCTGCTGATCGTGGGCAACGTCCGCACGCCGGTCGGGCCCATGGACACCACCATGACGCTGCGCCCCTCCCTCACCGGCGGCACCAAGATCAACGTCTCGCCGCTCGGCGCGCTGCGGCTCGACTCGCACGTGGCGCCACTGCGCCTCGACGTCGACGTGGACCGGCTGGACCCCGCCCGCTCGCAGGCCCTGGTCGACAACCCCGAGCGGTTCTCCGGCCTCCAGGACCAGGTGGCTGCGGACGTCCTCGACGGCACCACCGGGCTCGCGCTGCGCTCCTGCGTCGCCGTCGTGACCGGCGCGACGGCGCTCGGTCTGGCCGTCTACCGCCGGCCCCGCCGCGCGCTGGCCGCGGGCGGGCTCGCGCTCGCACTGCTCGCGGCCTCCGCCACGTCGGCGGCGGCGACCTGGAACCCGAAGTCCGTGCTGGAGCCCAAGTTCGACGGGCTGCTGACCTCCGCCCCCTCGGTCGTCGGCAACGCCCGCTCGATCGTCACCGAGTTCGACGTCTACCAGAAGGAGTTGGCGCGCCTGGTCACCAATGTGACCAAGCTCTACGACGCCACCTCCACGCTCCCCGCCTACGCGCCCGACCCGGACACCCTGCGGGTGCTCCATGTCTCCGACATCCACCTCAACCCGGCGGCGTGGCACATCATCCGCTCGATGGTGGAGCAGTACCGGATCGACGTGATCATCGACTCGGGCGACACCATGGACCACGGCAGCGCCGCCGAGAACGGCTTCCTCGACGCGATCCCCGGCCTCGGGGCGCCCTATGTGTGGGTGCGCGGCAACCACGACTCCCGCACCACGCAGGAGTACCTGTCCCGGATGAAGAACGTGCACGTCCTCGACGACGGGCGGGCGGTCACCGTCGCCGGCGTCCGCATCGCGGGCAGCGGCGACCCCCAGTTCACCCCGGACCGCACGGTGGTGGCCCAGGGCGACCCGGCCGAGCGCATGACGGGCATCCGGCTCGCCTCCGCCCTGCGCGACCAGGAGCGCGCCGGCACTCCGGTGGACATCGCGGTCGCGCACAACCCGGCCGCCGCCGCCGAGACCGACGGCACCGTGCCGCTGGTGCTGGCCGGCCACATCCACCAGCGCAAGAACGAGGTGATGAAGCACGGCACCCGGCTGAAGATCGAGGGGTCGACCGGCGGCGGCGGACTGCGCGCGGTGCAGAACGAGAAGCCGGAGAAGGTGCGCGCCTCGGTGCTCTATCTGGACCGCGGCAACCGCCGGCTCCAGGCCTGGGACGAGGTCACCCTGGGCGGTCTCGGGCTGACGACGGCCGAGGTCAGCCGCCATGTCGTGGAGCCCCCGCCCCCCGCGCCGGCACCCCCGGCGACCTCCTCCAGCCCCTCCCCGTAAACCGTTTTGGCGATAGCTCCCCCCATCCCATATGCTTCTCACGTCCCCGACGCGCTGCGAAGCGCACACGGCGGGCCTTTAGCCCTCATCGTCTAGTGGCCCAGGACGCCGCCCTTTCAAGGCGGTAGCACGGGTTCGAATCCCGTTGGGGGCACGCACAACCGTGTGCGAGACTTGTTCTCGCACCATGCTTGGTCCTGTGGAGCAGTTTGGAGTGCTCGCCACCCTGTCAAGGTGGAGGCCGCGGGTTCAAATCCCGTCAGGACCGCTGGAGCTCGCAAGAGCTTCGTGGCTGGGTAGCTCAGTTGGTACGAGCGATCGCCTGAAAAGCGATAGGTCGCCGGTTCGACCCCGGCCCCAGCCACAACCGAAGGCCCCGATCGAGAGATCGGGGCCTTCTTCGTGTCGCCTCCCGCTGCCCACCGCCGCGTGGGGCGCGGCCCAATGGACCGCGCCCCCGTCGTGTCAGGCCCCGTCGCGGGCCGGCCGGCGCCGGCCGCGCACCGCGAGGACCACCGCCACGGCGACCACCACCGCCGTCAGCAGCACCCAGTCCGGCACCGCCCGCCCGACGCCCGAGGCCCACTCCTCCACCGCGAAGGAGTCGTCCACGGACAGCAGTCCCGGCAGCGCGGTGGTGCCGTCGAAGACCAGGAACACCGTGCCCAGCAGCACGAAGAAGAGACCGGACAGCAGCGACGTCGTGTGCAGCCGGAAACGCCCCGCCCTCAACTCCCGTCCCCGCAGCCACCGGCGGCGCCCCAGCCCGTACCGCTCCCAGAACAGGGCCAGCACGAAGAGCGGGACCGCCATGCCCAGCGCGTACACGGCGAGCAGCAGCCCGCCGTAGACCGGGCTGCCGGAGATCGCGGCCACCGTGAGCACGCTGCCGAGGATCGGCCCGGCGCAGAAGCCGGCCAGCCCGTAGACGAGGCCGAGGGCGTAGACGGAGAGCGCGGTCGTCGGGCGGATGCGGCCGGACACCTCGGCGAGCCGGCGCGAGGCGAAACCGGTCCCCAGGATCTGGGCGACCCCGAGCGCGACGATCAGCCAGCCCCCGACGGCGACCAGCAGATCGCGGTGGCCGTAGAACAGCCGCCCGGCGAACGACCCGGCGGCGCCGAGCGGGACGAGGGTGGTGGCGAGCCCGGCGAAGAAGACACAGGTCCGGGCGGTCAGCCGCCCGGTGGTGTCGACGGAGTACGCGAAGAACGCCGGCAGCAGCAGGGCGCTGCACGGGCTGATCAGCGCGAGCAGGCCGCCGAGGAAGGCGGCGAGATAGCCGATGTCGCTCATCGCGGACCCTGTTCGCCCTGCTCGTCCTGCGCTTCCCGCCGGCTCTGCTCGTCCTGCCCGCTCTGCTCGTCCCGCTCGCCCTGTGCTTCCCGCTCGCCCTGCTTCGAGGAGCCGGACCCGGCGGCGCGGCCCGCCCCGGCCTCGGCGGCGGCCGCCTCGATGGCCTCGGTGAACGTGCCGGCGGGCTGCGCGCCGGCGATCGGCCGCCCGTTGATCAGGAACGACGGTGTGGAGGTGGCGCCCAGGCCGTACCCCTCCTCCTGGTCGCGGGCGACGGCCTCGCGTGCCGCCTCGCTCTCCGTGTCCCGGACGAACCGGTCGAGGTCGGCGACGCCCGCCTCCTGGGCGAGGGCGCGCAGCCGGGCGGCGCCGAAGCCCTTCTCCTTCGCGCCCTCCGCGTAGGCCGCGGCGTGGAACTGCCAGAACCGGCCCTGCCGGCCGGCCGCCCAGGAGGCCCGCGCGGCCGCCTCGGACTCGGCGCCGAAGATGGGGAAGTTGCGCCACTCGATGCGCAGGGTGCCGTCCTCGACGTACTTCCGCATCAGCTCCGGCTCGGTGTCGCGGGCGAACTTCCCGCAGTAGCCGCACTGGAAGTCGGCGTACTCGACCATCACGACGGGGGCGTCGGCCCGGCCGGCCGCCAGCGGGTCGCCGGCGTCCCGGCGGGCGAGCTTCAGCAGCTCCGGGTGGGAGCTCCCGCCGGGCCCGGCGGAGCTCTCGGCGACGGCCGACGAGCCGCCGGGGCCCGCGTCGGACGGCTTGGTCGCGGAGTAGGACGCGTAGCCGAGCAGCAGCGCGGCGACGAGCACCCCGGCCCCGATGGCGATCGGCCTGCGGGACGGGGTGGGTGCGGCGGACGAGGGCATGGTGGTGCTCCTGTACAGGAAGTCGTACGGACAAGGCGGCATGTGGCGGGGATGCGGCGGCCGGCGGCGGGACGCGGTGGCGGCGGCACCCGGCCCGGCCTATACGCGCAGTACCGACAGGGCGACCGGGGAGGGCGGGCCGAAGGGCGGCGGGGCGCGGAGCACCGCCCGGGCCGGGCGCACGTCGTCCCAGGCGGGCAGCGCCCCGGCGAGGCACGCGGGGAGCTGCTGCGTCGCGGGCAGCGGCTCGTGCGCCGTCGAACCGCGCGGGGGCATGCCCGGCCGGGCGCCGTCGTCCGCGTCGGGAAGCCCCCTGCCGCACCCCGGCACCGAGCCGGAGCCGGAGCCGGCATCGGCGGCGACCGCCGTGCCGGCGTACCCGGACGCCGCGACCGATCCCGTGCCGCCGTAACCGCCCCCCGGCGCCGCGGCCGCCCACGCGCAGCCGGCGAGGACCAGCAGCGTCCCGAGCAGCACACCCAGCACGGCCGGCAGCCGGTGCCCGTGGTCGCGGCCGGTCGGCATGGCGGGCGGTCCCTTCGGCGTCAGGAGCGGGGCGGCGGGCCGCCGGCGTGCGGGGCTCCGCACAGGGCGTGAACGATTCGCTCCATACTGCACCACCTGTGTCTGAGAACCGGCGAAATGGGTTCGCCACCGGTTCCGCGGGGGTGCGATCCTGGACTCCGTATGTCTACTTCCTTCGCCGACCTCCAGACCGCGCTGAGCGGGGCGTCGCTGCGCGACGCCCACCGGCTCGGCCGCCGTCTCGAGGGCGCCCGCCGCATCCGCAAGCCCGAGGCCCGGCAGGCCGTGCTGGACGAGATCGCCGCGGAGGCGGAGAAGTCCGCGGCCCGCACCGCGCGGCGCGCCGCGCGGGTGCCCGCGATCACGTATCCCGAGCAGCTGCCCGTCAGCCAGAAGAAGGACGAGATCCTGGAGGCGATACGCGACCACCAGGTCGTGATCGTCGCCGGTGAGACGGGCTCCGGCAAGACGACCCAGATCCCCAAGATCTGCATGGAGCTCGGCCGGGGCGTCCGGGGCATGATCGGCCATACGCAGCCCCGCCGCATCGCCGCCCGTACCGTCGCGGAGCGGGTGGCGGACGAGCTGCGGACACCGCTCGGCGAGGCGGTCGGCTGGAAGGTCCGCTTCACCGACCAGGTGGACCAGGACGCCACGTTCGTGAAGCTGATGACCGACGGCATCCTGCTCGCCGAGATCCAGACCGACCGCGAGCTGCGCGCCTACGACACGATCATCATCGACGAGGCCCACGAGCGGTCCCTGAACATCGACTTCCTGCTCGGCTACCTCGCGCAGCTGCTGCCGCGCAGACCCGACCTCAAGGTCGTCATCACCTCCGCGACGATCGACCCGGAGCGCTTCTCCCGCCACTTCGGGGACGCCCCGATCGTCGAGGTCAGCGGGCGCACCTATCCGGTCGAGGTCCGCTACCGGCCGCTGCTGGAGGAGGACTCCGACGACGCCGACCGCGACCAGATCACCGCGATCACGGACGCCGTCGAGGAGCTGATGGGCGAGGGCAAGGGCGACATCCTCGTCTTCCTCTCCGGCGAGCGCGAGATCCGCGACACCGCGGACGCGCTCAACAAGAAGCAGTACCGCTTCACCGAGGTGCTGCCGCTGTACGCCCGGCTCTCCCACGCCGAGCAGCACCGCGTCTTCCAGCAGCACACCGGCCGTCGGATCGTGCTCGCCACCAACGTCGCCGAGACCTCCCTGACGGTCCCCGGCATCAAGTACGTGATCGACCCGGGCACCGCCCGCATCTCGCGCTACAGCCATCGCACCAAGGTCCAGCGGCTGCCCATCGAGGCGGTCAGCCAGGCCAGCGCCAACCAGCGCAAGGGCCGCTGCGGGCGCACCTCCGACGGCATCTGCGTCCGGCTGTACTCCGAGGACGACTTCCTGGCCCGCCCGGAGTTCACCGACGCCGAGATCCTGCGGACCAACCTGGCCTCGGTCATCCTCCAGATGACCGCCGCCGGGCTCGGCGACATCGAGAAGTTCCCCTTCATCGACCCGCCGGACCACCGCAACATCCGCGACGGTGTGCAGCTCCTCCAGGAGCTGGGCGCGATCGACCCCGCCGAGAAGGACCCGAAGAAGCGCCTCACCCAGCTCGGCCGGAAGCTGTCCCAGCTCCCCGTCGACCCCCGGCTGGCCCGGATGGTCGTCGAGGCCGACCGGAACAACTGCGTCCGCGAGGTCATGGTGATCGCGGCCGCGCTCTCCATCCAGGACCCGCGCGAGCGGCCGGCCGAGAAGCAGACCCAGGCCGACCAGCAGCACGCCCGGTTCAAGGACGAGACCAGCGACTTCCTCGCCTACCTCAACCTCTGGCGCTACGTCCGCGAGCAGCAGAAGGAGCGGGGCTCCTCCAGCTTCCGCCGGATGTGCAAGCAGGAGTACCTGAACTTCCTGCGCATCCGCGAGTGGCAGGACATCTACTCCCAGCTCCGCACGGTCGCCAAGCAGATGGGCTTCCACGTCGACGACGCCGACGCCCCCGAGCAGTCGGTGCACGTCTCGCTGCTGGCCGGTCTGCTGTCGCACGTCGGCATGAAGGACGTGAAGGAGACCGCCGGCGAGAGCGGGCGCGGGAGCGGCGGCCGGAACGAGTACCTGGGCGCCCGCAACGCCAAGTTCGCGATCTTCCCCGGTTCGGCGCTCTTCAAGAAGCCCCCGCGGTTCGTCATGTCGGCGGAGCTCGTCGAGACGTCACGGCTGTGGGCCCGGGTCAACGCGCGGATCGAGCCGGAGTGGATCGAGCCGCTGGCCGGGCACCTGCTCAAGCGCACCTACAGCGAGCCGCACTGGGAGAAGGACGCCGCGGCGGTCATGGCCTACGAGAAGGTCACGCTGTACGGCGTGCCGATCGTGGTGCAGCGGAAGGTCAACTACGGGCGCATCGACCCGGAGACCTCCCGGGACCTGTTCATCCGCAACGCCCTCGTCGAGGGCGACTGGCGCACCCACCACAAGTTCTTCGCCGACAACCGCCGGCTGCTGACCGAGGTCGAGGAGCTGGAGCACCGGGCCCGCCGCCGCGACATCCTGGTCGACGACGAGACGCTGTTCGACTTCTACGACCAGCGGGTGCCCGAGCACGTCGTCTCCGGGGCGCACTTCGACTCCTGGTGGAAGCACAAGCACCGGGAGCAGCCCGAGCTGCTCGACTTCGAGCGCGAGATGCTCATCAACGAGAAGGCCGGCGCGGTCACCAAGGACGACTACCCGGACTCCTGGCGCCAGGGACGGCTGAAGTTCCGGGTGACCTACCAGTTCGAGCCCGGCGCCGACGCCGACGGCGTGACCGTCCACGTCCCGCTCCAGGTGCTCAACCAGGTCACGTCCGAGGGCTTCGACTGGCAGATCCCGGGCCTGCGGGAGGAGGTCGTGACGGAGCTGATCCGTTCCCTCCCCAAGCCGATCCGCCGCCACTACGTACCGGCGCCCAACTACGCGGGCCGCTTCCTGGACACGGCCGTCCCGCTCCAGGAGCCGCTGACGGTCACTCTGGCGCGAGAGCTCCAGCGGATGGTCGGCGTCCCCGTCTCGGCGGACGACTTCGACCGGTCCCGGGTCCCCGACCACCTGCGGATCACCTTCCGGATCGTCGACGAGCGGCGCAGGAAGCTGGCCGAGGACAAGGACCTGGAGACACTGCGGCTGAAGCTGAAGCCCAAGGCCCGCCAGGCGCTGTCCGCCGCGGCGGCCTCCTCCGGCCCGTCCGGCGGCTCCCTGGAGCGCACCGGGCTCACGGACTGGACGATCGGCGCTCTGTCGAAGGTGTTCGAGACCCGCCGCGCGGGCCAGCCGGTGAAGGCCTATCCGGCCCTCGTCGACGAGGGCGCCACGGTCGGGGTGCGGCTCTTCGACAGCGAGGCGGAGCAGGCGCAGGCCATGTGGCGGGGCACCCGGCGGCTGATCATGCTGGGCATCCCGGTCAGCCCGGCGAAGTTCGCGTCGGACCGGCTGACGAACCAGCAGAAGCTGGCGCTGTCCCGCAATCCGCACGGCTCGGTGCAGGCCCTCTTCGAGGACTGCGCCACGGCCGCCGCCGACCGGCTGATCGCCGACCACGGCGGTCCGGCGTGGGACGAGGAGTCGTTCCGGAAGCTGTTCGACAAGGTCCGCGCCGACCTGGTGGACCTGACCGTGCGCACCGTCGACCGCGTGCAGCAGATCCTGGCCGCCTGGCAGGCCTGCGAGCGCCGTCTCAAGGCCACGGGCAGCCCGACGCTGCTCCGCAACGTGGCGGACGTCCGGGAGCAGCTCGCGGCGCTGATGCCGCCCGGTTTCGTGACGCTGACGGGGCTGGGCCGGCTGCCCGACCTGATGCGCTATCTGGTCGCCGCGGACCGCAGGCTCCAGCAGATGCCCACCTCGGTCCAGCGCGACACCACGCGCATGGAGAAGGTCCACGAGATGCGGGACGAGTACGCCTGGCTGCTGGAACAGCTCCCGCAGGGCCGCCCGGTGCCCCGGCAGGTGCTGGACGTCCGGTGGATGATCGAGGAGCTGCGGGTGAGCTACTTCGCCCACGCCCTGGGCACCGCGTACCCGGTCTCGGACAAGCGGATCGTGAAGGCGATCGACGCCCTGGCGCCGTGACCGGGCGGTAGCCCTGGGTGAGTTCGACCAGACCAGCGGTCTCCTGTACAGTCTCTCTCGCAGCCGGGGAAAGCGACGGAAGTCGCCGGAAGAGGCCGCAAAACCTGGTCCTGTGGAGCAGTTTGGAGTGCTCGCCACCCTGTCAAGGTGGAGGCCGCGGGTTCAAATCCCGTCAGGACCGCGCCAGTACACGAAGGCCCGCATCGTATCGATGCGGGCCTTCGTCGTGTCCGCGGCCGTACGCGCCCCCGTGCGGGACGTCTTGACGCGGCCCGCCCCCGCGGGTACCCCGGTCTTCCCGGGCCCTCCCGGGGGCGTGCGGAGCCTCCCGCGCGCCCGCACACACCACGGAGGTGACGTGCATGACGGACACGGCGGGACGGCACGAGACCCGCGCGCTGCTGCGCGCCCATCTGGCGGCCGCGACGGGCTACCGCCACATCACGAGGACCTGCCCCGTCTGCCATCGCCTCCTGCGCCTCGCGATGGAGCGCCCCGAGCCCCCGCGGGCGTCGCGGACGCCCCGCAGGCCGTCGGAGGAGAGGGACCAACGTCCCCCCGAAGAGTGACCAATGCCCGGCGCGGCGCGGCTTGTTCAGTGGCAGGCTGGATTTTGGCAAGAGGCGCGTACTGTGACGGGTGTCACCGAACTGGTTCTCGTACATCGGGAACTTAACCCCTCCCTACAATGCCCCCATTTAATATGTGCCATTGCACTGGCCTCCAGGGGCATCCCGCCCCGACACCGATGTCAGACCGGGCGGTCCCCGCGGGCCGGCCGAAGGGCCGTCCGGCCCGGTCCGGGAAAGAAAAAATCGCGCTGGACCCGGCGGAGTCCAGCGCGATCGACGACGGAAGCCTGTTGGGGCAGGCGCACGTCAGGTGAAGCTAGAAGTGGGCGGATCCAGGGTGGGGGCCCCGGACATGCCCGGCAATACGGGGTGTTCAGGCCTCGCTGCGCTGCTGCGGAATACCCGCAAGCAGTGCGCGGACCTCTGCCTCGCGGTAGCGGCGGTGTCCTCCGAGCGTGCGGATGGACGTGAGCTTGCCCGCCTTAGCCCAGCGGGTGACCGTCTTCGGGTCCACGCGGAACATCGTGGCAACCTCAGCCGGGGTCAGCAGCGGCTCGGCATCAGGGGTGCGAGCGGTCATGAGCGGCCTCCTCGGGAGAACCGAACCATCTCGGTTCTTTCCTCTAAATTCTGCACCTTGACCCGCGTTGCCCGAAATGGCGGACGCGGGCCGAGTCGGTTATAGGACGAACGGCTTGTCCTCGGCACTACAACTACACCATCTGTCCAGCCACGTCGGCCAAACCGATGGAATTGCCCTCTGAGGTGTCCATCAGCGGCCGAAGCCCGATGGACCATGCCATAACGGACAGTCACGTCACAGTAACGATCAGTCACAGAGCGATCAGGAGTCACCAGACCCCCCATAGCGTGCAATGCAGAGCAATCCGCCCATAAGCAGGCGGAAGGAACCCTCCCCGGACTCCTTGTCCTATTTTGACACGAGGGTAGGTGATGGGCGCAAGGGCGCGGTAAGTGCCGTCCATCACGCTTGGGGCAATCGCCCGGATCGGGACCTACGTCCCCTCTGCGGCGAAGAGCGCTCCCAGCGCCCCCGTCAGTTGGCGAACTGACGGTCCCTCACGGCCCGCCAACGCTCCATCAGCCGTCCGTACGCCGCCACCGCCGCGTCGCCGTCCCCGGCCC
The DNA here is from genome assembly GCF_016919245.1 of Streptomyces zhihengii. Classification (NCBI taxonomy): domain Bacteria; kingdom Bacillati; phylum Actinomycetota; class Actinomycetes; order Kitasatosporales; family Streptomycetaceae; genus Streptomyces; species Streptomyces zhihengii. Next base: position 4,371,712 of record NZ_JAFEJA010000001.1, on the reverse strand, counting down.
GCAGCGCCGCGAGCCCCTCCGCCGCGTCCGCGGCCGACCGGTCCCCCGCGAGCTGGTCGCCCGGCAGCGCGTGGACGAGCCCGCCGTAGTCCAGCTCGACCAGCGACCGCGGGTGGAACTCCTCCAGCCACCGGCCCACGTCCACCAGGCTCTCGGTCAGCGGCCCCTCGTCGATGGTCTCCCGCAGCGTGCGCAGCGCCCGCGCCAGCCGGCGCCGCGCCTCGACCATGGGCGTGCGGTACCGCAGCGCGGGCACCGCCTCCTCGTAGGCCCGCTCCTCGTCCGTGAAGAGGACGAACCAGCCGACCGGCACGCCCCACACCGAGGTCCTGATCCACGGGCGGGCGTCCGGGTTGCGCTCCCGCCACTGCTCGAAGTCCGCCGCGGCCTGCCCCCGCACCACCGGCGGCAGCACCACGTCCAGGAGCGGCGCCGGCAGCCGCCCCGGCAGTTCCTCCAGCGCCAGCCAGCCCCGCAGCCGGGTCCGCCAGGGGCAGACGCAGACCACCCCGTCGACCTCGGCGACGAAGGCGTCCGCGCTTTCGTGGACGGGCACGGCGACCGGCGGCGTGGGCAGCAAGTCCGCCAGCGAGCGGCGCAGTTCGTCCTGCGCGGTGGGCGCCCGCCCGGCCCGGGCGTAGCGCGCCCAGTGGCCGCGCTCCGGCTCGGGGAAGGCCGCCAGCGGCTCGTAGATCCGCAGATAGGCCGCGTACGGGACAAGGACCGAGGACAGCGCTGGCATGCCGCGAATCCTTCCACGCCGGTACTCCCGCGAGTGGGTGATCCCGGGCACGGATCCTGATCTACGCACGCGTAGGCCTTACCCTTCTGCCCAACCGGACCTTCCCCACCCGCAGGAAGGCTCCTTTCCGCCGTCTCGTACTTGGGAGTCACCACCGTGACCGATGTGACCGGCGCCCGTGTCGACGTACTGAACACCCTGTTCCGATCGGAGCAGGGGGGACACGAGCAAGTCGTGCTGTGCCAGGACCGCGCCACCGGCCTGAAGGCCGTCATCGCCATCCACTCCACCGCCCTGGGCCCGGCCCTCGGCGGCACCCGCTTCTACCCGTACGCCTCCGAGGAGGAAGCCGTCGCCGACGCGCTGAACCTCGCCCGGGGCATGTCGTACAAGAACGCCATGGCCGGCCTGGACCACGGCGGCGGCAAGGCCGTGATCATCGGCGACCCCGAGCTGATCAAGACCGACGAGCTGCTGCGCGCCTACGGGCGCTTCGTGGAGTCCCTCGGCGGCCGCTACGTCACCGCCTGCGACGTCGGCACCTACGTCGCCGACATGGACGTCGTGGCACGCGAGAGCCGCTGGGTCACCGGCCGCTCCCCCGCCAACGGCGGCGCGGGCGACTCCTCCGTCCTCACCGCGTACGGCGTCTTCCAGGGCATGCGCGCCTCGGCCCAGCACCTGTGGGGCGACCCGACGCTGCGCGGCCGCAAGGTCGGCGTCGTCGGCGTCGGCAAGGTGGGCCACTACCTGGTCGAGCACCTGCTGGAGGACGGCGCCGAGGTCGTGATCACCGATGTGCGCGAGGACTCGGTCCGCCGGATCACCGACAAGCACCCGCAGGTCACCGCGGTCGCCGACACCGACGCCCTGATCCGCACCGAGGGCCTGGACGTCTACGCGCCCTGCGCGCTCGGCGGCGCGCTCGACGACGACACCGTCCCGGTGCTCACCGCCCGCGTGGTCTGCGGCGCGGCGAACAACCAGCTCGCCCACCCCGGTGTGGAGAAGGACCTCGCGGACCGCGGGATCCTCTACGCGCCCGACTACGTCGTCAACGCCGGCGGGGTCATCCAGGTCGCCGACGAGCTCCACGGCTTCGACTTCGACCGCTGCAAGACGAAGGCCGCGAAGATCTTCGACACCACGCTGGCAATATTCGCACGTGCGAAGGAAGACGGGATTCCGCCGGCCGCCGCGGCCGACCGGATCGCCGAGCAGCGCATGGCGGAGGCCCGCCGGCGCTGACCTCGCGGACACGTCCGACCGCCGGCCGGGGAGACAAGACTCACCCCGGTCGGCGGGTCGTGCCCGAAGAAGAGGTTAAAATCGCAGTTGACCAGCGAGGACAACGCGCCTCGAGGGTCCTGTGAAGTGGCACCTCATGCGGGCGGCGTACCGTATGGCCGCGGAAGCAGGTACCGTTGAAACCTACGGACCGAGCTCTTCGAGGAGAGCCCGTTCCGCATCATGAACGCGTGTCAAGACTCTGGGGCCGTCGAGCCCCGTCACCGAGGGGGTCGAGCCATGGGGCGCGGCCGGGCCAAGGCCAAGCAGACAAAGGTCGCCCGCCAGCTGAAGTACAACAGCGGCGGGACTGACCTGTCGCGTCTGGCCAACGAGCTGGGCGCTTCTACTCCGAGTCCGATCTCGAACCAGCCGCCCAACGGCGAGCCGTTCGAGGACGACGACGAGGAAGACGACCCGTACGCGCGGTACGCGGACATGTACAACGACGACGAGGACGAGGACGACGAGTCCGGTTCCTCGTCTCAGCGCCGCGGCGCTTGACGCTTGACTCACCGACCCGGTCCGGGCTTGCCCCGGACCGGGTTCTGTGTGCTCCGCGTCGGGTGTCGTGGCGTCGTACGGACCGGTGCCGCGGGTCCGACCGGCGGCTGCCCGGAGGCAGCCGCCTCATCGGTGTGCCCGGATCCGGCTCCGCGATCCGGGCGCCCCTCGGCTAGCGCGCGTATCCGCCGGTGAGTTCCGCGCCGCCGGCGTGGTCGCCGCGGGCGACGATCCGGCCGGCGACCCAGGCGTCCACGCCGCGGTCGGCGAGGGTGGTCAGCGCCACGTCCACGGAGGTCTCCGGGACGACGGCCATCATGCCCACGCCCATGTTCAGGGTCTTCTCCAGCTCCAGCCGCTCGACGGCGCCGGCGGTGCCGACGAGGTCGAACACGGCGCCCGGCGTCCAGGTGCCGCGGTCCACCGTGGCGTGCAGGCCGTCCGGGATCACCCGGGCCAGGTTGGCCGCGAGGCCGCCGCCGGTGATGTGGCTGAAGGCGTGCACCTCGGTCGTCCGGGTGACCGCCAGGCAGTCCAGCGAGTAGATCCTGGTCGGCTCCAGCAGCTCCTCGCCGAGGGTCCTGCCGAGCTCCTCCACATGCGCGTCGAGCGACATGCCCGCGCGGTCGAAGAGCACGTGCCGGACGAGCGAGTACCCGTTCGAGTGAAGCCCGGAGGACGCCATGGCGATGACCACGTCGCCCTCACGGATCCGGTCGGGGCCCAGCAGCCGGTCCGCCTCGACCACGCCCGTGCCGGCGCCGGCGACGTCGAAGTCGTCGGGGCCGAGCAGGCCGGGGTGCTCGGCGGTCTCGCCGCCGACCAGGGCCGTGCCGGCGAGCACGCAGCCCTCGGCGATGCCCTTGACGATCCCGGCGACCCGCTCGGGGTGCACCTTGCCGACGCAGATGTAGTCGGTCATGAACAGGGGCTCGGCACCGCACACGACGATGTCGTCCATGACCATGGCGACCAGGTCGTGGCCGATCGTGTCGTAGACACCCATCTGACGGGCGATGTCGACCTTGGTACCGACGCCGTCGGTGGCCGAGGCGAGCAGCGGACGCTCGTAGCGCTTGAGGGCGGAGGCGTCGAAGAGGCCGGCGAATCCGCCGAGACCGCCGAGACCGGCGACCTCGGGGCGCTGCGTCTTCTTCACCCACTCCTTCATCAGCTCGACGGCGCGGTCGCCCGCTTCGATGTCGACGCCCGCACCTGCGTAGCTGGCGCCGCCGTCGGCAGGATGTGCCTGGGACATGGCTTTATGAGCTTTCGTGTCGTACTGCGCGGTCTTACGGACGACGGAGGGCGTCGGCGGCCGCCGTCGCGGCGGGCCCGGCGGCCAGCTCGGTCTCCAGGAGCTGCTTGCCGAGCAGCTCGGGATCGGGCAGCTCCATCGGGTACTCGCCGTCGAAGCAGGCGCGGCACAGGTTCGGCTTGGCGATGGTGGTCGCCTCGATCATGCCGTCGATGGAGATGTAGGACAGCGAGTCGGCCCCGAGCGAGGTGCCGATCTCGTCGATCGTCATGCCGTTGGCGATGAGCTCGGCGCGGGTGGCGAAGTCGATGCCGAAGAAGCACGGCCACTTCACCGGCGGCGAGGAGATCCGGATGTGGACCTCGGCTGCGCCCGCCTCGCGGAGCATCTTGACCAGCGCGCGCTGGGTGTTCCCGCGGACGATCGAGTCGTCGACGACGACGAGCCGCTTGCCGCGGATGACTTCCTTCAGCGGGTTCAGCTTCAGCCGGATGCCGAGCTGGCGGATGGTCTGCGAGGGCTGGATGAAGGTGCGGCCCACGTAGGCGTTCTTCACCAGGCCGGAGCCGTACGGGATACCGCTCGCCTCGGCGTAGCCGATGGCGGCGGGCGTGCCGGACTCCGGCGTCGCTATGACCAGATCCGCCTCGACGGGCGCTTCCTTGGCGAGTTTCCGGCCCATTTCGACCCGCGAGAGGTACACGTTCCGACCGGCGATGTCCGTGTCGGGACGGGCCAGGTAGACGTACTCGAAGACACAGCCCTTGGGCTTCGCTTCTGCGAATCGAGAGGTGCGGATGCCGTTCTCGTCGATGGCGATCATCTCGCCCGGCTCGACCTCCCGCACGAAGCTCGCGCCGCAGATGTCGAGCGCCGCCGACTCGGAGGCGACGACCCAGCCGCGCTCCAGGCGGCCGAGGACCAGCGGGCGGATGCCCTGCGGGTCGCGGGCCGCGTAGAGGGTGCCCTCGTCCATGAAGACCAGCGAGAACGCGCCCCGGACCTCGGGGAGGATCTTGGCGGCGGCCTCCTCGACGGTCAGCGGCTTGCCGTCGTCGTCGACCTGGCCGGCCAGCAGCGCGGTGACCAGATCGGTGTCGTTGGTCGCCGCGACCTGGGTCGCCCGGCCGTTCTCCTTGGGGAGCTTCGCGACCATCTCGGCGAGCTGGGCCGTGTTGACCAGGTTCCCGTTGTGGCCGAGCGCGATCGAGCCGTGGGCCGTGGCCCGGAAGGTCGGCTGCGCGTTCTCCCAGACGGAGGCACCGGTGGTCGAGTAGCGGGCGTGACCGACCGCGATATGACCGCTCAGGGAGCCGAGGGAGGTCTCGTCGAACACCTGGGACACGAGCCCCATGTCCTTGAAGACGAGGATCTGAGAGCCGTTGCTGACCGCGATACCCGCGGATTCCTGGCCTCGATGTTGGAGGGCGTAGAGCCCGAAGTAAGTGAGCTTCGCGACCTCTTCACCCGGAGCCCAGACACCGAAGACGCCGCAAGCGTCCTGGGGGCCCTTCTCACCGGGGAGCAGGTCGTGGTTGAGTCGTCCGTCACCACGTGGCACGGCACCGAGTGTAGGCGAGATCGACCACTGGTCCGAATTGGGGATGCCCGGGAACTCCTCTCCGGGACCTTTGAGGACCACCGGGACCCCACCCGGAACCGCGCGTTCCCACGCTCCCCGAGGCCCTCCCGGCAGGCTCCCCAAGATCGTCCGGGTGTCCATTTCGGCGTCCGCATGCCGGGACGATCGTTGACACGCCTGGTCGGGCTCGGCCAGGCTCCCGGGTCATGCAGCTTCCCGGTGACCGGACGGTCACACTCGTGGAGCGCCGCCACGTCGACCTGGTCCGTGTCGCGAGCGCCATCTGTCGCTGCGTGCGCTAGTTCACACTCCGGCCCGCCGTCCGCGCGGGTCCGCACCCCTGATCCCGGGCCCCGCCCGCTCTCCTCCCCCGCCCTCCCGCGTGCGCCTCCGTGCCCGTTCCGGGAAGGTCTGCACCCCTGTGTCTGGAGACACCTGTGAACGCGTACGAGCCCTCCCTGTCCCGGCGTGCCTTCGCCGGCGCCACCGTCGCCGGCGCCGCCGCGGCAGCCGTCGGACTCCCCGCGACCGACGCCGCCGCGTCCGGACCCGGGGAACGCCCCTTCCGTGCCTCGCGCTCCCTCGGCCGGCACTCCCGGCGCCCCAACATCCTGTTCATCCTCGGCGACGACCTCGGCTGGGCCGACCTGTCCTCGTACGGATCGACCCACATACGCACCCCCCACCTGGACCGGCTCGCCCGGCAGGGCGTGCGCTTCACCGACGCCTACGCGGGATCCGCGACCTGCTCCCCCACCCGCTTCAGCCTCTACACCGGCCGCTTCCCCGGCCGCACGAAGGGCGGGCTCGCCGAACCGATCGCCGACCGCACGGCGGGCCTGGAGCCCACCCACCCCACGCTCGCCTCGCTGCTGCGCGACGCCGGCTACGCCACCGCGCTGATCGGCAAGTGGCACGCCGGCTACCTGCCCGACTACAGCCCCACCCGCTCCGGCTGGGACGAGTTCTTCGGCAACTTCGGCGGCGCCCTGGAGTACTACTCCAAACTGGGGCTCGGCGGCGAATACGACCTCTACGAGGGCGACGCCGAGTACCAGGACCTGCGCTACTACACCCGCATCCTGACCGAGCGGGCGAGCGAGTACGTCGGACGCGACCACGGGAAGCCGTGGCTGCTCAACCTCAACTTCACCACCCCGCACTGGCCCTGGATCGCCGACGGCGACACCGAGGAGAGCGCCGCCGTCACCGCGCGGATCAAGGCGGGAGACGGGCGGGCGCTCTTCCACAACGACGGCGGCTCGCTCGACAAGTACCGGGAGATGGTCGAGGACCTCGACCGCTCCGTAGGCCGGGTGCTGGACGCCCTCCGGCGGTCCGGGCAGGAGAAGGACACCCTCGTCTTCTTCGCCAGCGACAACGGCGGCGAGCGCTTCTCCTACAACTGGCCGCTGTCGGGCAACAAGTCCTCGCTCCAGGAGGGCGGCATCCGGGTCCCGTCGATCCTGCGCTGGCCGGCCCGCATCGAGGGACACCAGGTCAGCGACCTGCCGGTGTACACACCGGACTGGACGGCGACCCTGCTGGAGATCGGCGGCGCCCGCCCCCACCCGGCGTACCCGCTGGACGGCACCTCGCTCGCGGGCCATCTGCTGCGCGGCGCCGACGTGCCCGAGCGGGATCTGTTCTGGCGGGTGCGCGGCGAGCGCGCGCTGCGGCGCGGCGACTGGAAGTACTACCGCGGCAAGACCGGCCGCGACCAGCTCTTCCGGCTCTCCGAGGACGTCCGCGAGCAGGCCGACCGGGCCACGGCGGAACCGGCCCGGCTGGCGGAGCTGCGCACCGCCTGGGAGACCGTGAACGGCACGCTGCTGCCCTACCCGTCCTGACCCGGCTGTGCCGTCCCCGCGCCCTCGGGGGCGGGGACGGCGTGCCGCCGGGTCAGCGGGCGGCGGCGACCGCGCCGACGCCCTCGCCGTTCGGCGCGGTCAGGGTCAGCGCGCGGTGCTTCACCTCGTAGGCGAGGGTCCCCTTCGCCAGCAGCGCGGTGAGCTCGCGCTCCAGCTCCATCTCGGGGCCCGGGCACAGCTTGCGGGTGGCGGAGACGGGACCGAAGGCGATCGATCCGTCCGCGATCTTCGCCGTGGCGGAGAAGCGGTTGCAGCCGAGGCTGCCGCCCACCTTCCCGTCCTCGGTGAACTTGAACTCCGCCTTCTTCTCCGCCCCCGCGGGCAGCGAGGCGGCGCTCTCCCCGGTGACCAGGGAGTCCACCGTCCAGGTGGTGCCCACGAGCGGGGCGGGCTTCTCGGCGCTGAGGGCGACGGTGTCGCCGTCGGCGGTGGTGAGGGTGAGCCGCCCGTCGGACAGCCCCGCCTTCAGCTTGCCGGTGAGCGCGGCCCGCAGGGCGTCCTCGAAGCCCTGGATCCGCTGTTCGCAGCCCATCTCGGTCATCTCGCCGGGGCCGACGGTGACGGTGTCCCCCTCGACGCTCACATCGGCGCCGAAGTGGTTGCAGCCGTAGTTGCCCTGGGCCCGGCCCTTCTCGGTCAGTTCGACGTACGCGCCGTCCGGGGCCGCCGTCCGCCGGCCGTCGACGGTGACGCTGTCGACGGACCAGCGGGTGCCGGTCAGTGGCACGTCCGGCGCCACGGACGCTCCGCCGTCGGAGGAGGAGGACCCCGTCTGAGTGCCGCACGCGGCAAGGGCGAACAGGGCCATCGCGGTGACAGGAATGCTCAGCTGGTAGCGCATGTCCCTGGGACGGGACGGCCCGCGTCCCGGTTCCACCGCGCCGCCGGATCAGCCGAGGATCGGCAGCAGCGGCCCCAGGTCGGCCCGCTCCCCGCTCGCCCGTACCGTGGCCGCCGCGAGCTCGTCCGCCCAGGTCGTCCGCCCGGTGGCGAGCCGGATCCAGGTCAGCGGATCGGTCTCGACGACATTGGGCGGCGTGCCCCGGGTGTGCCGGGGCCCCTCGACGCACTGGACGACGGCGTACGGCGGGATCCGCACCTCGGTGGAGCCCCCCGGCGCCTTGACCGCGATCGCGTCCGCCAGCAGCCGGGTGCAGGCGGCGAGCGCCTGCCGGTCGTACGGGATCTCCAGCCCGGTCGCGTCGGCGAGGTCGTCGGTGTGGACGACCATCTCGACGGTGCGGGTGACGAGGAAGTCGCCGAGCCGCATGCCCCCGAAGCGCATCGGCACGATCCGGGCCGGCGGCGCCCCCGGCAGCACGGCGTCCAGGTCGCGCCCGGTCCGTGCGAAGAGGTCCCCGATCTCCGGTCCGGCGGCGAAGGCCCGGGTGTCCTCGTCGACCTTCGCCTGCGCGGTCACCGTCGCGAACGGCCAGTCCAGCAGGGCGAGGTCGACGGTCTCGGGCTCGGGCCGCTCCAGGTATCCGACGACCAGCGAGGCGACCATCGCGATGTGCGCGGACAGTTCGCGCACCGTCCAGTCGCCGAGCCGGGTGGGCAGCGCGAACTGCTCGGGCGTCAGCGTGTCCACCGCCGCCCGCACATGCCCGAACTGGGCCCGGACGGCGGCCACGACCTTGTCGTGGTCGTAGCTGCGAAGTCGCTTCCTGGCCGGTGGCATGGGTAGACCTTACGGCGCTGCGGCACCCTCCGGCACCGGCTTGTCCGCACACGCGCCGGAGCCCCCGGCCGGGACGGACGGGGGCTCCGGAAGAGGCACGGATCAGACGAGCAGACCGGGGATGGTCGCCTCGTGCGCCGTGCGCAGCTCGTCCAGCCCGATCGCGAACTGGCCCTGCACCTCGACCGCGTCGCCCTCGACGACACCGATCCGGGTGGCGGGCAGCCCCCGGGCGCCGCACATGTCGGTGAAGCGCAGCTCCTCGCTGCGCGGCACGGCGACGACCGCACGGCCGGCCGACTCGCTCAGCAGGAAGGTGAACGCGTCACCGGTGGCCGAGCCGCCGTCGGAGAGGCCCTCCGGGACGACCAGCCGGGCACCGTGACCGCCGCGCAGGCAGGACTCGGTGACCGCCTGGATCAGGCCGCCGTCGGACAGGTCGTGCGCCGCGTCGATCATGCCGTCGCGGGAGGCCGAGATCAGGATCTCCGCCAGCAGCTTCTCCCGGTCCAGGTCCACCGCGGGCGGCATGCCGCCGAGGTGGTCGTGGACGACCTGGGACCACGCCGAGCCGCCGAACTCCTCGCGGGTGTCGCCGAGCAGGTAGAGCAGCTGCCCCTCCTCGGCGAACGCGATCGGGGTGCGGCGGGTGACGTCGTCGATCACACCGAGCACGGCGACCACCGGCGTCGGGTGGATCGCCACGTCACCGGTCTGGTTGTAGAGCGAGACGTTGCCGCCGGTGACCGGGGTGCCGAGCTGCAGACAGCCGTCCGCGAGGCCACGGGTGGCCTCGGCGAACTGCCACATCACGTCCGGGTCCTCGGGCGAGCCGAAGTTCAGGCAGTCCGAGATCGCCAGCGGCTTGGCGCCGGAGGCGGCCACGTTGCGGTACGCCTCGGCCAGCGCGAGCTGCGCACCGGTGTACGGGTCGAGCTTGGCGTAGCGGCCGTTGCCGTCCGTCGCCATGGCCACGCCGAGGTTGGACTCCTCGTCGATCCGGACCATGCCCGCGTCCTCGGGCTGGGCGAGCACGGTGTTGCCCTGCACGAAGCGGTCGTACTGGTCGGTGATCCACGCCTTGGAGGCCTGGTTCGGGGAGGCGACCAGCTTCAGGACCTGCGCGCGCAGCTCGTCCGCGCTCCCGGGGCGCGGCAACAGGCCCGCGTCGTCGGCCTGGAGGGCATCCTGCCAGGACGGCCGGGCGAACGGGCGGTGGTAGGTCGGGCCCTCGTGGGCGACGGTGCCGGGCGGCACGTCCACGATCAGCTCGCCGTGCCAGAAGATCTCCAGCCGCTCGCCCTCGGTCACCTCACCGATCACGGTGGCGGTGACGTCCCACTTCTCGCAGATCTCCATGAAGCGGTCGACGTGCTGCGGTTCGACGATCGCGCACATGCGCTCCTGCGACTCGCTCATGAGGATCTCCTCCGGCGAGAGCGTCGCGTCGCGCAGCGGCACGGTGTCCAGCTCGACCCGCATGCCGCCGGAGCCGGCGCTCGCCAGCTCGGAGGTGGCGCAGGACAGCCCGGCGCCGCCGAGGTCCTGGATGCCCGCGACGAGCTTCTCCCGGAAGATCTCCAGGGTGCACTCGATGAGGAGCTTCTCCTGGAACGGGTCGCCGACCTGGACCGCGGGGCGCTTGGTGGGCTTGGTGTCGTCGAAGGTCTCGGACGCGAGGACCGAGACGCCGCCGATGCCGTCGCCGCCGGTGCGGGCGCCGTAGAGGATGACCTTGTTGCCGGGGCCGGAGGCCTGGGCGAGGTGGATGTCCTCGTGCTTCATCACGCCGATGCAGCCGGCGTTGACCAGCGGGTTGCCCTGGTAGCAGGAGTCGAAGACGACCTCGCCGCCGATGTTCGGCAGGCCCAGGCAGTTGCCGTAGCCGCCGATGCCCGCGACGACGCCCGGCAGGACGCGCTTGGTGTCGGGGTGGTCGGCCGCGCCGAAGCGCAGCGGGTCGACGACGGCGACCGGACGGGCGCCCATCGCCAGGATGTCGCGGACGATGCCGCCGACGCCCGTGGCCGCGCCCTGGTAGGGCTCGATGTACGAGGGGTGGTTGTGCGACTCGACCTTGAAGGTCACCGCGTAGCCCTGGCCGACGTCGACGACGCCCGCGTTCTCGCCGATGCCGACGAGCAGGGCGTCGTTCTCGGGGGCCTTCTCGCCGAACTGCTTGAGGTGGACCTTGCTGCTCTTGTAGGAGCAGTGCTCGGACCACATGACGCTGTACATCGCGAGCTCGGCGCCGGTGGGACGGCGGTCCAGGATCTCGCGGATGCGCGCGTACTCGTCCTCCTTGAGTCCGAGCTCCTTCCAGGGCTGCTCGGAGTCCGGGGTCTCGCCCGCGTGCTTGACGGTGTCCAGGGTCATGAGGAGACCAACTTCTTGAGGATCGAGGTGAAGAAGCCCAGCCCGTCGGTGCCCCCGGTGCCGATGAGCGGCTCCACCGCGTGCTCGGGGTGCGGCATCAGGCCGACCACGTTGCCCGCGGCGTTGGTGATGCCCGCGATGTCGCGCAGCGAGCCGTTGGGGTTCACGTCCAGGTAGCGGAAGGCGACCCGGCCCTCGGCCTCCAGCTCGTCGAGGGTGCGCTCGTCGGCGACGTACCGGCCGTCCATGTTCTTGAGCGGGACGGCGATCTCCTGGCCCTGCTCGTAGTCGGAGGTCCAGGCCGTCGCCGCGTTCTCGACGCGCAGGCGCTGCTCGCGGCAGATGAAGTGCAGATGGTTGTTCCGCAGCATCGCGCCGGGCAGCAGATGGGCCTCGGTGAGGATCTGGAAGCCGTTGCAGATGCCGAGGACCGGCATGCCGGCCTTCGCCTGCTCGATGATCGTGTCCGTGACCGGCGAGAAGCGCGAGATGGCCCCCGCGCGCAGGTAGTCGCCGTAGCTGAAGCCGCCCGCGAGGACGACCGCGTCGACCTGCTTCAGGTCCTTGTCGCGGTGCCACAGCGGGACCGGCTCGGCGCCCGCGAGGCGGACGGCACGCAGGGCGTCGCGGTCGTCGAGCGTCCCGGGGAAGGTGACGACTCCGATACGAGTGGTCACGATTCCACCTTGACGACGAAGTCCTCGATGACGGTGTTGGCGAGGAACGTCTCGGCCATCTCGTGGATGCGGGCGAGGGCGGCGTCGTCGACCGGTCCGTCCACTTCCAGCTCGAAACGCTTTCCCTGACGTACGTCCGCGATCCCGTCGAATCCCAGACGGGGCAGTGCACGCTGCACCGCCTGTCCCTGGGGGTCGAGGATCTCGGGCTTGAGCATGACGTCGACTACGACGCGAGCCACGGGCACTCCCGGTGGTGTGTTGCGAGGGCGGTTCCCTCAGCGTACCCGGCCCGAAAATCTACGCGAGTAGATATCCGGACGGTCCCCCCGAAATCCCCGATAGGAATCCGCTTGCGCTTTGCACGGGACACGCGCACACAATTGGCGGGGCTTCACAATGCACCGCCCACCGCTGTACAAAGGAATGCAGAGGAAAGCAGCATTGCCCCTCGACAGTCGTTAAGCCGGTATCGCCGCACGTCAGCAGCGGTGATACCGCAGGGAAAGGACCGATATCCGTGGCTCAGCGAGTGGTGGTCACGCTCTCCGACGACATCGACGGAGGAGAAGCGGCGGAAACGGTCATGTTCGGCCTCGACGGGAAGTCGTACGAGATCGACCTCAATACGTCCAATGCAAAGAAACTGCGCAAGGCCCTGGCCCCGTACCTGGCGGCCGGGCGAAAGCAGTCCAATGCGTCGAAGCGGGACAAGGCGCCCGTCTCGTACCGTCACACCTCACTGGAGCCGGCGCCGGCGGCCGTCCGCGCCTGGGCCCAGTCCCGGAAGATGGACGTGCCGGCGCGGGGCCGCATCCCCAAGCACGTCTACGAGGCGTTCCGCGAGGCGAGTTGAGCGCCGGCGCCGGCCCGTCGCCGCGTCGCGGCGAACCGAGTTGCACTGCACCCCCATTGATCGGCTAGAGTCTGGAGCACGCCGAGGGGCAAGGCCGAAAGGCCCGAACCGAGGATCGTGCGGGTGTAGTTCAGTAGTAGAACATCCCCCTTCCAGGGGGAAGGCGCAGTGTGCAATTCCTGTCACCCGCTCTCATCGCTTTACCGACCACCGATGTGGATCAGGTAGAGTGGTGCACGCGCCGCCCGGTGAGAGCCGAGCGGAGGCAATGCGGACGTGGCTCAGTTGGTAGAGCATCACCTTGCCAAGGTGAGGGTCGCGAGTTCGAATCTCGTCGTCCGCTCAGGAAGCGAAGGTCCCGGTCATACGACCGGGACCTTCGGCGTTTCCCGGGCCCGCCGCTCCGGGCGGACCACCCATGACGTTTGTCATGCGGGGCGATGACAGCGCGCACTGCCCGCGGCCACCGGCCGCCGCGAGGCTTGAGCCATGACCGACGACGAGTACGTGATCAGGGCCGACGGCCTGAGGCGGACCTACAGCGGCGGCTACGAGGCCGTCCGCGGGATCCGTCTCGGCGTCGCCCGCGGCGAGGTCTTCGCCCTGCTCGGCACCAACGGAGCGGGCAAGACCTCCACCGTGGAAATGCTCGAAGGGCTCGCCCCCGCCGACGGCGGCACCGTGCGGGTGCTCGGCCGTGACCCCTACCGGGACCGGGCCGCCGTGCGCCCCCGCATCGGCATGATGCTCCAGGAGGGCGGCTTCCCCTCCGACCTCACCGCCGCGGAGACCGCCACCATGTGGGCCGGCGTCACCACCGGCGCACGCCCCGTGGACGAGGCCCTGGCCCTGGTCGGGCTGGAGCACCGCGCCGGGGTCCGGGTCAAGCAGCTCTCCGGCGGCGAACGCCGCCGGCTCGACCTGGCGCTCGCCATCATGGGCGAACCCGAGGTCCTCTTCCTCGACGAACCGACCACCGGCCTCGACGCCGCCAGCCGGCGCAGCACCTGGGACCTGGTGCGCGCGCTGCGCGACGGCGGCACCACCGTGCTGCTCACCACCCACTACCTGGAGGAGGCGGAGACCCTCGCCGACCGCCTCGCCATCATGGACCGGGGCCTGATCGTCAGCGAGGGGACGCCCGCCCAGGTGACCGCCTCCCGCCCCGCCCGCATCCGCTTCTCCCTGCCGGCCACCGTGCCCGCGGGCCGGCTGCCGCTGTCGCTCAAGGCCGCCTCCGACGGGCGGCGCATCGACATCCGCACCCGCGACCTCCAGCGGGACCTCGCCGAACTCCTGCGCTGGGCCGAGGCGTCGGACGTGACGCTCGAAGGGCTCGACGCCCGCTCGGCCTCCCTGGAGGAGGCGTTCCTCGACATCGCGCAGCGCGAGACCAGCGGCGACATGAACGGCGCGGACGACAAGGTGGTGGACTTCCGATGACGACCTCGACGGCGACCGTGGGACGGCTCACGGCACTCGGGCGGGCGGAGATCACCCTGCTCGTGCGCAACCGGACGGCCCTCTTCGTCGCCCTGCTGATGCCCGTGCTGATGCTCGGCGCGGTGAAGAGCTCGCTCGACCGGGTCGACCTCGGCGGCACCGGGCTGAGCGTCGCCGCCACCGTGATCACCAGCGGGATCGGCATGGCGCTGCTGGTGGTCGTCCACATGAACCTGGTCGCCGCCTACGTCTCGCGCCGCGAGGACCTGGCGCTCAAGCGGCTGCGCACCGGCGAGGCGTCCGACCTGGAGATCCTCACCGGCACCGCGCTGCCCGCGACCGCCGTCGCGCTCGTGCAGATCGTGGTGCTGACCGTCGCCGGGGTCGCCTTCTTCGGGCTCGGCGCCCCCGCCCGCCCCGACCTCGTGGTCGCCGGTGTGCTGATCGGACTGGTGCAGATGACGGCGCTGGCCGCGGCCACCGCGGCCGTGACCCGCACCGTGGAGAGCGCGCAGATCACCACCCTGCCGTTCTTCCTGATCTCCTCCCTGGGCTCCGGACTGTTCGTGCCCGTGGAGGTCCTGCCGGAGGGGCTGGCGGCCGTGTGCGAGCGGCTGCCCATGACCGGGGTGATGACCCTGGTGCGCTCCGGCTGGCTCGGCGGCGTCGACACCGGCGAGATGGTGGGGGCCGCGGCCACCGCGCTGGCCTGGACCGTGCTGGCCGTGTTTGCTGTGCAGCGGTGGTTCCGCTGGGAACCGCGCCGCTGACACGGGGCACACTCCCGCCACGGGGCAGGCACGAGAGGGGACACGGGTGACGGACGAGAAGGAGAGGACGACGCCGGTGAGCCGGTGGAAGGGCCGCAGCAGGCTCGGCAAGGTCGACCTCTACACCCGCGGCACGGTCTACTCGATCCAGTGGGGCGCGGTCGCCGTCACCGTCCTCCTGCTCCTCACCCGCCCCGTCCGGCACGACGCGCCCCTGGCGCTGACGGCCGCGGCGATCCTCGCCGCCCTCGTCAACGGCGCGCTCTGCCACCGCTTCGGCCGCGTCGCGATGGCCGCCTACCTCACCGGCGACGGCGTCCCGCTGCGCGCGGCGGCCTGGCCCTCGGCGGCGACCGGCGTGCTGACGGCGTCCGTCCTCGCGCTCGGCACGGTCGCCGATCTGACCGGGCTGCAGCCCATGATGCTGGGCAGCGCCCTGGTGCCGGTGCTCAGCGGGCACAGCCTGGCCGTGCGCCCGCGCGTCAACGCCCTCCACCAGCCGGCCCTGGCCGCGGTGTTCGCGGCGGCGGTGGCGGCCACCGGCCAGGGCGGCCCGGCCGTGCTCCTCACCGCCCTGACCGTCGTCTTCATCACCGTGTGGGTCGCCGTCTCCGTCCGGGTGTCGATGTGGGTGCTGCGGGTGATGTGGGAGCTGGACGACGCGCGGGACGTGCAGGCCCGCCTCGCCGTCGCCGAGGAGCGCCTCCGCTTCGGGCGCGATCTGCACGACGTGCTCGGCCGCAACCTCGCGGTCATCGCGCTCAAGGCGGAGCTGGCCGCCCAACTGGCCGGCCGGGGCAGGCCGGAGGCCGCCGACCAGATGACCGAGGTGCAGCGGATCGCCCAGGAGTCGCAGCGCGAGGTGCGCGAGGTGGTGCGCGGCTACCGGGAGGCCGATCTGCGCGCGGAGCTGGAGGGCGCCCGCGGGGTGCTCGCCGCCGCGGGCATCGAGTGCACCGTCGGCCGCCCGACGGCGGACATCGCGGCGCTGTCGCCGCGCGTCCAGTCCGCCCTCGGCTGGGTGGTCCGCGAGGCGACCACCAACATCCTCCGCCACGGCGACGCCCGGCACTGCTCGATCACCGTCGACGCCACGGCCCGGTGGGTGCGGCTGACCGTGGAGAACGACGGCGCCGCCCCGGCCCGCCCGCACCGCGGCACCCCCGGGTCCGGGCTCGCCGGACTGCGCGAACGGCTCCTGGCCGTGGGCGGCACGCTGGAGGCCGGGCCGGCACCGGAGGACCGCTTCCGGGTGGTCGCCCGGGTACCGGCCGGCGAGCCGGGCCCCCTCGCCGCCGCCGGCGGCGGATCCACCACCGACGAGGACCTGAAGGAGTCCGCGTGACCGTACGCGTCCTGCTCGCCGACGACGAGCACCTGATCCGGGGGGCCCTCGCGGCGCTGCTCGCCCTGGAGGACGACCTGGTCGTCGTCGCCGAGGCGGCCGGAGGGCCGGAGGCCGTCGCCATGGCCCTCGCCCACCGGCCCGACGTCGCCGTGCTCGATCTCCAGATGCCGGGCGCGGACGGAGTGACGGTCGCCACACGTCTGCGCGACGAACTCCCGGACTGCCGCACCATGATCGTGACCAGTCACGGGCTGCCCGGGCACCTGAAGCGGGCCCTGGCGGCGGGCGTGCGCGGCTTCGTCCCGAAGACCGTGAGCGCCCGCAGGCTCGCCGAGATCATCCGCAGCGTGCACGAGGGAAACCGCTACGTGGACCCGGAGTTGGCCGCCGACGCCATCTCGGCCGGCGACTCCCCGCTGACCGCGCGGGAGGCCGAGGTGCTCTCCTTCGCGGCCGACGGCGCCCCCGTCGCGGAGATCGCCCAGCGGGCCTCGCTCTCCCCGGGAACCGTGCGCAACTACCTGTCGTCGGCGGCGGCGAAGCTGGGAGCCGAGAACCGTCACACGGCGGTGCGCCTCGCCCGCCGGAAAGGTTGGGTATAGTGGGCTCCGCGCTACGGCGCATGCGGACGTGGCTCAGTTGGTAGAGCATCACCTTGCCAAGGTGAGGGTCGCGAGTTCGAATCTCGTCGTCCGCTCAGTGCAGGAAGCCCCCGGCGGTATCGCCGGGGGCTTCTTCGTGTGCCCGGCCGCTCGCACAGCTCGCACCGCTCCCGCCGCTCTCCCGTGACCGGGCGCCGCCGGCGGCGCCCGGTCACAGGGCAATACGCCTAGCGCGCGGTCCAGGCGGTGCCGGTGAGCAGCTCGTACGCCTCGGTGTACTTCGCCCGGGTCGCGTCCACGACCTCCTGCGGCAGGGCGGGCGGCGGCTGCTCGCTCCTGCGGTCCCAGCCGGAGGCGGGCGAGGTCAGCCAGTCCCGCACGTACTGCTTGTCGTACGACGGCTGGGCCCTGCCGGGCTCCCAGGTCGCGGCGGGCCAGAAGCGCGACGAGTCGGGGGTGAGCACCTCGTCGGCGATGACGAGGTCGTCCCCGTCGAAGCCGAACTCGAACTTGGTGTCGGCGAGGACGATGCCCCGCTCGCGGGCGATGTCACGGGCCCGCGCGTAGACGGCGAGCGTGGTGTCGCGCAGCAGCTCCGCGGTCGCGCCGCCGACCTGCCGGGCGACCTCCTCGTAGCTGACGTTCTCGTCGTGGTCGCCCACGGCCGCCTTGGTGGCCGGGGTGAAGATGGGGGCGGGCAGCTCCGAGCCGTCGGACAGTCCCTCGGGCAGCTCCAGGCCGCACACCGTCCGGGACTCCTCGTACTCGGCGAGCCCGGAGCCGGTCAGATAGCCGCGGGCCACGCACTCGACGGGCACCATCCGCAGCGACCGGCACACCAGCGTCCTGCCCTCCCAGTCGGCGGGGGCGCCGGCGGGGAGTTCGGCGGAGATCACATGGTTGGGGACGAGGTCCCGCAGCCGCTCGAACCACCACAGGGAGAGCTGGGTGAGCACCCGCCCCTTGTCCGGGATCTCCGTCGGCAGCACCCAGTCGTACGCGGAGATCCGGTCGCTGGCGACCATCACGAGGTCGCCCGCCTCGTTCCGGTAGAGGTCACGCACCTTGCCGGTGTGCAGATGCACCAGTCCGGGCACCTGGAGCGGCTCGGGCTTTTCTACGAATCCGGACACGGTTCCTCCGCGTGGTGATGTACGAGGCTCCGATTGTCCCGTATGCGGCCACCGCTCTCCTGGGCAGGGTGCGGGGGCGGCGGGGCCGGAGCGGCGCCACCGCGCCCACGCGCGCGGCACCTCCCCGGCCCTCTCCGTCAGAAGCCGCTCTCGTAGCCGGAATCGCCCCTCAGTACGTCGTTGGCCTTCGCCGCCCTGAACGGTGCGAGCCGGTCGCCGGTACCCGCGTAGAAGTACGATCCCGACCCGGTGTGCTCTCCGTGCTTGAGCGCGAGCAGATCCGGCCGGCCGTCGCCGTTGGCGTCACCGACGCCGACGAGGTCCCCGTACGTGTTCCAGCCCGCCCCGATCCTGGTGCGGGCGGCGAAGGTGCCGTCGCCCTTGCCGAGGTGGAGCCAGAGGACACCGGACGCGTCGCGTGCGACGAGGTCTCCGGCCGCCGCCCCCGCGAGGTTGCCGACGGCGGTGATCCGGTTGTAGATCCCCCAGCCGCCGCCGATCCGCTTCCGCGCGGCGAAGGGGGCCCCGACGTCGCCGGTACCGCTGTAGAGCCACAGCCCGCCGGACATGTCGGTGGCCACGACATCGGCCCTGCCGTCGCCCGTGAGGTCGCTGCCGCCCGCGAGCCGGTCGTAGATCCCCCAGCCGCCGCCGACCTTCGTCCGGCCCCGGAACGGCTTCGTATCGATGCCGGTGCCCTCGTAGAGCCACAGCACCCCGCTCCGGTCCCGGGCGATCACATCGCCCACCGGCGTGCCGGCCACGTCCCCGGCGGACTCCATCCGGTCGTACACCTGCCAGCCGCCGCCGACGGTCCAGGCGCCCTCGTGGAAGAGGTTGTCGCCCGCGGTCACGGGCTGCGTGCCCACACGGCGCAGCACGCCCTCGTGGTCGCGGAGGAGCACCTCCGGGGTGCTGTTGTCGTCGTGGTCGCGCGGGACCGCGGGCCGGGTCACGGTGAAGGCGCCCGTGGCCCTCAGCTCCGGGCCGATGCCGTCGTCGGGCCGGACGCGGATCTCCCAGGTGTACTCGCCCCCCGGAGCGGGGCGGGTGGCACCGGGACGGGTGAGTTCACGCACGTCCCAGCGCATGCCGACCGTCCGGCGGTCCGGCGTCCCGCCGTCGTCCACGAGCGGCCACGTCACGCGCTGACCGGTCCGCAGGTGGACCAGAGTCGCCCACATGTACACGTCGCCCCTGGAGAGGTCCCAGCTCAGGTCGACGCCGCCGGCGAGCTGCTCGCCGGTGACCACGTCCGGGACGTCGCCGCCGAGGAGGGTCACCGCGGTCGGCCGGCCGGTCGGGGCGACCATGGCGGCGACCGGCTTGCCGTCCGCTCCGAGGGTGACCCGGTAGAGGCCGTCCCCCGTCTCCGGCAGGCCGCCTCGCACCAGCAGGGAGCCGTCCGGCGCGGGAGCGGAGGACGAGACGTGCGTGAGGAGCGGCACCGTCTCACCGGTCTCCGCCGACACGGCGGTGAACGGCCGGGGCGGAATGGGGTACCCCTCGCCGTCGTAGGCCCCCGCGCTCCACTCCAGGGTGCGCGGCTGGCCCAGGGTCACCCACTCCCCGAGCATCCGGAAGTCGTCCCCCCGGACGGCCCCGGCCGGGAGCTGCCTCCGCTCGTCCGTCCCGTGGCGGGCGACGTGGATCGTCCTTGTGGTCCCGTCCTCCTCGGGCCAGGCCACATGGGTGTCCGAGACCGCGGCCTCGAACATGCGCCAGGGCTTGCCCGCCTGGACGTGACGGGACACGGCGGAAGCCGTGGCGAGATCGACGACGACCTTGCCGCGGACCTCGTCGAGGCCGAGCCCGCAGTCGAAGACGGCGGTGTGCGCGGTGTGCGCCGTCGCGTTGAGTTCGCAGACCCCGGGCGGCATGCCCGTCACCGCCCGGTCGGTCAGGGTGCCGTCCGCCCCGACGGTGACGAGATGGGGCGCCCAGCCCCCCTCGGGCACCTCCACCATGACGACCAGCGTCGAACCGACCGCGCCGGCGAACCACCAGTCCGTGCCGAGGCCGCCGAAGTCGGCCTCGACGGGCGCCGCCGACGGGGCGGCCATGTCGTGGATCCTCAGGACCCGGCTGAGCCGGATGTCCTCGTCGTCCCCCGTCACCACGACGTCCGAGACGGAGCCGTTCACCGAGGCGGCGGCGGGCAGCACGGTCGAGGTGCCGTCCGTCCACCGCGTCCACCGGTACTCGGGGGTCGCGGAGTTGGTCCGCGACAGGAATCCGGTGGTACCGGCGCTGACGATCTCCGCGTCGAGCGGGAACCGTACGGCCGCTTCCTGCGCGGGCGCGTCGGCGGTGCCGGCCGGCGTGGTGGCGGTGACCGTCCTCGTGGTGCCGGTGCTCGCCGCGGCGGCCGGCATCGCGGCCAGGGTCCCCCCGGTCGCCGTGAGAACGGCGGTGACGGCCAGGGCCGTCAGCCGACGACCGGCTCCGGGCCGGTGCGTGCGGGTGCGTGCGTTGTCCAAAGATCGTCCTCCCCTTGAGCGCTGGAGAGTAGCGGGTGCGCCCGGTCGGCCTCCGGTCGGGGAGGCGGCCCCGGCGATCCCGTCCGGAGCGGACGGCCCCGGGAGCGCGCTGTGCCGCACGGGGCCCGTGAACCGCCCGCGGCAGAAGGGAGGATGCCGGCTAGTCCCGCTTGCAGATGCGGTCCAGCAGATTGGCCGTCGCCCGCTGGATGCGGGAGTCGACGTGGCCGGGCCGGTCCAGGGCCGGGGACCAGGCGAAGGTGCCCGAGGCGAAGACGAGGGCGCCGGAGGGGGCCCGGTAGAGGGAGGTCTCCTGGTGGCGCAGGGCGCCGTCCCCGTCGCGGTAGGGCGAGTGGGCGAGCAGGATGCGTTTGCGGTGCTCGGGCAGGGCGGTGCGGGGGAAGTAGCGGTCGGCCTCGCCCGCGACCAGGCCGGGCAGTTCGTCGCCCTCGCCCGCGCCGGTGGCCTCCCACAGCCAGTGCTCGGCGTTCCGGACCACCAGCGGGGACGGCTCCGGCACCCGGCCCGCGTACTGGATGCCGAGGAGTTGCTGTTCGGAGCGGTCCATCTCGCGCCAGAGCGCCGCCTTTCCGGGGCCGCGGCGCTTGCGGCAGGTCAGCAGCCGGTCGGGCACCCCGGAGGGGGACGGGCTCATCTCGACCTGCCAGTACAGGGTGTTGGCGGAGAGGAAGACGAGCGAGGTGCCGCCGTCCCTCGCGGCCTCCACCGTCCGGCGCATGGGGACCGACCAGTACTCGTCGTGGCCGGGGAAGACGAGCCCGCGGTAGCGGGTGGGGTCGATGCGCCCGGCGTGCAGATCGCGGGCGTCGGCGTAGGCGAGGTCGTAGCCGTAGCGCTCGGCCCAGCGGATGAAGTCGTAGGCGTGGCCGACGTGCAGGGGCAGGCCCGCGCCCGCGAACGGCCGGTCGAAGGAGACCGTGGTCGCCGCGTCCCGCTCGCCGAGCAGCCGGCCCTCGTCGTCCCAGGCGTGGTAGAGGCTGGCGCCGGTGCGGCCGTCCTCCGGGTAGAGGTTGTACGCCTGCCAGGTCACGTCGGGCAGCAGCAGCAGCAGGTCCGCCGGCTGGTCGTCGCGGACGGTGAAGGGGATGTGCGAGCGGTACCCGTCGAGCGTGGTCAGCACCGCCACGTACGCGCCGATCGACCAGTACGAGGGGATCTGGAGCCGCCAGGAGAGCCACCAGTGGTGGCAGGAGACCGTGCGGTCCGCGGTGAGCGGGGGCGGCTGCACGATGCCCGAGAGCCGGGGACTCGTGGTGATCTTGGACGCGCCGTCGCCGCCGTAGTGGCCGATCCGATAGATGTCGACCGAGAACTGCTGCGGCGGGTCCACGGTGATGTGGAAATCGATCGATCCGCCGGGCAGTGCCGCCCCCGGGGAGACGAAGCCCTTGATCTGGCGGTGCACGTCGTCCGCGGTGCGGGGGCCGCCGGAGCCGCCGCGGGCGAGCTGCGGATCGGCGTACCAGGGGACGACCTGGCCGGCGTCGTCGAAGTAGTTCTCGCTGTTGCGCAGCCAGGGCAGCGGGCCCTGGCCGAACGGGTCGCTGACGGCGTGGGCGAGGGCACCGGATTCCCATCGCCGGATGTGGTCCGCCCCCATGGTGTGCCCTCCCTCGCGCCCGGACATCGTCGATGCGCCGACCGTGCAGCGCCGGTCTCCAGCACATCACATAACGCACTCACTCCGTCACCGTTCGTCGCGAATCGACGTGAAACGGAAGGGACTTCTCCGGATAACGCCCTCCGGATCGCCGTCCCCCACTCCCCGGATCGCCGCCCCGGCCCCCGGATCGCGGCCGTGATCCGAGGAGTCGAGGCCGCTGTCCGCGGAGTCGAGGCCCCGATTCTCCGCGTCGCGGCCTCCGGCGGAAAGGGTTCCGCCGAAGACGTTCCGCGCCGCCTCAGGCGAGCCGCACCGGGCTCTCCGGGCGGACGCCGAGCGAACCGAGCCAGACCCGCAGCGGCTTGGCGTCGCCCTCCTCGACCAGGCTGAGCACCGGGGCGAGCAGATCCGCCCTGCGCTCGCCGTCCATCAGCAGCGCCGGCCCGTCGAGCCAGTCCAGCCCCGGGGCGGCGCCGGCGGTGTCGACCGCCGTGCAGCACACCATCGCCACGACGTGGTCGGCCAGCAGATCGCGCCCCGTCCGCGGCGGTTGCAGGGGCAGCGGCACCAGATCGCCGCCCCACAGGGCCGCGAGCATCTCGTCCCCGCCGTCCCGGGAGACCGCGCCCGCGGGCCGGCCGGCGGAGCCGTGCGGAGCGCCGGGATCCGGCCCGGGGCCCTCCCCACGGGGCTCGGCGTCCCGCGCGGCCGACGCCTCGTCGCGGGCCATGCGGGCGGTCAGCGCCGCCGCCAGGCCGTCGCTCGCCTCGCCGCCCGGCCGCTGCGACAGGTGCTCCATCACCCGGGCCAGGGTCGGGCCCTCCGGCCCGCTCGCCGTGGGCACGCCCAGCTCGTCCAGCACCCGATGGATACGGGCCGCCTCCGTGCGCCACTTGTGGTCCACGACCTCGGCCGGGTACTCGTCCCAGTCCACCGGCGACCAGTGCGCGCCCGGCGCGGCCGGACCGCCGTGGAACAGCCGCGCCGCCAGCAGGGAGACCGCCTCGTCCACGGCCCCCGGCTCCTCCAGCAGATCGCAGGCCGGGCGCTCGTTCAGCCGGGAGGTGAAGCCGTCCGCGAGGCGGTCGCGGCGGGAGAGCTCGGTCAGCGCGGACACCACGCCCGCGTCCAGCTGCGAGGGCCACCGGCCCATCCGCCAGGCGGGCAGGGCCACCCTCGTCAGCAGCCGGTCCCATCCCGCGTACGCGAGGCCGACCTGCTCCTGGGCCACGATCCGCAGGCCGTAGTCCACGCCCTGGGCCCGCTCCGAGGCGGCGGCGGCCACCCAGCGCTCCATCTCGGCCGCGTCCGTCTGGCAGGTGCGCAGCAGGAACCGGGCGATCCGGCCGGAGAGCACGGTCAGCGGGAGGCGCAGGGATCGCGGCGGGCCGGCCGCGTCGGCGACCGCCGCGTCCAGACCGCGGACGAAACGGCGGGCCGCGGCTATGTCCGGGTCGGCGGCCAGGCCCGCGCCCGCGACGACCGGGGCGAGCACGGCGCGCAGTTCGGCGACGCGCATCCACCACAGGAAGGGGGAACCGATCACCAGCACCGGGGCCTCGGCGGACCGCCGCCGGGGGCGCCCGTGCGCACCGGATATCCGGTGCGCCGGATGGGAGCGGTCCTCCAGCCAGCTGTCGCAGTCGGGGGTGAGCGCGAGCGCCGAGGGCGCCGGGACGTCGAGCCGTGCGGCGAGGTCCTCCACCAGCCGGTGCAGATCGGGGGCCGCGCGCGGGGAGAGGTCGACGGTGGGGGTCAGCGCGGGCGCCGCCCGGGCGATCGTCGCCGCGACCGAGCCCGCGGCGAGCAGCACCACGGCGGCGACGGCCGCGGCGATCCCGCGCGCGGTGTCCCAGCCGGCCCCGCTCAGCCGGCCCATGGCACCGCCGGCGATCAGCACGACGGCGACGGCCGCGGGCACGAGGGCGACGGCCGTCGCCCCGCTGCGCACCCGCAGCACGGCAAGGGCCTTGGCACGGGCGCCATGAGCGCCCATCGACTCCCCGAAACCGGTACCGGACACGGCCGGACCTCACCCCCTCTGCGCTGCGACGGTGTTGGTCACTCCCCCACTGTGGCACCGACCTCCGACATCGCAATGCCGGTGAGCCATGTGCCGGAATGCCTGCGCCGCACCATAGTTGGGGCTTCGGCACCCGTCATCCGGATGGCGTACTCATCACTCGATGGAATGGCTTTGGGCAAAGGATCGGACGCGCGGGGGAACACCGGTTCGGCCGCTTCCGGCCCCGCACCACGAGACGGCAGGGCCCCGGGAACGGCGAGGAGCCCGGTGCGGGCGGCACCGGGCTCCTCGTCGGTCAGGGGGCGGGGGCTCAGGCCTCCGCGGCGGTGCGGGCGATGTCGGTGCGGTGCTGGGACCCGTCCAGGCGGATCCGGGCCACGGCGCGGTAGGCGCGCTCCCGGGCCTGCGCCAGGTCCTTGCCGGTGGCCGTCACCGACAGCACACGGCCGCCCGCGCTCACGACGGCGTCGCCGTCCTGCCGGGTGCCGGCGTGGAGGACGTACGCGTGCGGCGCGTCCTCGGCCGCCACCTCGTCCAGGCCCTCGATCGGGTCGCCGGTGCGCGGCGTGCCCGGGTAGTTGTGGGAGGCGACGACCACCGTGACGGCCGCGTCGTCGCGCCAGTGCAGCGGCGGCAGGGTGTCGAGGGTGCCGTTCGCGGAGGCCAGCAGCAGGCCCGCCAGCGGCGTCTTCAGCCGGGCGAGCACGACCTGGGTCTCCGGGTCGCCGAAGCGCGCGTTGAACTCGATCACCCGCACACCGCGCGAGGTGATCGCCAGACCCGCGTACAGCAGACCGGAGAAGGGGGTGCCGCGCCGGCGCAGCTCGTCGACCGTCGGCTGGAGGACCGACTGGAGGACCTCGTCGACCAGCTTCGGGTCGGCCCAGGGCAGCGGCGAGTAGGCGCCCATGCCGCCGGTGTTGGGGCCCTCGTCGCCGTCGAGCGCGCGCTTGAAGTCCTGTGCGGGGCGCAGCGGGACGACCGTGGTGCCGTCGGTCACGGCGAAGAGCGAGACCTCGGGGCCGTCCAGGAACTCCTCGATGACGACCCGGCCGCAGGCCAGCGCGTGCTCACGGGCGGCCGCCAGGTCGCTCGTGACGACGACGCCCTTGCCCGCGGCGAGCCCGTCGTCCTTGACGACGTACGGCGCCCCGAAGGCGTCGAGCGCCTCGTCGATCTCCTCCGGCGTGGTGCAGACGTAGGCGCGCGCGGTGGGCACCCCGGCGGCCGCCATCACGTCCTTGGCGAACGCCTTGGAGCCTTCGAGCTGCGCCGCCTCACCGGACGGGCCGAAGCAGGGGATCCCCGCGGCGCGGACCGCGTCGGCGACCCCCGCGACCAGGGGCGCCTCGGGGCCGACGACGACGAGCCCGGCCTCCAGACGCGTCGCGAGCTCCGCGACGGCCCCGCCGTCGAGCTGGTCGACGGGGTACAGCTCCGCGACCTCGGCGATACCGGCGTTTCCGGGCGCGCAGTACAGAGCGGTGACGTCGGGATCGAGGGACAGAGAGCGGCACAGGGCGTGTTCGCGGGCGCCGCCGCCGATGACGAGGACCTTCACGGGCGCCAGCCTAACCGCCGGGGGCCCGGGGCCGTCGTACGGGCCTCCGAGGACGGGCCCGCTACTCGTTCGTATATTCCTCCACCACCGTGGCGCCGAGCTCGCGCACGATCAGGTCGTGCCCGGACAGGGCGGAGTCCACCAGATCCGGGTCGTCCTCCTCGGGCACGTCGTCCTCGATGGAGACCGGCGGGGGCGGCGGCGGGGAGTACGACTCGGCCGGGCGGGGCCGGTCCGCGGGGGCGGCCGGGGCCGGGGCGGCGGCCTGCGGCCGGGGAGCGGGGGCGCCGGGGGCGCGGCGGGGGCGCGGGCGGGCGGCCCTGGCCGTACCCGCCCTGGGGGCCGGGGGCGCCCGGGCCGCCGGAGGGCTGGAAGCCGCCGCCCTGGGGGGCCGGCTGTCCGCCCGCGCCGCCGGACGGGTCGATGATCGCCTCCACCTTCCACTGCACGTGGAACTGCTCGGCGAGCGCCTGCTTCAGGACCTCCTCGCTGCCGCTGCTGGCGAAGTTGTCGCGGGCGCCGGCGTTGAGGAAGCCGAGCTGGAGGGTGGTGCCGTCGAAGCCGGCCACCTGGGCGTTCTGGCTGAGGAGGATCCAGGTGAAGCGGCGGCGGTTCTTGACCGCCTCCAGGATGTCCGGCCACATGCTCCGCACCTGGCCCGCGCCCTGCGCGGCCACGGGCGACGCCGGGGCCGCCGAAGGGGCGGCGGCCGCGGGCCGGGGCGCCTGGGCCGACGGGGCGGCCGGAGCGCCGCTGCCGGGGGCGGACGCGGTGGGCCAGCCGCCGGGACGCCGGGCCTCCGGCGCGGCCGCCGGGGCGGGCGCGCTCGCACCGGGCCAGGCGCCGGGGCGGGCGGCCGGGGGCTGCGGCGGCGGAGCCTGCTCGGCGGGCGGGGCGGACGCGGCGGGCGCCACGGGGGCGGGGGGCACGGCCGGGGCGGGCGGCGCCGCCGAGGGCGCGGCGGGGGCGGGCGCCGGGGCGGCCGCCTCGGGACGTGCGGCGGCGCGGGCCGCCGCGGGCCCGCCGCCCGGGGGGACGTGCGGCTGGGCCTCGGGGCCCGGCACATATCCCATGGCGGGGCCGGGGCCGGGCGCGGAGAAGGCGGCCGCCGCGCCGCGCTCCAGCCGGTCGAGCCGCGCCTGGAACGAGCGCTCGTCGGTGAACGCGGCGGGCAGCAGCACCCGCGCGCAGATGAGCTCGAGCTGGAGCCGCGGGGACGTCGCGCCCCGCATCTCGGTCAGCCCCTGGTTGACCAGGTCGGCGGCGCGGCTCAGTTCGGCCGCGCCGAACACGGACGCCTGCGCCTGCATCCGCTCCACCACGTCGGCGGGCGCGTCGATCAGGCCCTTGGACCCGGCGTCCGGCACGGCGGCCAGGATCACCAGGTCGCGCAGGCGCTCCAGCAGGTCGGAGACGAAGCGCCGCGGGTCGTTGCCGCCCTCGACGACCCGCTCGACGACCTCGAAGGCCGCGGCCCCGTCGCCGGAGGCGAAGGCGTCCACGACCGAGTCGAGCAGCGAACCGTCGGTGTAGCCGAGCAGGGCGGTGGCCATGGCGTATGTCACACCGTCGTCGGCCGCGCCGGCGAGCAGCTGGTCCATCACGGACATCGAGTCACGCACCGAACCGGCTCCGGCGCGCACGACCAGCGGCATCACCCCGTCGGCGACGGGGATGCCCTCGCGGCCGCACACCTCGGAGAGGTACTCGCGGAGCGTGCCGGGCGGCACCAGCCGGAAGGGGTAGTGGTGGGTGCGGGAGCGGATCGTGCCGATGACCTTCTCGGGCTCGGTCGTCGCGAAGATGAACTTCAGGTGCTCCGGCGGCTCCTCGACCACCTTCAGCAGGGCGTTGAAGCCCTGCGGGGTGACCATGTGGGCCTCGTCGATGATGTAGATCTTGTACCGGCTGCTCGCGGGCCCGAAGAAGGCCTTCTCCCGCAGCTCACGGGCGTCGTCCACACCGCCGTGGGAGGCGGCGTCGATCTCGATGACGTCGATGGATCCCGGCCCGTTGCGCGCGAGGTCCCGGCAGGACTGGCACTCCCCGCAGGGCGTGGGCGTCGGCCCCTGCTCGCAGTTCAGGCAGCGGGCGAGGATACGGGCGCTGGTCGTCTTGCCGCAGCCGCGCGGACCGCTGAACAGGTACGCGTGATTGACCCGGTTGTTCCGCAGGGCCTGCTGGAGGGGATCGGTGACATGCTCCTGCCCGATGACCTCGGCGAACGACTCGGGGCGATAGCGGCGGTACAGCGCAAGGGACGACACACCTACGAGGTTATCGGGGCCCACCGACAACCCGTGCCGCCCCGCACCCCACGCAAAGCGCCCCCCACGCACCCGCCAGAGCCGACCTACCCTTGCTGCCTTCCGGCCCTGGGGGAGTTCAGTCAGATAGCGCCACGTGAGGGGCTGGCCCCAGGTTACCCGATCCGACGGGGTGCTCGGACCCCCCTCGCCCCGCCTCCGGAACGGGTTCGCGAGCACTCCTCAACGTCTTGTATTGTTTGCCGCGGAGGATTCGCCTAGAGGCCTAGGGCGCACGCTTGGAAAGCGTGTTGGGGGCAACCCCTCACGAGTTCGAATCTCGTATCCTCCGCCATTGCTCTCACCGGGCAATACGTCGAAGGGCCCCACCGCGAGGTGGGGCCCTTCGGCGTTCCCCGGCTCCCGTCGGTCACCGGCGGGCCGGGCGGCACCGCGCGCCGCCCGGGCTTCGGCCTGGTGTGCTGCGTCTCACGGCGGGTCGGCACACGATCGGGGCGGTGGCCGGGCCTCCTGCCGCGGGAAGCCGTCGGGGCCTTCCGGGAGCGGCTGTGCGGCCCGCCTCCGTGCTGCTGTCATCGCCGGCCCCGGCGGGCGAGGCCGGCGACCGCGTCGGCGACGTGGTCCACCTCCTCCTCGGTGTTGTAGTAGTGCGGCGACAGGCGCAGGCACCAGTCGACGCCCTTGTCCCCGAAGTCGAACTGCGCGAACTCGCGGAAGCTGAGCGCCGAGTTGATGCCGCGAGCGTCCATGGCCTCCTTGAACGGCTGCGGCTGCCAGCCTTCCACCTGGAAGGTGACGAGCGCGGCGAGCCGTGGGCCGCGGTCGAGCACGCGGACCCCCGGAACGGGTTCGAGCCGGTCGCGCAGCCGGGCCGCGAGCGCCGGCGTGCGCTGCTCGACGGCCTCGATGCCGACCTGGCGGGCGTAGCGCGTCGCGGCGGCGCTGCCGAGCACGGTGGCGTAGGGGAACTCCCACTCCTCGAACCGGGCCGCCGTCCCGGCGGGCTCGTAGCGGCCCGGCTCGGTCCAGCGGGCACCGTGCATGTCGATGAACAGCGGTTCGTACCCCGCGCGCAGGACGCGATCGGAGACGTACAGGAATCCGGAGCCGCGCGGGCCGCGGAGGAACTTGCGGCAGGTGGCGGTGAGGAAGTCGCAGCCGATCTCCTCCACGTCGATGACGAACTGGCCCACCGACTGGCAGGCGTCGACCAGATAGAGCAGGTCCAGCTCACGGCAGTGGCGGCCGATCTCGGCGACCGGCGAGACCAGACCCGAGTTGGTGGGTACATGGGTGGCGGACACCAGGCGCGGGCGGTGGGTCCGCATCAGCGCGGCCATCGCCTCCACGTCGACCCCGCCCTCGGGCGCGTCGGGCGCGTGGACGATGCGTACGCCGAATCGCTTGCGCAGGGACAGGAAGGCGATCTGGTTCGAGACGAAGTCGTCGCGGGTGGTGAGGATGACGTCGTCGGCCTCGAACGGGATCGAGGACAGGGCGTTGGCATAGGCGTGGGTGGCGCTGCCCGCGAAGGCGATGTTGTCGGGCGTGGTGTTGATGAGGGCGGCGATCTCCGTGTAGAAGCCGCGCACTTCGGCGGCTCGGGCGGCGGCCGCCTCGTAACCACCCGTCCGCGCCTCGAGGTGCAGATGGCCGATCATCGCGTCCACCACCGGCGCGGCCAGGAGCCCGCAGCCCGCGTTGTTGAAGTGGATGACGTTCCGGCAGCCCGGGGTGTCGGCCCGCAGGGCGGCGACGTCCAGCTGAAGTGCTTCCCGGGCTGATGCAGTAGCGCTATTCTCTTCCGACATGAATGACGGTAGCACTTCTGGCGCACTGGCCGACAGTCTCCGTACGCTGCTCTCCCGGCTGTCGCCCGGTGACCGGCTGCCGAGCAGCCGGGAGCTGACCAAGGAGTACCGGGTGGGCCCCGCGACCGTGACGCGGGCCATCGCCGCGCTGGCCGCCGAGGGCGCGGTGGTGACCCGTCCGGGCAGTGGGACGTACGTGGCGCACCGCCCCCGGCTCCGAGGCGGAGCCGCCGACACCGACTGGCAGACGGTCGCCCTCACCGACCGCGCCGTCGACACCCACCTGATCGCCGACCCGCTCGGACCGCCACCGGCCGGGACGATCACCATGGACGGCGGCTATCTGCACCGCTCGCTCCAGCCCACCCGGGTCCTGAGCGCGGCACTGGCGCGGGCGGCACGCCGTCCGGACGCCTGGGACCGCGCCCCGGCCGGCGGCCTGACGGCGCTGCGCACCGTGTTCGCCCGGATGGCCGGCGGCAGCGTGGCCCCGGAGGACGTGCTGGTCACCGCCGGCGGACAGAGCGCCCTGTCGATCGCGTTCCGGGCCATCGCCGGGCCCGGCAGCCCGGTCCTGGTGGAGTCCCCCAGCTACCCCCGGGCCCTGGCCGCGGCCCGCGCCGCCGGCCTGCGGCCGGTGCCGGTGCCGATCGACGCCGACGGCCTGCGGCCCGACATGCTGGCCGACGCCTTCGCGATGACCGGCGCACGGCTGCTGTACTGCCAGCCGACGTTCCAGAACCCGACCGGCACCGTGCTGGCACCCGAACGGCGCGGGCAGATCCTCGATGTCGCGCGCGCTTCGGGCGCGTTCGTGATCGAGGACGATGTCGCGCGGCACCTGGGACACGGCGGCACGGTGCCCCGGCCGCTGGTGGCGGACGACCGCGACGGCACGGTCGTCCACGTGACCTCGCTCACCAAGCCCGCGGCACCGAGCCTGCGGATCGGGGCGCTGGTGGCACGCGGACCGGTGAGGGAACGTATGCGGGCGGTGCGCCTGGTCGACGACTTCTTCGTCACCCGCCCCCTCCAGGAGGCCGCTCTGGAAGTACTCAGCTCCCCGGCCTGGGACCGGCACGTCCGGTCCCTCGGCACGGTGCTCCGGGAGCGGTGCGCGGTGCTGGCCGCCGCCGTCACCCGGGAGATCCCCGGCGCGGCCCTGGCCACGCCGCCCGCCGGCGGACTGCACCTGTGGCTTCGCCTGCCGCCCGGCGTGGACGACACCGTGCTCACGAGCGCCGCCCGGCGGCGCGGCGTCGCCGTGAGCGCCGGATGCCGCTACTTCGCCACCGAGCCGCCGGCGGCCCACCTGCGGATCGGGTTCGCCGCGACCGCCGACCACGCCGAGCTCACCGAGGGCGCCCGCCGGCTGGGGGCTGCGCTCACGGACCTCGGCCCCGGGCCGGAGTGAGGCGCATCAGGACCGGCACGTCGACCTG
This sequence comes from Streptomyces zhihengii, assembly GCF_016919245.1. Classification (NCBI taxonomy): domain Bacteria; kingdom Bacillati; phylum Actinomycetota; class Actinomycetes; order Kitasatosporales; family Streptomycetaceae; genus Streptomyces; species Streptomyces zhihengii. Next base: position 4,340,371 of record NZ_JAFEJA010000001.1, on the reverse strand, counting down.
CGCGGTCGCGTGGTGCCCGATCCGGAGGGAACTCGGCCCGGTTCGCGGGGAGTTCCGTACAACTGATCGACCCGATCATGAGTCCGACCGGACACGACACATTCGTGTCCGGTCTTCTCGTGGGGGTTCGCCTTGCAGTTCCGCTCCACCGGTATCCGTCTCGCCTCGGCCGTCACGGCCGTCCTCGCCGTCACGGCCCTCGGGGCCGGCACCCTGGCCGTCGCGCCGGCCGCCTTCGCCGCGCCCGCGGGTCCTCTCGCGGCGCCGGCCGCCGACGAACAGCCCGCGGCCCTGCCCGTGTTCCCGGAGGGCTCCGAGCTCGCGGGTACGGGCGCGACGGGGTTCCTCACCTACTCCTTCACCCAGGACGGCACCAGGGAGCTGCACTGGACTCCGTACACGGGCGGGGCCGCGGTGCGGATCGACTACCCCGAGGGCGGCGGATGGGCCACCTCGGGCACTGATGTGATCGCGCTCGGCGACGACAACTGGACGTCCCAGATGCGCGCCCTCACTCTGCGGGACATGGCCGACCCGGCCGCCCCGGGCGTGGACATCGACCTCGGCGCCCTCGGCGCCAACTACGTGGCCGTGGTGGGCCCGACGAGCGTGCTCGCGCAGGTGACGCACGAGGACGGCACGGCGGAGCTGCACGTCGTGAGCAAGGACGGCGCCGCGACCACCAGCCGCAAGGTCTCGGGGCTGCCCGCGGACGCCACCGAGTTCTTCACCAGCGCGCCGGTCAGGGACGGTATCGCCTTCGTCGGGTACGCGACCGGCCCCGAGGGCGCGCGGACCGGCGGCCGGGCGCTGATCGAGCTGACGGACAGGACGGTGACCACCGCCTACACGGCCGCCGAGTCCGGGTACGGCTTCAGCCGGATGATGTTCTCCACCTCCCATGTGGCCTGGCTGGACTGGAAGTCGGGCACCGGGCTGTACGTCACGTCGGTCGACCGCGCCACGGGCGAGGAGAAGCAGACCGTGATCGGCTCCCGGAGCGACGAGTGGCACATGGAACTCGTGGGCGACCGGCTGGTGTACGGCAACGCGGACAACCCGGCCCGGGCCGTGTCCCTGGCCGACGGCGGGAGCCGTGACCTGCTGGACGTCGCGACCAGCTCGGCGCGCGCGGCCGACGGCAGCGCCGTGTTCAGCGGCCGGCGGGCCGCCGACGGCGAGGGGCTGTTCCGGATCGCGGCCGGGCAGGACGGCGCCCCCGAGGTCACCAAGGTCGCGGAGCCGGGTGCTCCGGCGCCGCTGGGCTTCTCGCAGGAGTACGTGCCCGAGACGGTCGACCTGGACGAGGACGGCGGCGAGGTGTCGCTGCACTGGACGCTCTCGCGGCCCGCGGCCCACCTGGACGTCACGCTCACCCACATCGCCACGGGCAAGGAGATCCACCGGCGGCTGACCGGTCCGGACACGTACTTCCCGTTCACCTGGGACGGCCTCGCCGACGGGGTGGACGCGCCGAACGGGAAGTACGCGGTGGAGGCCGAGGCGGCGCCGGCGGACGGTGTCGGCGAGCCCGCCTACCAGGGCTACTTCATGACGGTCTCCCGGGCGGCCGACCCGCACGACTACAACGACAACGGTTCCACCGACGTCCTCGCGCGGGACGCGTCCGGTGTGCTGTGGCGCGACGACCTGCGCAACAAGCCGGTGGACGGCGTGTTCGCGGCGTCCCAGCGGGCCCGGATCGGCGCGGGCTGGCAGACGTACAAGCACATCGAGGCCGTCGGCGACATCGTGGGCAACCGGGTCGGCGACCTCGTCGCCGCCGACGGGTCCGGGGTGCTCTGGCACTACGCGGGCAAGGGCGACGGCAACTTCGCCGCCCGCACCCGCGTCGGCGGCGGCTGGGGCGTCTACGACCGGATCACCGGCGGCTCGGACCTCGACGGCGACGGCCGCGCCGACCTCGTCGCCGCGGACACCGCCGGAGTGCTCTGGTTCTACAAGGGCACGGGCTCGGACACCGCCCCCTTCGCCGCCCGCACCCGCGTCGGCGGCGGCTGGGGCGTCTACAACCAGCTCACGGCCGTCGGCGACATCGCCGGCACCACCGCGGGGGACCTGGTCGCCCGCGACACGGCCGGGGTGCTCTGGCTCTACCAGGGCAACGGCCGCGGCAACTTCTCGGCCCCGGTGCGGATCGGCGGCGGCTGGGGCGTGTTCAGCTCCCTCGTCGGCGCCGGCGACCTCGACGGCGACGGGCGGGCGGACCTGATCGCGTACGGCGGGGACGGCACCTGGGTGTACCGCTCGACGGGCACGGCCACCGCGCCGTTCAGCCGCCGGTCGACCTCGCTGTACGCGGGCGAGGGCACCGCGTTCGACCCCGTCGCCTGACGGCCTCGGGAGCACGGACGGGCCCCGGCCGCGGTGCGGCCGGGGCCCGTGGCGTGTGCGGGGTCAGCCCGTGACGACCAGGGCCGCCGTGTTGTTGGTCAGGTCGGGGTCGAAGGAGCGGACGGGCGGCTCGAACTGGTCGTTGTCGATGCCGCTCACGGCCCGGGCGGTGCCCGGGGCGTCGATCCGCAGGCCGAAGGTGAATGCGTGGGCCGCGCGCTCGTTCAGGAACACCGGGGTGGTGCAGCGGTAGCGGGGCGCGCCGAGCTGCTCCTCGCGCCATTCGCCGTCGGCGGTGAGGGCGTAGCACTCGTCGGGCCGGCCGGTGACGGACGCGTTCGCGGGGATGCGGACGTCGACGGTGGCGGCGGGCTCGCCCGCGCCGAGCGAGGCGATCCAGGCCGGTCCGCGGTTCCTGACCGTGACGCCCGCCTGGACGGTGTCGCCGACGGTGCCCGTGACGCGGGCGCCGGTCAGCCGGAGGTCGGCGGTGTTGGCGGCGTGGATGATCACCGAGCGGTGGTTGTCCTGCGGGTCGAGGTCGGGGACGAGGGCCGTGCGGGCGGCCGCCGCGGGCCGCAGGACCAGCTCGGCCCCGGTGCCCGGGGTCCAGGTGCGGCCGGCCCGGGCGGCGTCGAGGGCTTCGGCGGACCAGGGCTCGACCGAGTAGTCGTAGCGGTCGAAGAGGGCGTTCCGGCCGGCCTTCACCGGGTTCACCAGGGCGTACGCGTCTCCGGGCGCCACCGCCCGGTCGAGGACGCACAGCGCCTCGGTGCCGACCTCCGTGTCGAGGTACTCGCAGTTCGCGGGCCGCTGGGTGAAGGCGAGGCCCCGGGAGGCGAACAGCTTCAGCAGGACGCCGTCCGCCGTGCGGTTGCCGTTGTTGGTGAGGGTGGCGGGGACGGTGATCCTGCTGCCGGGAACGACGCCGTCCTGCCGGGGGGACTGGGTGAGGGCCAGGTCGGGGCCGTTCCCCACGGTCACCCGGGTCTCCCCCGGGTGGGACGTCATGTCCCCGTGGACGGCGGTGTAGCGCAGGGCGCCGGCCGCGTCCGCCGGGGCGCCGGGCAGGGCGGAGAGCGTGAGCTCGGCGGCGGTGACGACGTCGGTGCCGGTGAGCGGGGGGACGTCGCAGACGGCCGTGGCGGCGTCCTGGACGTCGCAGTCGGCGGGCCACCGGACCGTGGCGAACGCGGCCAGCTCGGCGGCGTCCACGCTGATCCGCCCCGCACCGACCGGGTTGCCGATGTTGTCGTGCGAGACCTTGAGGGCGACGGTCCGCTCGGGAGCGGTCCCGTCCTCGTAGGCGCCGGGCAGGACCAGCTCGTACGGGTCGGAGTAGACCCAGAGCTGGTCGCTCTCGGCGGACGCGGGGGCGGCGGCCCCCAGCGTCAGCAGGGCCGAGGCGGCGAGCACGGGGACCAGCGCCCGGCGGGCGCGGCGCGAGGTGTGGAGACGTGTCATGCCCAGGCTGACTCACCCACCCGTCGAATGGTTGTACGACGAGTGGGTGCCTCGCGGTGCCTCACCAGGACTGCCTGTCACGCGACCTGACGCTTCGTCGGGCGCGTCGCGCCCTGGTCAGCGGACGGGGCAGGGGCGGTAGGCGAGGGAGAGTTCCCGGTCCACGGCGTAGCTGGTGCGCATCGAGGCGTCGGTGACCTGCTGCCAGGAGCCGTACTTGGCGAAGAGCTGGTCCGCGGTGGGGCCGAGGGGGTTGCCGTACTTGGCGATGTTGCGCTCCTCCAGGACGCGCACCTCCTCGGGGGTCATGCCCGCGCGGGTGATCTCCTTGGCCTGGTTGCGCATGTCGACCAGTTCGCGGGCGATCTCCTCGTCGGTGGCGCCGGCGTCGCGCATGTCGGCCTCCGTGCGGTGCATCTCCTCCAGGAGCGCGTGGTAGCGCATCCGGGTCCGCTGGGCCTCGACCTTCTCGTCCATCGGCAGCACCCGGATGCGGCAGACGACCGGGTCGGCGCTGGGGCAGGGCTCGTCGGCGGAGGCGGTCGGCGCGAGGGGGGCGGTGATCACCGAACCGCACGCCTCGGCCGCGTCGGCGGAGGCGGTGGCGGCCGTGCCCAGCAGGGCGGCGGCGGCCGCGACCGGGAGGAGGACACGGCGCGGCAGGGAGGAAGGAAGGCGCATGCGCGCCACCTTGGTGATCTTCGGGCGCCCGATCACGCAGCCACACCGGTGATCACTCCTTCGGGACCGGCCCGGCGGGCAAAGACGCGGGCGCCGCCGCAAGGGCTTTGCGGAGTTACGCCCCGGGAAACCCGAGTTCTCGCCAACTCCGGACACCGGACGAATCCGGCACCCTGCGGCCGGCGCGGAGCGCTCGCGTGTGCCCTGACCTGGTGGGCGGCACGGCGGAGCGCGACCTCGGGGGGTGCCGGGCCGACGGCCGGCCCTGGTACGGGTGGGGAGTATGCGACGGCCCTTCCGGAGGCACGGTCCGCTTACCTGGAAGGACGTCCGCTACTCGGAGGTAGAGGCAACCTGGCGTGATCTGAACCACACCAATGGATCACCCTGCAACCATCATGGCCAATCGAAACCAGCCTTCCGGACAGCCGTGGGGGGAGTGGCCATGGGGCTGCTCGGCGATGAGGTGGCGTTCGCGCGCGCACTCACGGCCCAGGAGAACGAGAGCGTCATGGCCCTCGGCAGCCGGAGGCGGTACGCGGCCGACGACCACCTCCTGACCGAGGGGGACCGCTCCCGCCATGTCGTGATCATTCTTCGGGGGTGGGTGACCGTTTCGGTGTCGACGGACCGCGGGAACACCCGCCTGATACTCGGGCTGCGGGGCCCCGGTGAACTGCTGGGCGAGATGGCCGCCCTGGACAGCCACCCCCGCAGCGCCACGGTCAGGGCCCTGGGACCCATCGAGGCCCAGGTCATCGGCGGAGACGCGTTCCGCCGCTTTCTCGCCATGCACCCGCGGGTCGGCTCCCTGGTGATGCGCCAGCTCACCTTCCGGCTCCGCAGCGCCGACCAGGAGCGGTCCGCGCTCGCCTCGCTGACCGTCCTCCAGCGCCTGGCCAGCCGGCTCGACGAGCTCTCCCGGGCCGAGCCGTCGGGCCCCTACGGCCCGGCCGCACCCGGCGCGCCCCGCTCGGGCGCCGTGGTCCACCTCGCGCAGGACGAGCTCGCCGCGACGGTCGGCGCCACCCGCGAGGCCGTCGCCAAGGCCCTGCGGCTGCTGCGCAGCCAGCGCGTCGTGCGCACCGGCAACCGGCTGGTGGAGATCCTCGACCCCGCCCTGCTCGCCCTGCTCGCGCACGGCCACGAGGAGGCCGAACACCCGGGCGGGCAACGCGAGTAGAACGCCCGCCGCCGTGTGTAAACGGCTACAGACGGCCCCGGTCCCGGGCCGGAAGCTGGAGGGACGCGAGAGGAACGACTGGGGGAGCAGCGTGGACGACGGGTCGAGGGAAGTCGCCGAAGCGCACTACGAGTTGGTCATCAGCGTCGACGCCCGGCGTTCCGGCGGCTACGACGACGTCGACAAGCCCCGGATGCGGGCCCGCGTCTACCGCGTCCTGGAGGGGGCGTTCGCGCATGCCCGGGTGGCACGCGACGCCCTCCACATGGAGGACCGCGGTGACGGCGTGCTGGTGGCGGTGACCGGGCGGGTGCCCGTGACCCGGCTGCTCGGGCTGTGGACGGTCGAGGTCCACGAGGCCCTGCGCGACGAGAACCGCTCGCTGCGGGTGCCGCTCGGGCTGCGGGTGGCCATGCACGTCGGGCCGGTCCGCCACGACGACCGGGGCATCAGCGGACGCGCCGTCGACCTGGCCTGCCGGCTCGCCGACTCGCCCGTGGCGCGCGGCCTGCTGGACACGGAGCGGGCCGATCTGGTGCTGGTGGTCTCCGACTCGCTGCACGCGGACGTGGTCGTCCCGGGCGGCAAGTTCATCGAGCCCGACCGCTGGTCCCCCGCCGCGCTGGCCCTCAAGGAGGGCGAGGTGCGGGCCTGGTTCCACCTGCCGGGGCGGCCCGCCCCCGCGATACCGGGGCCGGGCGGCGGAGCGGACCCCGCCGGGGACGGCGGCGCGACCGCGCCGGGCGGCGCCCCGGGCGGGGCAGGGGACGGCGGGCACCCGGGCGGTGCCCCCGACGACGCGGAAGACCTCGGCGCCCGGGACGGCTCCCCCGACGACGCCCGGGAGGACCACGACGAGGACGGCGACGGTGTCCCGGGGGCGGACGCCCGCTACACCGTCCACGGCGACATGTCCCACCACAGCGGCAACGTCTACCGGGCCCCCGTCCACATCGGGCGGGTCACCGGCGACGCCGACCGCCGGAAGGGGTGAGCCGGATGGCGGACGACCAGCAGCCGGCGCCCGAGGGCGAGCGGCCGAGGGCGGACGACGCGCCCCCGAAGTCCCCGGGCCGCGACAAGGGCGGCGACCGGGACCGCGACAGGGACCGGGACAAGAACCGCGAGAAGGACCGGGATCGCGACCGGGGCCGTGACGGCGACCGGGACGGCGACCGCGAACGCGACCGGGACGGCGGCGAGGGCACCGGGCCCGACGACGAGGCCGCCGAGCGCGAGCGGGAACGGGAGCGCGCCGCGGGCCGCTTCCGCGAGCACACCCGCGACCCGCTCGCGGACGAGCAGGGCGAGGACGGCCCCACCGACCTCGCCGCCGCCTCACGCGCCCGCCGCTCCGGCAGGACGCTCTTCGACACCGGCCGGGACCGGATCAGTTTCGACCGCTCCTCCATCAGCAGCGCCCACATCGGCGACATCCACCTGCGGGTGGACGCCCCTCGCCCGGGACACGCGGTGCGCAGCGGCCCGGTGCCGGAGGACGAACTGCGCCGGCTGCGCCGGGCCTATGTCGCGCCCGAGGGCTACCCCGGTCTGCGCACGGCGCTCCGGGCCCGGCGGCTGCTGGTGCTCGGCGCCGCCCCCGGGACGGGACGCACCAGCACCGCCCTGGCCCTGCTCGACGAGCTCGCCGTCGCCGACGGGGCCCGCGGCCAGGTCAGCCGCGTCGAGCCGGACGTGCTGCGGCTCACCGAGAAGCTCTCCGCGGCGGACGCCGCCCCGGCGGGGGAGGCCGGCGGCCATCTGATGGAGCTCGCCCTCGCGGCGCCCGGTGAGTCGCCGCCCGAGGAGATGGACCTGGACGCGCTGGCCGACGCGCTGGACCGGGCCGGGGCGTACGCGGTGATCGTGGTGCCCCTCGGGGCCGCGGCCGACGCGCTGGTGACCGGGCGCTACGGGATGCGCTGTCCGCCCGTGCCCACGGACGAGCTGCTCGCCGCCCGGCTGGAGGAGCTGCTGGCGGACCGGGCCCCCGCCGGCACCGTGGACGCCGCACCCCGGGGCCATGACGGTCTGCTGGGCAGGGCGTCGGAGCTGGCGGGCCGGGCGGAGGTGAAGGAGGCCGTCGGCCTGAAGGACCTGCGGCCGGCCGAGGCCGGGCTGGTGGCGTCGCTGCTGGCCGGACATCTGCTGGGCGACCTCTCGTACGAGCAGCTGCTGACGGGCTGCCGCACCATCGCCGCGGCCCAGGCCCAGGAGTGGTTCGCCGGGGTGGACCGGGCCCTCGCCGGGCCCCCGGCGGCGCACGGCGACAGGGCGGCGCCGCGGCCCGGCGCCGCGGCCCTCTTCCACCCGGTCGCCTTCCGGATCGCGCTCGCCGTGCTGGGCGGGGCGTCGCACAGTGCCGTGGCCTCCGCGGCGCATCTGCTGACCTGGGAGCTCTCCGTGCAGAGCGACCCGGAGACCACCCCCGCGCGCCCGCTGTTCTGCGACGACCCCGAGACGGACCTCGCGCTGTCGCGGGCGGAGGCGAAGGCCGGACGGGTGGAGGTGGCCGGCTCCGAGGTGGACGCCCGGCTGATCTGGTACCGGGGGTCGGCGCTGCCCGCCGCGGTGCTGTCGGAGGTCTGGGACCGGCACTTCCCGGTCCGCGCGCCCGTGGTGCGCTGGCTGCGGCTGCTGGCCGACGACCCCCGTCCCCAGGTGTGGATGCGGGCCGCGGTGGCCGCCGGCGAACTGTGCGTACGCGACTTCGAGTACGGCTGGGCGGAGCTGATCCGGCCGCTGGCCGAGGCGTCCGCGCCGCGCCGCCGGATCTTCGCGGCCACCACCCTCGACCAGGCGGCCGGGCACGCCTCCCACCGCACGGCGGTGCGCAGGGTGGTCGACGACTGGAGCCGCTACGGCACGAAGGCGCTGCGCTGGACCGCGGCCATGGCCCTCGGCTACGGGAACGCGGCGGCGACCGCCGACGACACCCTGGACGCCCTGGCCAGGATCGGGACCAGGGACGACGGGGAGCAGCTCGCCGTCGCCTCGTTCAACGCGGTGCGGCTGCTGGCGGGTCCCGGCGGGCCGGCCGTGCTGCGGCGGGTGGACGCGTGGACGCACCACAAGCGCGCGGAGTACCAGGACCTCGGGCTGGTCACGACCGTCCGCCTCGCCGTCACCCGCGTCGACGAGGTGCGCGACGACGAGGACGGTTCCCCGCTGGGGGACCGGGGCGACTGGCCGCTGCCGCTCGCGCTCGCCGTCGTCCGCCCCGAGCTCGTCCGGCCGATGGCGGACCTGCTGTGGACCGCGCTCAACACCGCGCGGTCCAAGGAGGTGGCGCTCGACGCGCTGGAGTCGCTGCTGCGCACCGCGGTCCGCCGCGACGGCGCCGAGTGGACGCGGGCGGGGCTCGCGGCGCTGCTGCCCGCGATGTTCGCCGAGGAGCCCGACCTGCGGCAGCTCGACTGGCTGCTGCGCCGAATGATGAGGGATCAGGACGATCCGCTCCCCGACGCGCAGGCGCGCGCCCTGTGGTGGCTCGCCGACGCGCCGCGGGACCGGAGGCGCGAGGAGGAGAGAGATGGCTGAAGGCCACGACGCGGCCGCGGACGAGGGCCGGGCGGACGAGCCGGCCGGCCCGTTCCTCGGCGAGTACACGCCGACCGGCGCGTTCCGGCACTCGGGCGCCCGCAAGGCGTCCGTGCTGTTCTACCGGAACGGCGGGCACAGCGTGGCCACCGTCTCCGGTGTCGAGCACCACAACCGGCGGGCGCTCGCCCGGCCCCACACCGTGTGCGAGATCGCGCTCGGCACCTTCCAGTCGCAGCTCCAGATGGAGCTGCCCGCCGCGGGCGGCACCTCGTTCTTCAAGGCGGAGGTGGACATCCACTGGTCGGTGGAGAATCCGTTCCTGGCCGCCACCGAGGTCGTCACGGACGTCGCCGCGCGGCTCACCGCGCCGGTGCTGGAGCGGCTGCGCGAGGTCTCCTCCCAGTACCGGGTGTCCGACGCCGAACGCGCCGACCGGGCGATCACCGGCCAGTGCGCGGGCGGCCGGTGGGACGACCTGGGCGCCGAACTCGGGCTGCGCGTACGCCTGTACGTGCGGCTGCGGGTGGACGACCGGACGATCAGCCACTCCGAGGACATCCGGGACGCCCATGCCTCGGCCGCGCTGACCCAGGTCCACCAGACCGCGTTCCGGGCGATGCTCCAGGGCGGCCGGCTGGAGCAGCTCAGCTACATGCTGGCCAAGGAGCCCGAGGAGGCCAAGGAGTTCCTGGAGAAGATCCGCCAGGAGGGCCGCCAGGACGAGAAGGAGCGGGTCGACCGCCTCTTCGACCTGGTGGCCGGCGGCCAGATCCAGTCCAGCGACGTGGAACGGCAGGCGCTGGAGCTGCTCGACCAGGGCCGCCAGCAGGTCCGGGGCCCGATCGGGCCCTCGCCCGCCCGGCGGCGCGCGCCGGAGCTCACGGCCGGGCCCGGGCCGCACGCGCCGGAGACGTTCACCCCGGACTGGGTCGCGGACGAACCGCCTTCGCGGGGCGACCGGCGCGCGGCCCGAACATCCGATCGTGGCTCGAACTCCCTTGTGGATCAAGGGAGTTCGGAACCGGAACCGCCGCGTCGGCGTCGTCTCAGCAACGAGGACGACGGATGGCCGTGGGCGGAGGAGGACTGATGACGGCCGACGGGGGAGTCAGGGACGACGCGGCGCCGGGGGGCGCCGCGCCGGGCGGTGGGACAACGGGGGTCCGCACCGCCCCGGACCCGGTCGTGCCCGTGCCGGACGGGGGTCGGCACCCGCACGACCGGGCCGGAGAACGCATCGCCGAACGCCTGCTCGCCACCGTGCGGGAGGACCTGGGCCGGGCCGACTCCAAGGCGGCCGTGCTGCTCTCCGGCGCGCTCGCCCTGCCAGCCTTCCTCATCGGACGGCACGGGGCACCGGACTGGCGCTGGCCCGGGGACACGGCCCTGGTCGTCGCCGGCGCGCTGTGGGTGGTCGCGGTGACCGCCCTGGTTCGGGCGCTCATGCCCCGCACCCGCACGCTCCGGGACGGGGACGGGGTGACGTTCTTCTCCGACCTGCTGGAGCCGGTCGACAGCGGCCGGCTCACCGCCGCGGTCGCCGAGGCGGGGCGCGACCCCACCGGATGGCTGCTGATCCAGGCGGTGGACGTCAGCTCGATCCTGTCCGCCAAGTACCGGGCCATCCGCTGGGGTGTCGCCACCCTCGCGCCGGCCGCGGCCCTGGCCCTGGGCTGGAGCCTGGCGCGCTGACCGGCGGCAGGGAACCCGCCGGGCCGCACGCCGAAGCCGTACCCGCGGGCCGCGCGCGAGAGCCGCGCGCACGGCCCGCGCACGCACCAGAGACGACATGAGGGGAACCCGGTGGGAACAGTGAGGGGATCGCGGCGTCCGGCGAGTGGCTTTCGTCCGCAGACGTCCGGCCGGATCCGTACGAAGGGCGCCCGCGCCCGCCGCACCTGGGCGCGCCGCGGCGCCGCGGCGGTGCTCGCCACCGCCGCGGTGCTCGCGTCGCCGGCCGCGTACGCCGGTCCCGGCCGGGCGCCGGCGGAGGTGAAGCCCGCCTTCACCTCGGTCAACTACGCGGTGGCCGTGGACGAGTCCGCCAGCCTCTCGGACGCCGACATGGCGGCGGAGAAGGCCGCCGCCAAGCGGATCGCCCTGGGCGACGTCTCGGCGTCGTCCCGCGTCACCGTCTTCGGCTTCGCCGCGGCCGAGGCCGAGGGCCAGAGCGCGGTGGACCCGGTGTGCCCGCGCACCACGCTGGACGCCGCCGGCCGCAGGACCATCGGCGACTGCGTCGGCAAACTGCGCAAGCGCACGGAGAAGGAGGGCACCGGCACCGACTTCCCCAGTGCGATCCGCCAGGGCGTGCACGAACTGACCACCGGCACCGACCCGTCGGTGCCCCGGGTCCTCTTCCTCCTCACCGACGGCGTGATGGACGTCTCCGGCAGCGCCAAGTACGGCGACGAGAGCCACCGGAAGGAGGAGGGCGAGCGGCAGCTCACGGCCGCGCTGGAGAGCGCCGCCGCCAACGACGTGCAGATCTGGCCGCTCGGCTTCGGCTCCGCGCCCGACAAGGCGCAGCTCGACCGGATCGCCGCCGGCGGCTACCAGAAGGGCTGCGTCGACCTCCCCTCGGCCCGCCCGACGGCCGACGTCGTCACGAGCGGGGCGAAGGACCTCGGCCCGAAGCTGGAGAAGGTCTTCGCCGCCGCCCACTGCCTGCGCTACCAGCCGGGCCCTGAGGGGAGGCGCCCCCCGGCCACGCTGGAGATCGCCATCTCGCCCCTCGCGACCGTCGGCAGCATCGTGGTCGACAAGGGCGACGCCGAGGTGGACATCACCTACGTCGACCCCTCCGGCAAGCCGGTCCCGACCACGGGGAAGGCCCGGGGCTCGGCGTTCGAACTGGCCGGCGCCGAGGACACCGTGGAGGCCCTGCGGATCACCGACCCGCTGCCCGGCGTCTGGAAGGTGAAGGCCGAGGCGCCCGAGGGGCACCGTTCGCTGCCCGTCGGCGTCAGCGTGCTGTGGCAGGGCGAACTGCGCGGCGCGATCACCATGGACCCGCCGTCGCCGCAGGCGGGCCAGAAGGCCACGGTCACCATGCGCCTCCAGACCCGTGACAACTACGCGGTCAAGGACCCCCGGGACTACGCCGGACTGAAGGTGACCAGCAGCCTCACCGGCGACGGCTTCGCACCCGTGCCCCTGACGCTCACCGACGACGGCAAGGGGCCCGACCCGGACGCGGGCGACGCCTCGTTCACCGGCACCGTACGGATCCCCGGGAGCGCGGCCGGGGCGCTGGAGGTCACCGGCACGCTCACCGCGTCCGGCCTGAGCGCCGACACCCGCAGCGAGCCCGGCCGGGTCGCCCCGGCCGAACTGCCCGTCACCGCGGCGCTCACCCTCGGCGACGCGGACGTCCACCCGGGCGCCCGGATCACCGGCGACCTGGCCGTCAACAACACCGACGGCCGGCCGCACACCCTGCGCCTGTCGATGGCCGACGTGCGCGCCGGGCACCTCGTCGTCTCCCCCGCCGAGATCGTGGTGGAGCCGGGCGACTCCGGCACCAGGAAGGTGACCGTCGAGGTCGCCCCCGCGGATGTCTTCGGCAACCGGCTCGGCGACGACGGGCTGCGCCTCGGCGGCACGGTGACCGTCGTCGACACCGGCACCGAGGGCGGCGACCTGACCCTGGTGCAGGAGCCCCTCTCGGTCCGGGTGACCCCGGAACCGGGCCTGTGGGAGAAGTACTGGTGGGGCTTCCTCACCGCGGCGGCGCTGCTGGCCGCGGCGGTCGTGGCGGCGGTCCTGCTGCTGGGCCAGCGCCGCAGGCGCCGGGACCCGGCCGGCCTGGTGCTGCGGCTGGTCTCCGAGACGGGCGAGGTGGTCGCCGAGCACCGGGCCGGGCACGGCCACAAGCAGTGGTACGAGTTCGCCGTCGTCGAACCGCACCGCAACCCGCGCATCGAACGGCGGAGCAACGGCCCGTACGCGGTGCAGCGCAGCCCCGAGGGCGGCGCGGTGCTGCGCAAGCGGGGCGGCGGCCGCACCCGGCTGACCGAACACGGACAGGTCGAACTGACCGACAACCTGAGCCTCGCCCTGGCCGGCCCGGGGCCGCACGCCCAGGGCGGCCCGCGGCCCACCACCGCGTCCGCCGCACCCGACGGCGGGACACAGGGGGGCGGCTCCTACGACGCGTACCTGTGAGGCCCTCCTGACACCGGCACCGGCCCCCACCCGGCGCCGGTGCCGGCCCCACCGGAGCGCGCGAGCGCGCGAGCGCACGGCACCGACGCAGCACCGAAACAGCACTGACGCACCAAGGACGGGGACGGCCTCCGACACGGCCGCCACGGGGAGGAAACCCATGAAGATCTTCCAGCCGATGCTCTTCGTCGGCCTGGGCGGCACCGGAGGACTGGTCGGCGCCGAACTCGAACGCAAACTGCGCGCCGAGCTCTGCGGCCCCGACGGCACCGCCCTCGGCCATCTGAGCGGCCACGCGCCCTACCAACTGCCCGAGTGCCTCCAGTTCGTCTACGCCGACTACAGCGAGTCCGACCTCCAGCGGCTGCCGCAGTTCAACGTCGACCCCTCGCTGCGCGCCGCCTACTCCCGCACCTCGCGGGCCACCCACAACCTGCTGCCGAACTTCGACAGTTCGCCCGAGGTCACCAAGATGCTCCGGGCGAGCCTGCGCGACGAGGTCGCCGACTGGCTGCCGCCGCGCACCGACGAGCCGAAGGTCACCCCCCTGCACAACGGCGCGGGACAGCTCCCCACCGTCGGCCGGGCGGCCCTCTTCGCCACCCTGCGGCACTCCCTCGCCCCCGTGCTGGAACCGCTGCTCCAGGCGATCGACGCCATCGCCAGGTCGGCGGGCGAACTCAGCGAGTTCGGCGGCGGGAAGGTCAGCGGCTGCGACGTGTTCGTGGCCTTCTCCGTCGCGGGCGGCACCGGGGCCGGGATCTTCCTGGACTACCTCCACCTGATCAACCACGCCTTCCAGATGCGCCGCTTCAACGGCGTGAAGATCTATCCGCTGGTGGTCATGCCGTCGTCGTTCGCCTCGTCGGCGGGCGGCGGACGCGAGGCGGACCTCAACGCCGCCCGCGCGCTGGTCGACCTGTTCCGCCTGGTGGACGGGCAGAACGCGCCCACCGAGGGCGCCGAGATCGGCGACCTGGACCACGACGGCGGACTCGGCATCCGCTACCCGGGCACCACCCCGGTCCGGCTGCGCACCGGCATCCTGCCGACGGCCTTCCTGTTCAGCCCGACCGCGGGCATCCGCCAGGACGACCTGCGGCGCTCCATCGTGTCGCTGGTGATGTCGCTGATCGGCACCGAACTCGGCGACGGGCGCTCGCGCGGCCGCACGATGGCCGCCGACGACGACTACCAGACCTTCGCCGCCAGCTTCATCAACCGCGGGGTGCACCGCAGCGCCGTCTCCCCCACCGGCATCGGCCGGCAGGGCGTCTCCACCAGCCTGGTGGCCTCCATGACCGCGCCGATGGACCAGCTCGCGGACCTGGTGGCCGGCCGGCTCCTGCGCCGGGCCGTCACGGACCTGCTGGAACGGCCGCGCGCCGTGCTGCGGGACGACGCGGTGCCCATGATCCGGCGGCTGTTCGCCGACGCCAACCTCGAAGAGCTCTGGGAACGCAAACAGCTCGACGTCCCCGACCCCGACCCGCTGCCCCGCGGCGGCCGGGCGATCGAGGTGGCCCTCGGCGAACGCGTCGCGGACATGCAGCGGCTGCTCTCCGACCTCCAGACCATCGCCGCCCGCGAGGCCGCCTCCATGGCCGACCGCTTCGCCCCGCGGCCCGCCATCGACAAACTGCTCCAGAACGTCGACCCGTTCGTCGCCGAACGCCTCGTCAAGGGGGTGCCGGACAGCGACGAGGCCATCGCGCGGGCGGGCTTCCTCGGCATGCTGAACAGCCGCGCCCGCGCGCCCCAGCGCCCGCCGGGCGTCACCGACCAGCCGCCCAAGGTCCCCCGGATCAAGGGCCGGCTGGCCGGGATGTCACCGGCCCGCTGGGGCGACGACGACGTCCGGGCCGCCCTCCACGAACAGGACACCTGGTACCGCTGGCGCTGCCACTCCGTGTGGCACGAGGCGTGGCGGGAGCAGCAGCAGCGCTGGCAGGCGCAGGCCGACACCGCGGGCGCCGACCTCGGCCGTCTGGTGAACGCCTTCGTCAAGCACGCCGAACGGGAGCGCAAGGTCTCCGCGCAGAAGGGGCTCGAACTCTACGAGGACCGCACCGGCATCTCGTACCTGCTGCCGCCGCAGCGCACCCTCAACCACTTCTACGAGGACGTGGTCACCCGGCTGGTCCGCCGGGAGGGGCTGCGCGAGACGGAGGCGGAGGACGCGCTGCTGCTCCGGATGATCGACGGGGACACCTGGCGGGCGGTGCACACCCTCAGCCGGCGCAACCCCGACGGGGCGGTCGCCACGGTCAAGGCCCAGCTCGAAGGGCGGATCACCCGGCTGTTCGCGGAGAGCGGCGAACACCTGGAGGAGCGGCCCCTGCTGCCCGCCATGAGCACCCTGCTGGCCGCGGCCGCGGGCGACGGCGACGCGGCGGAGCACGTCAGCAAGGAGGCCCTGGAGCTCTTCGGCCGGAAGCTCACCGGGCTGCTGCCCGTGGGCTTCACCCCCGAGGGCACCGGGCCGCTGCGGGTGCTGGTCACCTATCCGCGGGTGCAGGCCGTCGACGAGGTGCAGGAGTACCTCGGCAAGGCGCTCCAACTGCCCACGGACGCCAAGAACTCGGTGGAGTACCGGGGCGTGGAGAGCGACTCCGTCACCGTGGTCCTCTTCCGGAGCGAGATGAGCCTCACCCAGGTGCCCGAGGCCCGCAAGGTGCTCCGGCAGTGGGCCAGGGCCAAGGACTCCGAACAGGCGCAGGACGTGCTGCGCTGGCGTCAGCGCCTGGGCTACCGGGACTCCTGGATGGTCAGCAGCGAGGAGGACCGGCGCGTCATCCTGCACCGGCTGCTGTGCTGCATGTGGAACGGCCAGGTGGACGTGCTGGACGGGGACACCTCGTCGCCCGACCGGGTCCGGCTGCGGCTCTTCCCCGAACAGGGCGCCCAGGTCCCGGGCGTACGGCTGCGGCTCGGCGACTACCCGGGCGGGGTCTCCAGCTGGGCGGAGCTGCTGCGCAGCTACGAGCGCTGGACGGTGCTCGACGACGAGCGGACGGTGGAGGACTACTGCCGCGAGCTGATGGGCGCCCAGCCCACGGGCCTCGCCCGCAACGGCAGCGAGCCCCATCCCCTCTTCGTCGAACTCGTCGAGAAGATCGCGCCGCGTCAGCTCGAACTGCTGGACGACCGCAGGGAACGCGGCGGCGAGCGGGTCGAGGGATGGGTGCGACCGCTGCGGGAGTTCTGGGCGGTGACGCTGCCGGCCGCGCTCGACACGGAGTTCGGCGACCAGCGGGCGCTCCAGCCGACGCTGCGCACCCTGCTGGAGCACGTCCGCGGCGGCTCACCCGCGCCGCGCCGCGCCACCGGGACGACGGTGCCCGGGCGCCGGCGCGCGGACGACGACGACTGGGGCACCGCGCCGCGCACCCCGGCCGGCGCCACCGCCGGCGGACGGCGCACGACGGCGGACGACGACCACGGCTACGGCGCCGGGGACGGCCCGGCGCACACCGTCCCGGACGACGACCGGGCCGGTCGGGGCCGCCCCGACGGCTGGGGCACCGGTGGTCCCCGTGACGGACACGGTGACCGCCGCGGCACCGCCCGGGGCGGCCGGGACACCGGGGGCGACGACTCCCGGGGCACCGGGGGCGGCCGGTCCGCCCCGGCGGACGACGACCGCGACGACCGCGACGCCTGGGGCGCCGGGGGCGGTCGCGGCGCCCGCGACAGCCGGGGCGACGACGCCCGGGGGTCGCGCGCCGACCGCGACGAGGACGGCTGGGGGACACGCTCCGACCGCGGCGACGACGCCCGGGGCACCCGCGACACCCACGGTTCCCGCGACCGCGACGACGCCTGGGGCACCGGCGGGGTCCGGGACGCCCGGGACGACGGGGCGCGCGGCTCCCGCGACACCGGGGACGACGATGCCCCGGGGGCACGCGCCGACCGCGGCTCCCGCGACCGCGACGACGCCCGGGGCACCGGCGGGGTCCGGGACGACGACGTCCTCGGGGCGCGCGACGGGTACCGCGACGAGGCGGCCCGGGGCTCCCGGGACGGCCGCGACGACGACGGCTGGGGCACCGGCGCCCGTGACGGCGAGGACCGGGGCGCGGGAGGCACCGGCCTGACCGGCGAGGCGGCGGACGGGGACGGCGGCCGGAGCGCCGCCGGCCGGCGGCGCGAGGACGACGACGACACCTGGGGCACCTGGGGCGAGGGGCGCGACGAGTCCCCGCGTACCGCCCATGACTCCGGCGGTCGCCGTACCGCCCCCTGGGACGAACCGGACGGCCCCGGAGCCGACGACGCCGGCGGCCGCGGCCGCGCGCGCGACCCCCGCGCCCCCTGGGACGGTGACGCGGAATGATCCCGTCAGATGACACGATCGCGGTCGTCCACCTCGACCTGCGCTCCGGGGCGGCGGAGATCGACTCCCCCGCCGTCCTGCGGGCCAAGGTCGCCCGGCAGCTCGGCCGCGCCGGGCTGCCGGAGCCCGACCACCCGCTGTTCCTGGTGGTCGACACCCCGGCCGGACTCACCGACCACCAGCGGCAGTACGAGCTGCTGACCACCTACCGCGCCCTCGGCAAGATCAGGATCCTGGTCCTGCTGGTGGGCAGCTCCCCCGGCTCCTACGCACGGGAGGGCGAGGCGTTCCTGCCCGACCGGCGGCTGGTGCGGCCGTCCGTGCTGCGGGCGTCCGGCATCGCGCTGCTGTGGGCGGGCGACCTGCGGTCCGCCAGGACGGCGCTGGAGCAGCTCCCGCCCGACGACCCGGACGCGCTGGCAGTCCTGGTCGACGTGCTCTCCGTCCCGGACGTCTTCCTGCGCGCGCTCGACGACGTCTCCCTGCTGCCCGACGCCGTGGCCGCGCCCGGTGTCCGGCTGCTGGAGCAGGACCTGCCGCCGGAGGTCCGCGACCGGGCCTGGCGGGACGCTCTCGCCCGGTTCGCGGGCGAGGACCACGAGCCGGCGGCGGTCCCGGCGACCGCCCTGTCGGGGGCCGAACTCCCGGAGTCGCTGCGGGGGCTGATCGCCGGCCGCGGCGGCCGGGACCTGCGCCACCGCACCCCGGGCGGCGCCGCCGACCAGGCGTACCACGCGTGCGCCCAGGCCCTGGAGCGCGCCGAGGACGACGTCACCGCGCTGCGGTCGCTGCCGGGGCTGCTGGCCCGCACCCGGCGCGCGGCCCTGGAGGACGACCTGGAGCAGGCGCACCTGGCGCTCGGCTCCTACCGGGACCTCGTCGCCACCGCCCTGCAGAGCGACGGCGGCTCCGGCGCCGCGCCGTCCGCCGCCGAGGCGGCGTCCCGGCTCGCCGCCCTCGGTCTGCACGTGCCCTCGGCGGAGGGTGTGGGCGACCGGATCGGCGAGGGCCTGCGGGAGTTCGCCGGGAAGCTGCTGCACCGCGGGCTCGCCCTGCGGGCGGTGGCCCAGCGCTTCACCGCGCTGGCGGGACAGGTCGAACCGGTACCGGGGGCCTCCCTGCTGCCCCGGCTCGACGCCCACTCGGCCGAGCGGGTGGCCCGGCGGGCCGGGGCCGAGGGCGTCCCCGTGCCGCCCCCGGCGGTCGGCGCGTCGGTGGCCGCCGCCGGGGCGGGGCTGCTCGGCGCGCTGTGGCAGGGGCCGTTCGCCGTCCTGGCCGCGCTGGTGCCGCTGGCCTTCGTCGTCGCCGCGCTCTGCGGGGCGGCCCGGCTGCGGGACGCCTCCCGCCCGGGCGGCTCGGGTGGGCGTCCGCCCCTCGGGCCGCAGATCGCCGCGGCCGGCGGGGCGGTGGCCGGCGTCGCGCTCGCCCACGCGGCCGGGCTGCCGGTGTGGGCCGGAGCCACCGGTCTGCTGGTGGCCGCCGGGGTGACCGTGGAGACGGTGCGCCGGCTGTGGCGCACCGCCGCCGACGGCTGGGCCGCAGGCCGCGGTACCGCCGCGCTGCGCGAGGCGCTCACCGGCCTCGACGGACTGCTGGCCCGCCTGGTGCGCGAGCACTGGGCGGCCGAGGAGCGCCTGTACTGCGCCGACGCGGCCCGCTCCGTCGCCGGCATGCTGCGGGCCACCGCGGACGCCGCCGACGCCGAGGCTCAGTTCGAACCCCGGCGCGCCCACCAGGACGCGACGGCGCCCGGGACGGCGGCGCCGGTCACCGAACCGGCCGACGACGACTGGCTGAGCAGCGTCTCCACCCTGGAGGCCGACGCCCACCCGGACGCGGAGGACGCCGACACCGAGTGGGCGCGCGCCTACGCCTGGGACGAGCGCCCGGCCGCCCCGGAGGCGGCCGTCCCCCATCAGGCGGACTCCGCCGAGTCCTGGGACGACCGCCCGGCCCGGGTGCCGCGCTGGCTGCACCGGGAGACCGGAGAGGGCGGCCCCGAACTGGTCGCCACCCTGGCGAACGACCTGACGGACGCCGCCATGGACGCCATGGACTCCTACTGGGGAGCGGTGGAACGCGGCCAGGCCGGCGCCTTCGCCGCCCGCCACACCGAGGAGCGGGTGCGCGATCTGCTGTCCGACGCCCGGATCCACCTCCAGCGCAACGGGGTGCTGGCCGCCCCCCGGTTCGCCGCCGCCCACCGGGTCCGCGCGACCTCCGCGAACCTGCTGGGCACCGACCCGCACCGGGTCGCCGCCCTGGTCGGCGCGGACACCGAACGGGGCACCGTCGTCCAGCTCTCCTCCCCCGAGCAGGGCGCCCTGCTCAGCCGCGACCCGGCCGCCGCCGTGTGGCTGCGGTTCGCGCCGGAGGCCGTGCGCACCGACGTGGAGACGGCCTGGCGGGCGCACGGCGGCGCCCAGCACGAGGAGCCGCTGTGGACGACGACCGGCCGCTACGCGGGGCTGATCCGGCTCACACCGCTGCGGATGGGCGTGGTGGACACCGTCCGCCCCCGCCACGGCGCCGACCCGGAGACCGAGGAGCAGGACCTGTACGCCGGAAGGGACGGCGACGGGTGGTGACACCGACCGGGCACCGGCGCACCGCGCCGCCCCGCCCGCCGGCGGCCGCGGGACACCCCGCGGCAGCGCGGGGCCCCGCGGCCCCGCACCGCAACACGCCCGTCCGGGGGCTGCCCCCGGGCGGGCGCCCGCCCGCGTCCGGCCCGGAGCCGCGGTACGAACGAGAGGACGGCGACGGCTGGTGACCAGCACCTCGCACTCGAACCTGGTGGAGCAGCCGTACAGCGCGCAGCGGACCACCCTCGCCTTCACCGACCCCTCGGGCCGTCGCCGCACCACGGCGGTCACCTTCGGGCCCGAGTCCCGCCGCGATCCGCTGCTGCCGCAGCGGGTCCGCAACGGCCTGCTCCACGACGAGGAGCAGCGCTGCGTCCAGGTGCGGCTGACCACCGCCGAGGCCACCCATCCCGCGGCCCGCGCGCTGCTGGACGCGGAGGCGGGCACCGCGCTCCACCTGCACCGGGCGCTCGACGGCACGGACCACGCGCAGCTCTTCCCGGCCGTCGTCGGCCACGAGCTGGACACCGCCGAGCCGTATCTGCTGTACGCGGCGCCCCGGGGCCTGCCCGCCTCGCGCACCCATGTGATGTCCGCGACCGACCAGCGGGTCCTCGCCCGCGACCTGATGCTGGCGCTCTGCCTGCTGGACGGCCAGGGCATGGTGCCCCGCGGCATCTCGCCCGCCAACGTCCTGTGGGACGGCACGTCCCTCCAGCTCTGGGGCCTGGAGGCGATGGCCCGCACCGGCAGGCCGCGCACCCCCTGGGGCCGGCCGCCCTACTGCTCGCCCGAGCAGCGCCGGTCGGCCGGGACGGTCGACCCGCGGGACGCCGTGTGGAGCGCCGCCCAGGTGCTCTACCAGCTCGTGACCGGCCGCCCCGGCCCCACGGACGGCCCGCCCGCCGACCTCGCCCAGCACCGGGTGCTCGCCGAGACCCTGCGGGGCGCCTTCGCGCCCCTCGCCGCGGACCGGCCGACGGCCGCCCGGCTGCTCGACCTGCTCGCCCCCGGCGCGGCCCGGCGCATCGAACTCACCGTGCCCGCCGACGAGACGGGCCGCCACGGGGAGGCGTTCGAGCAGGCGCTCCACCTCAAGCGGCAGGCACCGCCCACCGAGCCGTCGTACACGGCGGGCCTGGGACAGGGCGAAGTGCTCTGCCCCTACTGCCTGGAGAACATCCAGCTCGACCTGACCTCGCTGTACGTCACCGACAACCGGATGCAGTACCAGCCGCTCGACCCCTCCCGCTACAAGCCGGGCTCCCCGCGGCTGACGGACATCATGCGGGGGGCCGTGCAGCGGTGCACGGCCGACCCGGACTTCCCCGAACACCACATCCCGGTCCCGTACCTGACGAGCGGCCGGCCGCTGACCGTCGCCATGGTCGGCCAGTCGTCCACCGGCAAGAGCCATCTGCTGACGCAGATGATCGCCGAGATCACCGACGGCGGACTGGAGCCGTTCGGGCTGAAGTGGCAGTCCGTCAACCCCGAGCAGCACGCCCGCTTCGTGCGGGAGCGGGTCCAGCCGCTGCGCAACGGCAAGGTGCTCGACCACACCGGGACGGTCGGCCTGGACGGCTTCGCCCGCTTCGTGGAGTCGCTGCTCATCACCGACGTCCGCGGCCAGGTGCGTCCCGTCGCCTTCTTCGACCTCGGCGGCGAGGACCTCGTCCGGACCGACGCGGCACTCCGCTTCCTCCTCGGGGTCGACGCCATGGTCTTCGTCGTCGACCCCGCGCTCGCCCTGCCGCTGCCCCACCTGGACCACGCGCGCGAGCGCTGGGGCCTGGAGGTGAACCGGGACGGCGACGTCGCCTTCGGCACCGTGCTCGACCGGCTCCCGAAGAACGGCGCGTACCTGGACGTGGCCGCCGCGATGGTGGTCGGCAAGGCGGACCTGCTGCGCTTCCAGCCGCCCGTCGACCGGTGGCTGGACGAGGCGCCCGCCACCCGGCTCGACCCCGAGCGGATGCGCGAGGAGAGCCGTGACGTCTACGGGCTGCTGCGCCACCACGCCGGCCAGGCGTGGCTGCGCCCCTTCGACGCGATCCGCCGCTGCACCCTGCACGTCGCCTCGGCGACCGGCGGCCAGGAGGACCACGGACGCTACCCGGCGGGCACCCGGCCCCGCCGGGTGCTGGAACCCCTGCTCTCGCTGCTGGCGATGCACGGGCTGATCGATGTGCCGGGCGGCGCCGAGGCGTTCTCCGTCGGGACGGCCCCGGCACTGGAGGCGGTGCCGCCGAGGGCGGCCGGAGGTACGGAGCGGCCCTGGGACGCCGGGAGAGCCGGGGGCACCGGGGAAGGACGGCGAAGTGAGTGACATGCGACGGGAACGGGATTCCCGGGAACCGGCGGCCGGCACGGGCCCGGCCGCGGGCGGGGACCGTGCCGGGGCGGTGGACCAGGTGGTCTTCCGCTGGGGCGGCAACCAGGGCCGGCAGGACACCGGGATGACGGCGGTCGCCCACTCCTGCCCGCCCCGGCGGGCGGCGGAACTCGGCCGCGAACTGGGGCCGCTGCTCTGGGTGACGGGGACGGACGAGCCCCGGCCGAGCGTCGTGCGCACGGTCTCGCAGGACGGCCAGGTCATGCTGGTGCAGCGCTGGCCGACGACCGACCGCAGCGGCCGGCCGAGCACGGTGAGCCATGTGCTGACCGGTCCGGGGGAGATCCTCGGCACCCGTCTGTGCCTGAGCCTCGCGTACGGCGGCTGGGGGGAGCGGTCCTCGGCCGAGCAGGCGTCCGGCCGGAAGGACCCCGTGCCCTCCGGCATCCTCCGCAAGATCGCCCTGCGCCACCTCCCGGAGATGGGGGAGCGGCTGCCGGAGGTCGAGCAGGCACTCGTGCACGTCACGGCGGAGTGGCTGCGCGACCCCGGCACACGGGTGTCGCTGCTCGCGGACGGCACGCCCGCCCCCGGCTGGCCCGACGGCGACGGCGTTCCGCTGGTGTACTACGGGCTGTTCCTGCTCTTCCGCGACTGGCTGCCCGCCGGGTGGACCTTCGCCACGTACGACACGGTCGACAGCCACCCCCTCAGGCTCACCTGCGTGCCGCGCTGGGAGTCCGGCGAGGGCGCGGCAGGCTCCCTGGCCCGCGTCGCGGCCGGGCCGCACTCCGACGGGCCCGCCCACGAGCTCGCCGCCCGGCTGGTCGCCCGCCTCCTGGCCCACGGCCCCGAGGACCCGCCCCCGGTGCTCGCCGGCCTGCTCCCCAAGGGCGCGGCGCTGCCGTGGGACCTGCGCCGCGAGCGCCTCGCCGAGGCGCTCGCCGACGGCGGCCGGCGCCGGCCGTGGCGGAACGCGCCGCCCTCGCGGCCGCCCGGCGCCGCGGGCGGCCAGGACGCGGACGCGGACCGCCGGTGGACCGGCGACCACAAGCCGGACCCCGACGCGGACGCGGACCGCCCGTGGACCGGCGACCACAAGCCGGACCCCGACGCGGACCAGGAGGCGGACCGGCTCCAGGTCCGCGCCCACGCACCGGACCAGGAGCGCGGCCAGGACCACCGGTGGCGCGAGAACCGCACCGCCCCCGCGCCCGGCACCGCCCGCCACCCGGACCGGGACCAGGACCGGCGGCGGGACACCGGGCCCGCGCCCGACCCCCGCGGGGGCGGGCCGGGGCCCGGCGCCCTTCCCCGGTCCGGGGCTCTCTTCGGGCCGATGCCCGAACTCGCGGCGCCCGGTACGCCGCCGCCCCGCCCGTGGCAGGCCCCCGGCCCCGCACCGGATCCGGATTCCGTGCACGGCGTGGCCCCGCCGGGGCCGGACGCCGGCCCGCCCCCGGCCCACCCGCCGCTGCACGCGGCGCTGCGCGCCGACAGCCTCACGGGAGTCCCCGCCCTGCTCGGGTCGCCCGCCGAGGACGAACTCCTGCACCAGCTCCGGCAGCCGGACCTCAGCGTGGAGGCCGTGTTCGTGCTGCTGGACGAGCTCACCGAACGGCTCCGCGTCCAGCGGCTCGGCCCCGCCGCGCGGCGTGCCCTGTGCACGGAGATCCTGCGCAACGACCTGTACCTCGTCGCGTCGCACCGCCGTTGGGCGGGCCCCGCGGCCGAGCCGGAGCATCTCATCGCCCGGGCGGCCGAGCTGTTCGCCCTGGTGGTGGCACCCCGGGTACGCGACCCGCACTACCTGGACGACCTGCTGCGGCTGGCGGCACGCATCGGCCGGGAGCCGCTGCTGGAGGGCTGGCTGCGCGAGTGCGTGCTCGCCCTCCCGCCCGACGAGGTCCCCGATCTGCCGCCCGCCGTCTGGCAGTCGCTGCTGAACGACGCCCTCCGGCGGACCGCCGCCCCCGCCGCGCCGCCCGTTCCCCCCGTGCCGCCGGCCGCGGACCACGGACTCCCGCCCCGGTCCGCACCCCCCGCACCCGATCACGAACTCCCGCCCCGGGCCGCGCCCGCGCCGGACCACGAACTCCCCCGTGACCGGGGGCTCCCCGAGGGGTACGGGTTGCCCGAGGGCTACGGGCCCGGCCCGGGCCACACCCCCGTCCCACCGCCGGTCCCGACCGCCACCGCGGGTCCCGGCGCGCCCGCGGCAGCCGACGGCCCCCGCCCGGGGGGCGGCGCCCCGCCGTCCGCGGGCGGACCGGCGCCGCCCACGACGCCACCGTCCCCGCTCCCGGCCGCGTCCACGGGATCCGCGCCCCCGCGCCGGACGATCAGCCCCGGCACGGTGGTCGGCGGGCTCGTCGCCGCCCTTCTCCTGCTCGTCGGCGCCCTTCTCGTCGTGATGATCGCCTGAGCCGCACCACCCGCCCCTCCCGACCGGCGCCCCCGGCGCCCCCGGGGCGTCGGACGAGGACCGGCGCCCGAGGGCGCACGCCCTACCGCACCCACCCCTCGCACGGGCCGCGATCCGCGCAAGGCGGCCGGAACCGGCGGCGGGCGGGCCTGGTTTCGGCCAACGTCGGGCCGGGCGGCGGCCCCGGACAACCTCCGGGGCGCCCCTCACCTCTCACAGGCGGAGACAGACAGCGGCCCCTCGACCAGGGCGCGCTGTTCCCCACCGTCCCGTCAGGTACTGGGAGAACGAGGATTCATGACCAGATCCCACCAGGCTCGTCTCGGGCGCGCGGCGATCGCCGCAGCCGCCGCGACCGCCGTCGTGGCCGGCGTCGCCGCCGCGTCGCCGGAGGCCCACAACGTCAGGACCCTGCCGAAGCTCAGCCTGATCGCGGCCACCACCTCGGTGACGCTGGACTCCTGGAAGGAGGACCCCGGCGTCTACCTGGACCTCGGCACCTATGTGACCGCGGCGAACGGGCCGTTCGAGGTGCGGGTGACCCGCAAGAGCTACGACGACCCGGTGGTGGCGACGCAGGTCCTCCACGACGGGAAGAAGACCCGTACGCGGACCCTGCCCCAGGGCCTGGTGAACGACTTCTCCGGCCTCCCGGACTTCGCCGAGATCACGCTCACCGACGCGAAGGGCAAGCAGGTCCTCTCCAAGAAGGAGGGCTTCTGCCCGAACAACGCCTCGGGCCGGGTCCGTCCGGACGCGCCGAGCACGTCCAAGTACCCGCAGAGCTGCCCGGTGAACCCGTTCACCCTCGGCTCGGTGTGGGGCGTGGAGAACGGCTGGGCCTCCAACACGTACGCCGGCTACTACTCCGAGCCGGTCCAGCTCGCCGCGGGCAGCTACACGGCCAAGGTCTCGGTCACCAAGAAGTACCGGGAGCTGTTCGGCATCGCCGACAAGCCCCAGACGGTCAAGGTGACGGTCCGGGAGCGGAGCTGGGAGGAGGGACCGGGCGCGGGAGCGGCCGGGACGTCCGCCCACCGCGCGGCGGGCCACGCCGGCCACGGCGGCCACGCGGCCGGGCACGCCGCCGCACCGGCGGGCGGCCACGCCGGCCACGGGGCGGCGGCCCGCCCCGAGGCCCCGTCCGCCGCGACCACCGGAGCCACCCCCACGTTCAACGTGGGCCACGGCCCCTACCCGCCCGCCCCGCCGGCCCTGCCGTGGGCGCTGAAGAAGGCCGACGGCCTCCGCGCCGCGCAGGCCGGGGACGGCGCCGGGCGGACCGACGGCTCCCGCCAGGCACCCGCGCTGTCGCCGAACGCCCAGCGCCCCACCGGCCCGGCGAACGTGCCGGACGTGCCCAAGCCCGACCTGCGGTCGCTGCCCGCCTACGGCATCACCATCGGCGACGGCGGCGAGGAGGTGCCGGGCAAGGACTACCTGGCGTTCAGCGCCAACGTCTGGAACGCCGGCCCCGCGCAGCTCGTCGTGGACGGCTTCCGCTCGCCGGGCAAGGAGCTGATGGACGCCTACCAGTACTTCTACGACGCGGACGGCAAGCAGGTCGGCTACACCCCGACCGGCACCATGGAGTGGGACCCGCGCCCGGGCCACGAGCACTGGCACTTCACGGACTTCGCCAGCTACCGCCTGCTGAAGGCCGACAAGAAGGAGGCCGTGCGCAGCGGCAAGGAGGCGTTCTGCCTGGCCAACACGGACGCCGTGGACTACACGGTGAAGAACGCCAACTGGCACCCGGAGAACACCGACCTCTCCACCGCCTGCGGCCAGCAGAACTCGATCTCCGTCCGCGAGGTGCTGGACGTCGGCTCCGGTGACACCTACACCCAGGACCTGCCCGGCCAGTCCTTCGACATCACCGACCTGCCGAACGGCACGTACTGGATCCAGGTGCTGGCCAACCCGGAGAAGCGTCTGAAGGAGACGAACCTCGACAACAACAGCGCCCTGCGCAAGGTCGTGCTCGGCGGCACGAAGGGCGCCCGCACCGTGACCGTGGCCCCCGTGGGCCTGGTGGACGCCAACTAGAAGCTCTCGTTCGGAGCGTGGCGGGCCCGCGTGCCCTGCACGCGCGCTCGCCGCGTACCCCGCACCGCTCAGCGGCCGGCGGCCCCCGGGACTCCTCCCGGGGGCCGCCGCCTTTTCCGGCCCCGGACGGACCGGCCGGTGCACCGCCCTTGTCGATACACGAACGCATCCGATACGTTCGCGCATCGAAGAAGGGCGGACCGCTCATGGGAACCAGCACCCCCCGCGCCCCCGGCCCCCGGGTCACCGCGCGCCGGGCCGAGACCAGGCGACGGGTCCTCGACGCCGCGCTCCAGGTCTTCGCCGAGGAGGGCTTCGGGCGCTCCACGGTGGAGCAGATCTGCGAGCGGGCCGGCTACACCCGGGGCGCGTTCTACTCCAACTTCTCCTCCCTCGACGAGCTGTTCCTCGTCATGTGGGAGGAGCGCTCCGGACGGATGCTCGCCGATGTGCGCGAGGCGCTGGCCGACGTGCCGTCCGACGATCCGGACGAGGCGATACGGGCCGCGCTCGCCGCGATCCCCGTCGACGACGCCTGGTACCGGGTGACCGCCGAGTTCACCGCGCACGCCCTGCGCAACCGGCCGTTGCGCCGGGTCATGGCCGCCCGGGAGCAGGCGATCCTCGACACCGTCCTGCCGGTCGTCGTCGACGCGCTCGCCCGCACCGGACGCCGGGTGCCGGACCTGGCCGCCCTCGGGCACGCGCTGGTCGCCGTGCACGACGGGACCGCGGTGCAGGTGCTGCTCGAACCGGGCAGCGACGAACCGCGCCGGCGGCGCGAGGACCTGTTCATGCACGTTCTTCGGGCGTACAGCACGCCCGTCACCGAGGAGGCACCGTGAGCGAGGACGCCGACGTCATCGTCGTGGGCGCGGGACTGGCCGGTCTGGTCGCGACGTACGAACTGACCCGGGCCGGACGGCGGGTGGTCGTCGTCGACCAGGAGAACGAGGCGAACCTCGGGGGCCAGGCGTTCTGGTCGCTGGGCGGCCTGTTCCTCGTCGACAGCCCCGAGCAGCGCCGGATGGGCGTCAAGGACTCCGCCGAGCTCGCGCTCTCCGACTGGCTCGGCTCCGCCGGCTTCGACCGGGAGCGCGAGGACCACTGGCCGCGCAAGTGGGCCGAGGCCTACGTCGCCTTCGCGGCCGGCGAGAAGCGGGACTACCTCCACGGGCTCGGGCTGCGGGTCATGCCGACCGTCGGCTGGGCCGAGCGCGGCGCGGGCACGGCCGCCGGGCACGGGAACTCGGTGCCCCGCTTCCACCTCACCTGGGGCACCGGCCCCGAGGTGGTCCGGGTGTTCCGGGAGCCGGTGCTCGCGGCGGCCGCCCGCGGACTGGTCACCTTCCGCCACCGGCACCGGGTGGACGGCCTGATCGTCGAGAACGGCGCGGCGGTCGGCGTGCGCGGGACGGTGCTGGCGCCCTCGGACGAGGCCCGCGGCGTCGCCTCCGGCCGGGAGGCGGCCGGCGAGTTCGAACTGCGCGCCCAGGCCGTGGTCGTGACCTCGGGCGGCATCGGCGGCAACCAGGAGCTGGTGCGGAAGAACTGGCCGGCCGACCGCCTCGGCGCCGCCCCGCGCTCGATGATCACCGGCGTCCCCGCCTACGTCGACGGCCGGATGCTGGAGATCACCGAGGACGCGGGCGGCTCGATCGTCAACCGCGACCGGATGTGGCACTACACCGAGGGCATCAAGAACTGGGACCCGGTCTGGCCCGACCACGCGATCCGCATCATCCCCGGCCCCTCGTCCCTGTGGCTGGACGCGACGGGCCGGCGGCTGCCGGTGCCCCTGTTCCCCGGGCACGACACCCTCGCCACCCTGCGGCACATCGTGGCCACCGGGCACGACTACTCGTGGTTCGTGCTCACCCGGGACATCGTCGAGAAGGAGTTCGCGCTCTCCGGCTCCGAGCAGAACCCGGACATCACCGGCAAGGACCTGAAGCTCGTCCTGTCCCGTGCCCGCAAGGGCGCGCCCGGGCCGGTGCAGGCGTTCCTCGACAAGGGCGAGGACTTCGTCGTCCGCCGCACCCTCGCCGAGCTGGTCGACGGCATGAACGCCATCGCCCCCGGCCCGAAGCTGGAGCTCGCGCAGGTCGAACGGGAGATCCTGGCCCGCGACCGCGAGGTGGACAACCCGTACTCCAAGGACTTCCAGCTCATGTCCGTCGCCAACGCGCGCGCCTACTGGCCCGACAAGCTCACCCGGGTCGCCAGGCCGCACCGCCTCCTCGACCCGGCGCACGGCCCGCTGATCGCGGTCCGCCTGCACCTGCTGACCCGCAAGACCCTCGGCGGTCTGGAGACGACGCTGAACTCCCAGGTCGTCCGGCCGGACGGAGAGCCCTTCGACGGCCTCTACGCGGCGGGCGAGGTGGCAGGCTTCGGCGGCGGCGGCGTGCACGGCTACAACGCGCTGGAGGGCACCTTCCTCGGCGGCTGCATCTTCTCCGGCCGGGCCGCGGGCCGCGCGATCGCCCGGAGGCTCGGATGACGGGCGAGGGCCGCACCGCCCTGGTGACCGGCGCGTCCTCCGGGATCGGCGCCGCCGTCGCCGCCGCGCTGGCCGGCCGCGGCTACCGCGTCCTCGGCACCAGCCGCGACCCCGGCACGGTCGCCGACCCGGTGCCGGGCGTGGAGTACCTGGCGCTCGACCTCACCGACATGGCCTCCGTGGAGGCGTGCGCGGCCGCCGCCGGCGAGGTGGACGTGCTCGTGAACAACGCGGGGGAGAGCCAGAACGGGCCGCTGGAGGAGCTGCCCATGGAGGCGCTGGAGCGCCTCTTCCGGCTCAACGTCCTCGGACCGGTGCGCCTGACCCAGCTCGTGCTGCCCGGGATGCGGGAACGCCGCCGCGGCCGGGTGGTCATGGTCGGCTCGATGCTGGCCAGCTTCCCGCTCGCCTACCGCTCCTCGTACGTCGCGTCGAAGGCGGCCGTCAAGGGCTTCGCGCACTCCCTGCGGCGGGAGGTCTCCCCGTACGGCGTCGGCGTCACCACGGTCGAGCCGGGCTCCATCAACACCGGCATCAGCGAGCGCCGCACCCAGTACGTGGCCGACGACTCCCCCTTCCTCGCGGAGTACCGGACCATGCTCGCGGCGCTCAACGCCAACGAGGCCCGGGGCATCTCCGCGGGGACGGTCGCGCGCACCGTCCTGCGGGCGGTCGAGGCGCCGCGCCCGAAGCCGCTGTACGCGGTGGGCAGCAACGCGCCCCTGGTGTTCGCGCTGCGCAGGGTGCTGCCGAGGACGGCCGTCGAACGGATCGTCGCCCGCCGGCACGGCCTGCGCTGAGCCGGTCCCGGCGGGCGCCCGCACCGCCCGCCGGGACCGGCTGGGACATTCCCCGGAGAAAGTTCCGGCGCGTCGTCGAGAACGCCCGCGCGGCTCCGACGTCCCCTGTGAAAGCCGCCCGCCGAGGGCTGGGCACGAGGACAGCGAAGGAGCGCGATCATGAAGTACCTGGTGATGGTTCAGGGGACGCAGGCGGACTACGAGGCCATGGCCGGCCAGGGCTCCGCGAGCTCGCCCGCCTGGAACGAGAAGGACATGCAGGCCATGTTCGCCTTCATGCAGAAGATCAACGACGACCTCGCCGAGTCCGGCGAGCTGGTCGACGGACAGGGCCTGACCGCACCGGCGCAGTCCCGGCACGTCTCGCTGGACGGCGAGGGCCGTCCGGTGATCACCGACGGCCCCTACGGCGAGACCAAGGAGGTGCTGGCGGGCTACTGGGTGCTGGACTGCGCGAGCCTGGAGCGGGTGACCGAGATCGCCGCCCTGGTCGCCCGGTGCCCCCAGCCCGAAGGCGCCCCCGAGTACCCGGTCGTCATCCGTCCGCTCGCCGGATCCGGGGACGACGTCTGACATCCTGCTCCTCGGCGCCCGGGGCATCCCCGGCGCCACGGGACAGGACCGGCCCGCCCGGGCGCCGGCCCGGGGGGACGGAGGCCGGTCGTGCCGGAGCCCGAGGAGCCGTACACCGTCGAGGACCTGCTGCGCCGTCACGCGCCGCAGGTCCTCGGCGCGCTCGTGCGCCGCTACGGCCACTTCGACCTCGCCGAGGACGCCGTGCAGGAGGCCCTGCTCGCGGCCGCCCGGCAGTGGCCCGGCACGGGGGTGCCGGACAACCCCCGCGGCTGGCTGATCAAGGTCGCCGCCCGGCGCCTCACCGACCTGCTGCGCGCCGAGGAGTCCCGCAGACGGCGCGAGGAGAGCGCCGCACGGCTCGCGCCCCGGGACGCGTTCACCGCCCCGCCGCCCGGCGAGGGCCGCGCGCCCAGCGAGGACGACACGCTCACGCTGCTCTTCCTGTGCTGCCACCCGGAGCTGACGCCGCCCGCCCGGATCGCGCTCACCCTGCGGGCCGTGGGCGGTCTGACGACCGCCGAGATCGCCCGGGCGCACCTGGTGCCGGAGGCGACGATGGCCCAGCGGATCAGCCGCGCCAAGCAGCGGATCCGGGGCGTGCCGTTCCGCCGGCCGGACCCGGCGGACCACGACGCCCGGCTCGCCGCCGTGCTCCAGGTGCTCTACCTGATCTTCAACGAGGGCTACACCGCCACCTCCGGCACCGCGCTGCGCCGGGCCGACCTCGCCCACGAGGCGGTCCGGCTGACCCGCGCGGTGCACGCGCTGCTCCCCCGCGACGGCGCGGTCACCGGTCTGCTGGCGCTGATGCTCCTCACCGACGCCCGCGCCCCCGCCCGCACCGGCCCGGACGGCGAGCTGGTCCCCCTCGACGAACAGGACCGCACGCTGTGGACGCGCGCGGCGATCGACGAGGGCACCGCCCTGGTGGAGGAGGCCCTCTCCCGGGGCCCGGCCGGCGCCTACCAGCTCCAGGCGGCCGTCGCCGCGCTGCACGACGAGGCGGCGGCGCCCGAGGACACCGACTGGCCGCAGATCCTCGCCCTCTACGACGTGCTGGTGGCGCGCTTCCCCGAGCCGATGGCGGAGCTGGGCCGGGCGGTGGCGGTCGCCATGGTGGACGGACCGGCGGCGGGTCTGCGGGAAGTCGGCCTGCTGGAGGACCGGCTGAAGGGCCACCACCGGCTCGACGCCGTCCGGGCGCACCTGCTGGAGCGCGCCGGCGACCGCGAGGGCGCGCTCACCGCGTACCGGGCCGCCGCCGGGGCCACGCTCAGCGAGCCGGAGGCACGCTACCTCCGCGGCCGGGCCGCCCGGCTGGAGGGCTGACGGTCCGTCCCCCGCCGTGCCACCGGCGGCGCGTGACGCTGGCGGCCCTCCCTGCCCCGGGCGATCATCGGGGCATGGACGCCACCATTCACCTCGCCCAGCAGCCCGAGGCCGACGAACTGCTCGGCCGCAGCGCGCTGGCCGCCCTCGTCGGCATGCTGCTCGACCAGCAGATCCCCATGGAGTGGGCCTTCACCGGCCCGTACACCGTGGCCCGGCGGCTCGGCGCCGACGACCTGGACGCGGGCGAGATCGCCGCCTACGACCCCGACGCCTTCGGCGAGCTGCTGCGGCGGAAGCCGGCCGTCCACCGCTATCCGGCGTCGATGGCCAAGCGGGTCCAGGAGCTGTGCCGCTACCTCGTCGACGAGTACGACGGCGACGCGAGCGCCGTCTGGCGGGACGTGTCGAGCGGCGCCGAACTGCTGGCACGGCTGAAGGCGCTGCCCGGCTACGGCGAGCAGAAGGCGAAGATCTTCCTGGCCCTGCTGGGCAAGCAGTACGGGGTGCGGCCCGAGGGCTGGCGGGAGGCGGCCGGGACGTACGGCGAGGAGGGTTCCTTCCGGTCCGCCGCGGACATCACGGGACCGGACTCGCTGGCCCGGGTGCGGGCCTGGAAGCAGGAGAAGAAGGCCGCGGCGAAGGCGGGCGCCCCGGCGGCGGGGAAGACCGCGAAGAAGACGGCGAAGAAAGCGGCGAAGAAGGCCCCGGGGAAGTAGCCGGTCGCAACCGGGGTCCGGGGGCCGGACCGCCGCCGCGCGGGAGAACCTCCGGCCCGCCCCCGGATCCAAGCGGACGAATCACGTCCGGGTGACGGGTGGATGAAATACCCGTCAGTTGTGGCACAAGTGTTCACAGAACCAGTGGAGATCGCTAACTTCCCTTCAACCCACGTTCGCACCGGGAAGGACCTCTGTGAACGCAACCCATCGCAGAGCCGTGGCCACTCTGGCCGCAGCCGCACTCGCGACCCCGCTCCTGCTGGCATCCGCCTCCCCGTCCGCGGCCCACCGGCCCGGCCCCGCCGACCGGGCGGCCAAGGACGCGGCGAAGCTCGCCGGCAAGCTGGTCGCCAGGGCATCCGCCGACGACGCCTACGAGCACCTCGAGAGGTTCCAGGCGATAGCGGACTCGGCGGGCGGCCACCGTGCCGCCGGATCACTCGGACACGACGCGTCCGCCGCGTACGTGTACCAGCAGATGAAGAAGTACGGGTACGACGTCTCGTACCAGAAGTTCTCGTTCGTCTACACGCAGACCCTCGCCGAGAAGCTCTCGGTGGTGGCGCCCGCGCCGCGCGACATCGAGATCAAGGCGATGACGTACACCAAGTCCACGCCGGTGGGCGGCATCAGGGCCGCCCTCGCCGCCGTGCCGGTGGACGACACCACCGGCTGCGAGGCGGCCGACTACGCCTCGGGCACCTTCACCGGCAAGATCGCGCTGATCAAGCGCGGCGGCTGCTCCTTCGCCGAGAAGCAGGCGGCGGCGGGAGCCGCGGGCGCGGCCGGCGCGATCGTCTACAACAACACCGAGGGCGTGCTCTCCGGCACCCTCGGGGACGTCGCCTCGGGCAAGATCCCCACCGGCGGACTGACCCAGGCCGAGGGCGAGAAGCTCGCCGCCGACCTGGCGAAGGGCCCGGTCGAGATCTCCTTCGAGATCCGCCAGCTCCAGGAGACGCGGACGACCAACAACGTGATCGCCGAGACCAGGCGCGGCAACGCGGCCAACACCGTGGTGCTCGGCGCCCACCTCGACTCCGTCACCGAGGGCCCCGGCATCAACGACAACGGCTCCGGCTCCGCCGGTCTGCTCGAAGTCGCCGAGGAACTGGCCAAGAAGGAGAAGAGCCCCGCCAACAAGGTGCGCTTCGCCTGGTGGTCGGCCGAGGAGAACGGCCTGCTCGGCTCCGAGCACTACGTCGCGAACCTGAGCTCCCTCGGCAAGAAGGAGATCAAGCTCTACCTGAACTTCGACATGATCGCCTCGCCGAACTACGGGATCTTCGTCTACGACGGCGACGACTCGGACGGCGTCGGCTCCGGCGCGGGCCCGGAGGGCTCGGCCCAACTGGAGCGCGACATCAACGAGTTCCTCGACCGCCGGGGCACCCCGCACGAGGGCACCGACTTCACCGGGCGCTCCGACTACGGCCCGTTCATCGAGGTCGGCATCCCCTCGGGCGGCACCTTCACCGGCGCCGAGGGCATCAAGACCGAGGCGCAGGCACGGAAGTTCGGCGGACAGGCGGGCGTCGCGTACGACCCGAACTACCACGCCGCGGGCGACGACCTGAGCAACATCGACATGGACGCCTTCGCGGTGAACATCGGGATCATCGCCAACGCGGTGGGCACCTACGCCCACGACATCAGCTCGCTGCGCAAGCCGGTCCAGTCCGTGCCCACGGACGGCGACGAGGGCAGCGGCGGCGGTCTCCACGACGGCCACGACCACGAGGTGACCGAGTAGCACCCCTCCCGGTACGGCGCGCCCCGGGCCCACCCGCCCGCGGCGCGCCGTGCCGGACGGCGGGCCCGTGCGTCACCGCCCGCGGCGCGCCGTCCCGAACAGCGAGCGGGTGATCTCCCGGCCGAGCCGGGTGCCCACCGAACGCGCCAGACTCCGGAACACCCCGCTCCCCACGACCTGTTCGGCGAGCGACTCCTCCCGCCGGCCCCCGCGCGGCCCGGCCGGCTCCCGCCGCCCGTCCCCGCCCCCGGCGGCCTCCCGCGCCGGCTCCCCGGCTGCCGCCCGTTCCGCCTCGGCCTCCGCCGCCCGCTGCGCGTCCGTGAGCCGCTCGTACGCCGACTCCCGGTCGACGGCCTGCGCGTACCGCGCGTGCAGCGGCGACGCCGACACCGCCGCCTCCAGCACCGCCGCGTCGACCGGCCCCATCAGGGACCGGGGCGCCCGCAGCCGGGTCGCCGCGACCGGCGTCGGCGCTCCCCGCTCGTCGAGCACGGTGACCACCGCCTCTCCGGTGCCGAGCCCGGTCAGCACCTCCTCGAGGTCGTACGCCGACTTGGGGAAGGTCCTGACCGTCGCCGTGAGCGCCTTGGCGTCGTCGGGGGTGAAGGCCCGCAGCGCGTGCTGCACCCGGTTGCCGAGCTGCCCGAGCACCTCGGAGGGCACGTCACGCGGGGTCTGGGTGACGAAGAAGACGCCCACGCCCTTGGAGCGGATCAGCCGCACCGTCTGCGTGATCGACTCCAGGAACGCCTTGGACGCCCCGTCGAAGAGCAGATGGGCCTCGTCGAAGAAGAAGACCAGCTTCGGCTTCTCCGGGTCGCCGGCCTCGGGCAGGTCGTGGAAGAGGTCGGCCAGCAGCCACATCAGGAACGTGGAGAACAGCCGCGGCCTCTCCCGCACGGCGGGCAGCTCCAGCACGGAGACCAGGCCCCGCCCGTCCGGCGCGGTGCGCAGCAGTTCGGCGGTGTCGAACTCCGGCTCACCGAAGAAGGCGGACGCCCCCTCCTGCTCGAAGGCGGTGATCGACCGCAGGATCACCCCCGCGGTCGCCGTCGAGAGACCGCCGATGCCCTTCAGTTCCGCCCGGCCCTCCTCCGACACCAGGAAGGCGACCACCGCCCGCAGGTCCTTGAGGTCGACCAGTTCGAGCCCCTTGGTGTCGGCGTAGTGGAAGATCAGGCCGAGCGACTGCTCCTGGGTGCGGTTGAGCTGGAGCACCTTGGCGAGCAGCAGCGGGCCGAAGTCGGTGACGGTCGCCCGCAGCGGGATGCCGGGGCCGATGCCCCCGAGCGCGTAGAACTCGGCGGGGAAGCCGGCCGCCGTCCACTCCTGCCCGACCTCGGCGGCCCGCTCCCGCACCCGTTCGCCGTCCTGCCCCGGGGCCGACACCCCCGAGACGTCGCCCTTCACGTCGGCGAGGAAGACGGGCACCCCGTGCGCGGAGAGCTGTTCGGCCATGAGCTGGAGGGTCTTCGTCTTGCCGGTGCCGGTCGCGCCGGCGATGAGCCCGTGCCGGTTCAGCACCGAGAGCGGGACCTTGACCGGGGCGCCGGGCAGGCAACTCCCGTCCCACAGCAGGGCGCCCAGGTCGAGCGCCGGGCCCTCGAAGGCGTAGCCGGCGGCGACGGCGGCGGCCCCGGGCGGCAGTGCGGCCGGGTCGCCGGAAGGCTGCTGGGACTCCTGGGCTGTCATCTGCGGACTCCCGGTTTCTCGCCTTCGTGCGGGTTTGCCGAGCTTTCGCCAGGATGGCACTCCGCATCCATGGCTGCGCCCGGAGGCTGAAGGCCGGTAGGCTTTCCGTGTGATCTTCAAGCGCATCGGCAACGGACGGCCGTATCCCGACCACGGCCGGGAAAGCACCCGGCAGTGGGCGGATGTCGCGCCGCGCCCGGTCCGCCTCGATCAGCTCGTGACCACCAAGGGCCAGCTGGACCTCGAGACGCTGCTCGCCGAGGACTCGACGTTCTACGGCGACCTGTTCGCCCACGTCGTGAAGTGGCAGGGCGACCTCTACCTGGAGGACGGGCTGCACCGCGCCGTGCGGGCCGCCCTCCAGCAGCGCCAGGTGCTCCACGCCCGCGTGCTCGAACTGGGCTGACCCTCCGCCGGCTCCGGCCGCCCCCGTACGGGTGAACCCGTGCCGGGTGTCCTTCCGGCATGCTGCGGGGGCCCGCCGACGGCCCTCCGCGGCTGATCCTTTCGGGGCTTTTCGCCACCGTACGGACGCAGTCCACTGATCGTTTAGTAGGCATGGCGTCCGGTCGGCACTACGCTGCGCCCATGAGCATGCTCACTCCCCCCGGTATGGGCGGAAAGTACCGCATCACAGGCAACGCCTATCCACGGATGCGCCGCCCCCGGAACCGCCGCAGGATCGTCTTCGCGGCGCTGGCCGCGGTGGTCGCCATCGGCCTCGCCGGCTGGGGCACGATGCAGCTCATCGACGCTTTCACCGGCGGCGACGAGAAGACCGCCACCACCGCGAAGCAGGCCCGGGACTGCAAGCCCGTGCCCACCCCCTCCGCCGCGCCCGCCCCGCCGGCGCCCCGGCAGATCACGGTGAACGTCTACAACGCGACCCCGCGCAGCGGCCTCGCGAAGGCGGCCGCCGACGAGCTGAAGAAACGTGGCTTCAGGATCGGCAAGGTCGGCAACGCCACCGCCGAGTACGACAAGAAGGTCCCCGGCACCGCGGTGCTGCTCGGCGGCGCCGCGGCGCAGAAGGGCAACTTCAAGGTGCTCGGCACCCAGCTCACCGGCACCCAGCTCAAGACCGACACCCGCACCACGGCCGACGTCGACCTGATCATCGGCACCGCGTACACCGCCCTGGCACCGAAGAAGGACGCGGACACGGCCCTGGCCGTCCTGGCCAGGCCCGCGCCCGCGCCCTCCGGGAAGTGCTGAGTACCGGCGCCGGGCTCCGCCGCTAGTCGGCGGTGCCGTACATCCGGTCACCCGCGTCACCGAGGCCCGGGACGATGTAGCCGTTCTCGTTGAGCCGCTCGTCGACCGAGGCCGTCACCACGGTGACCGGGGCGCCGGCGAGCTCCCGCTCCATGACCTCGACGCCCTCCGGCGCCGCGAGGAGCACCACCGCGGTGACGTCGTCGGCGCCCCGCCGGATCAGCTCCCGGATCGCCGCGACCAGGGTGCCGCCCGTGGCCAGCATCGGGTCGAGCACGTACACCTGGCGCCCGGAGAGGTCCTCCGGCATCCGGGTCGCGTACGTCGACGCCTCCAGCGTCTCCTCGTTGCGGATCATGCCCAGGAAGCCCACCTCGGCGGTCGGCAGCAGCCGCACCATGCCGTCGAGCATGCCGAGGCCGGCCCGCAGGATCGGCACCACCAGCGGGCGCGGGTGGGACAGCTTGACGCCGGTCGTGCCGGTCACCGGGGTCTCGATGTCGACCTGCTCGGTGCGCACGTCCCGGGTGGCCTCGTACGCGAGCAGGGTGACCAGCTCGTCGGCGAGCCGCCGGAAGGTCGGGGAGTCGGTGCGCCGGTCGCGCAGCGTGGTGAGTTTGTGCGCCACCAGCGGGTGGTCGACGACATGGATCCGCATGGCCCCAACCCTAGGGGATGCCCCGCCGATCACCGCCGGACAGGGCGCCGCGTGCCCGGGGGCGGGTCCGCGGCGGGGAAGATCCCGCTGGCCAGAGCTGGCATCAACCGGTTCGGCGGAGGGAAGGTGGAGGCGGACGGAGCTGTCATGGGGTGGTGTGGCCGATGCCGGAAGCCGAACCGGAGCGCGAGAGCGAGACCGACACGGAGCGCCGCAGGCGGCGCGCCCAGTTCCTGCGCGAACTGAACGAGGCCAAGGCCCTGCGCGACCGGGTGCAGCCGCGCCGGGCGCGGGCCGCCCGGATGCGCCAGCAGATGCGCATGCGGACCTTCCGCTGGTGACCGCGCGACGGCCCGCGCGATGGGCCGCGTGATGGGCCCATGAGGGCCACCTGGCAGAACTGATGGCCGACGCAACGACGGAAGACTTCTCGCAGCGCGGATTTGTCTGCCACGATTCCGGTGGGCGGGGCACGCACACAGCGCACCGCCGGTCGTCACACCTCTGATCAGTGGGAGAGTCACGGTGTACTTCGCCGCACTGCTCGCGCGCACTCATGACGGGTGGGAAGCGAGCGACACAGAGCTCGACGATGTGGAGACCCTGTCGGATCTGACCGACCTGGCCCGCGACGCCTCGGTGGACGAGGACACGGTGCTCGTCTTCATCGAGCAGGAGGACGCCTGGTTCGGCGTCATCAGGATCGAAGGCGAGGAGGACCCTCGCATCTACGTCTCGGACGCGGCCGCGGCCGCACGCTCCTCCTACGGGGAGATCCTCACCAACGAACTGCTCGGCGGGGACGACGACGACCCCGCCGACGACCTGGACGCCCTCGACCTCGACGGCACCGAGGACGGCGAACCGGACACGGACGACGAGGACCCGGTCGCCGGCGTCCCGGCCCAGGGCGGCGAAGCCACCCCCACGGGCCCCGTCGGCGACCGCGGCATCCTCGCGGACCTCGGACTGTCGGAGAAGGAGTTGCTGGCCCTGGAGACGGACGCGCTGCCCGAGATCGCGGAGGCGCTCGGCGCCGGCGAGGTCCTGGAGACCGTCCGTTAGCGATCGACCGATGCCCACCCCCCATCCCCCGACGAACCCCCGTGGATCCACCGGCCGGGCCGCCCCGGACGGCCCGGTGGATCCCCCCGCACCCGATCCCGTGCGCGGCCCGTGGGAGGCCGCGATGCGCCTCGCGCTGGCCGAGGCAGGCCGGGCCGCGGCCGGCGGCGACGTGCCGGTCGGCGCGGTCGTGCTGGCCGCGGACGGCACGGTGCTCGCCACCGGCCACAACGAACGCGAGGCGGCCGGGGACCCGACCGCGCACGCCGAGGTCCTGGCGCTGCGCCGGGCCGCCGCGCGCACCGGCGCATGGCGGCTCACCGGCTGCACCCTGGTCGTGACCCTGGAGCCGTGCACCATGTGCGCGGGCGCCCTGGTGCAGTCCCGGGTGGACCGGGTCGTCTACGGCGCGCGCGACGAGAAGGCGGGCGCCGCCGGCTCGCTGTGGGACCTGGTCCGCGACCGCCGGCTCAACCACCGCCCGGAGGTCGTCCCCGGCGTGCTGGAGGACGAGTGCGCCGACGGGCTGACCCGCTTCTTCCGGGACCGTCCGCCGGCCGTCTGAGGCCGCCGCGGGGCCCCCGCGCGACCTGCGCGGGACCGTCCCGGACGGCCTGCGGCAGCCGGTCCGGATACCGATTTCATCGCACGGCCCACTGTGGGCTAAGCTCTCTCCCGGTAGCGTGTCCGAGCGGCCGAAGGAGCTCGCCTCGAAAGCGAGTGTGGGGAAACTCACCGAGGGTTCAAATCCCTCCGCTACCGCTCTTGTACGAAGGGCCCCGGTGCATCGCACCGGGGCCCTTCGCATGTCCCGGCCCGTCACGGCCCGCATGTCACGGCCGTGATCCGGGGGCCGTATCCCTTGACGGGTATGGCTCAAATCGGCTCGGCTAGACTCACGCGACGCACGGGCGGGCAGGGGCAGCAGGGAGACAGGGGACGATGGCGCAAACGAAGAAGATCGTTCTCTACATAGTCGTCGTCTTCGTCCTGTACACGATCATCACGTCCCCCTCCAAGGCGGCCGATCTGGTCCAGGTAGGGTTCGAGGGCATTTCGAGCGCCGCGCAGGGCGTCGGCGAGTTCATGACGGAACTCGTCAACTAGGGCGCGTCCGGCGGCGCACGCCGGCCACCTGCCCCCGGGAGCATCCGTGATCCGCCATCTGGTCCTCTTCAAGCTCGGCGAAGGCGTCGAGCGCGACGATCCGCGCGTGGTCGCCGGCGCGCAGGCCTTCCGGGACCTCGACGGCACCGTGCCCGAGCTGGAGTTCTGGGAGTGCGCCTGGAACATCACCGACCGGCCGATCGCCTACGACTTCGCCATCAACTCCGCGGTGGCCGACACCGACGCCCTCAAGCGGTACATCGAGCACCCGGCGCACCAGGCGGCCGCGGCGCTGTGGCGCGAGTTCGCCACGTGGGTGATCGCCGACTACGAGTTCTGAGGGCCTCCGCCCCGCCCGACCCCCCGCCGGATTCCGGCGGGGGGTCGGCGCGTGCTGGGGCCGGACCGCGCTCCGGCCGCTCAACACGGCGTCAACACGGCGTTATCGGGTGCTTGCACACAGTGGACATGTCTTGTGATGCTATGACCGCTTTTGACGGATGAGTTGACTGAAAACGACCGCAAAGGGGTGGCGTGACCGTGCCGGCCAGTACTGCGCCTCAGGTGCCACCCCAGAACGAGAGAGCGGACCAGACGACCGCCGAACGGAGCCCCGGCGGCCCCCGCACCGGCCTCGCCACGGCCACCCGTTCCACCACCACGGCACAGAGCAGGGGCGCCGACACCCGGGCCCTGACCCAGGTGCTGTTCGGCCGTCTGAAGACCCTGGAGCCGGGCACCCCGGAGCACGGCAGGGTGCGCGCGGCCCTCATCGAGGCCAACCTCCCGCTGGTGCGCTACGCGGCCGCCCGCTTCCGCTCCCGCAACGAGCCGATGGAGGACGTGGTCCAGGTCGGGACCATCGGCCTGATCAACGCGATCGACCGCTTCGACCCCGACCGCGGCGTGCAGTTCCCGACGTTCGCGATGCCCACCGTGGTCGGCGAGATCAAGCGGTACTTCCGCGACAACGTCCGCACCGTGCACGTGCCGCGCCGGCTGCACGAGCTGTGGGTCCAGGTCAACGGCGCGACCGAGGACCTGACGACGGCCAACGGCCGCTCGCCGACCACCGCCGAGATCGCCGAGCGCCTCAAGATCGGCGAGGACGAGGTGCTCGCCTGCATCGAGGCCGGCCGCTCGTACCACGCGACCTCGCTGGAGGCGGCGCAGGAGGGCGACGGGATGCCCGGACTGCTGGACCGCCTCGGCTACGAGGACCCCGCGCTCGCCGGGGTCGAACACCGCGACCTGGTACGGCACCTGCTGGTGCAGCTGCCCGAGCGCGAGCAGCGGATCCTGATGCTCCGTTACTACAGCAACCTGACGCAGTCCCAGATCAGTCAGGAGCTGGGCGTCTCGCAGATGCACGTGTCACGTCTTCTGGCGCGCAGCTTCGCGAGATTGAGATCCGCAAACAGGATCGAAGCGTAAGCGGAACGGGTAGACCCCAGTCGAGTTCCCGACGGGGTCTCAGACCCCTTGCACCCCTTGTTTCCTGGGCATTTTCGCCTGTTACTTGTCGACATGTCACTACAGCGTGTTGCCGACATGTGACATTCTGCGGGAACCGCGTTTGCCGCAGCCCCGCCGCCGGTATTCAGGTGGAAGCTGCGTTCCTCCGTCGGTCGCGGCCACCGCGACCGTCCGCGACCTCAAGGGGGTGGCATGTCCGCAGAACAGGGCAGCTCGAAGGTGCTCACGCGTGAGCCCGGTGCGACCGCGTCCGCGCTGGCGCCGTTCGTTCCCGCGCCGTTCGTGCCCGAGACCTCGGAAGCCATCGACACCCGTACCCTGTCCCGCTCCCTGTTCCTGCGGCTGCGCGCGCTGGACGTCGAGGGAGCGGGCGAGGACAGCCCGGAGCGCACCTACGTGCGCGACACCCTCATCGAGCTCAACCTCCCCCTCGTCCGCTACGCGGCGGCCCGCTTCCGCTCCCGGAACGAGCCGATGGAGGACATCGTCCAGGTCGGGACGATCGGCCTGATCAAGGCCATCGACCGCTTCGACTGCGAACGGGGCGTGGAGTTCCCGACGTTCGCGATGCCCACCGTGGTCGGGGAGATCAAGCGCTTCTTCCGCGACACGTCCTGGTCGGTGCGGGTGCCGCGCCGGCTCCAGGAGCTGCGGCTGGCCCTGACCAAGGCGGGCGACGAGCTCTCCCAGAAGCTCGACCGCTCCCCGACCGTCGCCGAACTGGCCGCCGTGCTCGGGGTGTCGGAGGAGGACGTGGTCGACGGCCTCGCCGTGGGCAACGCCTACACCGCGTCCTCGCTGGACTCGCCCTCCCCGGAGGACGACGGCGGCGAGGGGTCGCTCGCCGACCGCCTGGGGTACGAGGACACGGCGCTGGAGGGCGTCGAGTACCGCGAGTCGCTCAAGCCGCTGCTGGCCAAACTCCCGCCCAGGGAGCGGCAGATCATCATGCTCCGCTTCTTCGCGAACATGACCCAGTCGCAGATCGGCGAGGAGGTCGGCATCTCCCAGATGCACGTCTCGCGCCTGCTCACCCGCACGCTGGCGCAGCTCCGGGAGGGCCTGATCTCGGACTGACCGCGGACCGGCCTCCCCCGGGAGGCCGTCCGTGCGGAAGGACAGCGGGGGCGTCGCGGCCCGGCACGGCCGGCGCGGCGCCCCTGTGCTGTGCGTGGGGGCCGCGCGCCGAGCGCGGCCGGGCCACGCCACGGGACACGCGGGTGGTCCGGCTCACGACACGGGCAACACGGGCGGCCGGCCCACGCCACTGCCTACGCGCGGCGCTGACCCACGCCACGGGACACAGAGGCGGCCTGCCCACGTCACGGCAGACGGGCGTGGGCGGGGCCCCCGGCACCGCACACGCGCGCGGGCCCGTACGCGGGCGCGGGTGCGTCCGCGCGCCCGCGTACGGGCGCGCGGCAAGTAGCGAGCGGGCCGGAAGGGCGTCGCGCCGGTGCCGACGGGCGGACGGTGCCGACGGGCGTCGCGCGGGGACCGTCCGGCGGACGGTCCCGGTGGGCGTCGATCCCCGGCCCCCGGGCCGTCAGGCCAGGGCGAGCCAGGCGACCGCGCCGAGGACGATCACGGCGGCGATCACGCCGATGATCACGCCCGTGCGGGACGAGGAGGAGGCGGCCGGGGAGGCGGCGGGCCCGCCCGCGCGGCCCTGGGGCGCGCCTTCGTCGACGAACGCACGGAACATCTGCGTGCTGCCCGCGGGGTCGTAGGAGCCCTCGGGGCCCTGGCCTTGGGGAGCTTGGGGGTTGTGTGCCATGGGGCAGGACCCTAGCGAACCGGGCCCCGCCGCCCAACCCCGGGCGGGGTCCCGGACCGCCCCCGGGGCCCCATGACCCGGGCATGACTCTGCACATGCAAAGCCTTTTGGGTTCCTTTACCCGATCCCGGCCGTTTTCGTTTGCCTGTAGCAACCAACCGCTTCTATCGTTGCCCTA
Organism: Streptomyces zhihengii; assembly: GCF_016919245.1. NCBI lineage: Bacteria > Bacillati > Actinomycetota > Actinomycetes > Kitasatosporales > Streptomycetaceae > Streptomyces > Streptomyces zhihengii. The sequence continues at coordinate 4,296,394 of NZ_JAFEJA010000001.1, read as the reverse complement.
AGCAACAAGATGTGGGAGGGGCCATGGCCGAGCGGAGTCAGTTCGAGGAGCTGGCCCGGCAGATCAGCGCCGTGGGAGCCGTGAAGCGCAGCCTCGCGCGCATCCTGCCCGCGGACTGCCCCTCCGGGGCCGCCGCCGTGCTCTCCCTGACCAGCCGGTACGGGGAGATGCGGATGAGCCGCCTCGCCGAGCTGCTGGCCGTCGACATGTCGGTGACCAGCCGGCACGTGGCACACGTCGTGGACCGCGGCTGGCTGGAACGCCTGCCGGACCCGGACGACCGGCGCTCGCGCATCCTGCGGCTCACGCCCGCGGGCGAGGAGCTGCTGGACGACCTCGGCCGCCGGACCACGGACATGTTCGCGCACCACCTCGGGGACTGGTCCGACGACGACGTCGGCCGGCTCAACGACCTGCTGGCCCGCCTCCGGGAATCCGTCGGGGACTGCCGGGCCCACACCACCCGTGCACCTGCACAACAGACGACGTAAAGGAAGTTCATGGCTACGACCACGCCATCCGGTGTGCGGGGCGGCCACGCCAAGCACGGAGGCGGTCCCGCCGCAGGCGGGACCCCGCCGATGACCCACCGGCAGATCATGGAGGCGCTGTCCGGGCTGCTGCTCGGCATGTTCGTCGCGATCCTCTCGTCGACGATCGTCTCCAACGCCCTGCCGCAGATCATCGGCGACCTCGGCGGCGGGCAGAGCGCCTACACCTGGGTCGTCACCTCCGCGCTGCTCGCCACCACCGCCACCACGCCCCTGTGGGGCAAGCTGTCGGACCTCTTCTCCAAGAAGCTGCTGGTCCAGATAGCCCTGGTGATCTTCGTCCTGGGCTCGGTCGTCGCCGGCCTGTCCCAGAACCCGGCGATGCTCATCGCCTGCCGGGTCGTCCAGGGCATCGGCGCCGGCGGTCTCGCCGCGCTCTCCCAGGTCGTGATGGCCGCGATGATCGCCCCCCGCGAGCGCGGCCGCTACAGCGGCTACATCGGCGCGACCTTCGCGGTCGCGACCGTCGGCGGCCCGCTGCTCGGCGGCGTGATCACCGACACCGAGTGGCTCGGCTGGCGCTGGTGCTTCTACGTCGGCGTGCCCTTCGCGGTGCTGGCCCTGATCGTCCTGCAGAAGACGCTCAAGCTGCCCGTCACCCGCCGCAAGGTCAAGATCGACTGGACCGGCGCACTGCTCATCAGCGCCGCCGTGTCGCTGCTGCTGATCTGGATCACTTTCGCGGGCGACAAGTACGACTGGATGTCCTGGCAGAGCGGTGTGATGGTCGCCGGTTCGGTGCTCCTCGCCGCGCTGTTCCTGCTCGTCGAGTCCCGTGCCTCCGAGCCGATCATCCCGCTGCGGCTGTTCCGCAACCGGACCATCACGCTCGCCTCGCTCGCCTCGCTCTTCGTGGGCGTCGCGATGTTCGCCGGCACCGTCTTCTTCAGCCAGTACTTCCAGCTCGCCCGGGGCGAGTCGCCGACCATGTCCGGCGTGCTGACCATCCCGATGATCGCCGGACTGTTCGTCTCGTCGACCGTCTCCGGCCAGGTCATCACCCGTACCGGCCGCTGGAAGGCATGGCTGGTCAGCGGCGGTGTGCTGGTGACCGCGGGCCTCGGCCTGCTGGGCACGATGCGCTACGACACCCCGTACTGGCACATCGCGGTCTACATGGCCGTCATGGGTCTCGGCATCGGCATGATGATGCAGAACCTGGTGCTCTGCACGCAGAACCAGGTCGCCCCGCAGGACCTCGGCGCCGCCAGCTCCGTCGTCACCTTCTTCCGTACGCTCGGCGGCGCCATGGGCGTCTCGGCGCTCGGCGCGGTGCTCGGCACCAAGGTCACGAACTACGTGCGGGACGGGCTCGCGGCCCTCGGCCCCGAGGGCGCAGCGGCCGGCCACGGCGGCACCGGCGGGGGCGGCATCCCCGACCTGGACGCGCTGCCCGAGCCGATCCGCCTGGTGATGGAGAACGCGTACGGCCACGGTGTGGGCGACGTCTTCCTCTACTCCGCCCCGTTCGCGCTGGTCGCCCTCCTGCTGACGCTGTTCATCAAGGAGGTCGCCCTGAAGACCCACAACAGCGACCCGGTGCCGGGGACCGCCGCGGCGGCCACCGCCACGACGACGGCCCCCGAGGCCGCCGTGCTCCCCGCCGCGCCCGCCCCCGTGGTGGCCGTGGAGACCGAGCCGCAGCTCACCGGAGCGGCCGTGCGCGGAGTCGTGCGCGGCGCCGAGGACACCCCCGTGCCGCAGGCGGCCGTCACTCTGATCTCGCCGGCCGGCCGCCAGCTCGGCCGCTCGGTCGCCCGTGGCGACCGCGGCTTCGCCCTGGACGCGCCCGGCGCCGGATCGTACGTGCTGATCGCCTCCGCGGACGGCTTCCAGCCGCAGGCCGCCACCGTGGTCATCGGTGACGAACCGCTGGCCTTCGACATCCTGCTCGCCGGCACCAGCGGGCTCGCCGGCCTGGTGCGCGCCGCCGAGGACGCCTCGCCGGTCGAGGGCGCCATGGTCGTGGTCACCGATGTGCGCGGCGACGTGCTGGCCACCGGCAGGAGCACCGGACAGGGCGAGTTCGCCTTCGCCGAGCTGGTGCCCGGGGCGGTCACGGTCGCCGTCAGCGCCGAGGGCTTCCGCCCGCTGGCCCTGCCGGTCGAGATCGGCGGCCAGGGCGTGACCCGCGTCGAGGCCGTGCTGCGGGCCGGGGCCGTGCTCCGGGGCGTGGTGCGCGGCGGAACGGGCGGCGGCGAGCCGCTGACCGACGCCAGGGTCACCCTGGTGGACGCCGCGGGCAACGTGGCCGGCACGGCGACGACCGGTGACGACGGCGCGTACGCCTTCGCCGACCTGGACGCGGGGGAGTACACCGTCATCGCGACCGGCTACCCGCCGGTGGCCGGTGCGGTGACGGTCACGGGCTCCGGCCAGGACGGCCACGACATCGAGCTCGCCCACCCGGGCGAGTGAGACCCGGGGCGCCCCGCCCGTGGCGGGGCCGCCCCGAAGGACCCCGGGAAGCCGCTCGTCCCCAGCGGAGGCGAGCGGCCGGCCCGGCGGAGACGGGCCCCGGACGCGGGGCGGCAGGCAGGGGACGGCCGGCCGCTCCCGCCCGGGGCCCGAACACGTACGGCCCCGCGGGAGGCGGGGCCGGGAAACGGGATGAGACATGGCACTTCGCGCACAGGTGAGGACCAGGGACGGCTGGGCGGTCCAGCACGCCGTCGTCACCGTCACCGACACGACCGGCACCCAGGTGCTGCGGGCGCGGGCCGGCGAGGACGGCACCGTCGCCGACCCGGCGGACCTGCCCCCGGGCGCGTACACGGTGATCGTGACCGCGCTCGGCTACGCGCCGGCCGCCTCGACCGCCCTCGTCACCGCGAGCGGCCGGGTGGACGCCGGCACCGTGGTGCTCGCCCGCCAGGGCGGGGCCGAGCTCCCGCCGCCCGGCGTCTGGACGCTCGACCCGGCGCACTCCTCGGTGGCCGCGGTCGCCCAGCACCTGGGCATCTCCAGCGTGCGGGGACGCTTCACCTCGTTCGGCGGGACGATCGAGATCGCGCCCGAGCCCGAGCGCTCACGGGTCTCGGCGGTGATCGCCGCCGGCTCCGTGGACACCGGCAACGAGCTGCGGGACAAGCATCTGCGCTCCCCCGACTTCCTGGACGCCGAACGCTTCCCGGAGATCGCCTACGTCTCCACCGGCGTGACGGCGGCCGGCCCCGACCGGTGGACGGTGGCGGGCGAGCTCTCGCTGCGCGGCGTGGTGCGTCCGGTCCCCCTCGACCTCGTCTGCCTCGGCACCGGAGCCGACCCCTGGGGCGGAGTGCGGGCCGCCTTCCGCGCGACGGCCGAACTGCACCGCGCGGACTTCGCGATGAACTGGAACCAGGTCGTCCAGGCGGGGGTCTCGGCCGTCGGCACGACCCTGCGGGTGGAGCTCGACATCCAGGCGGTGCAGGGCGACCGGCTCCCCGGCTGACGCCCCCGCCTCGCGTAGGGTGCCGGGCATGGCACGCCACATCGCCACCAACACCACGGTGGACCTGGACCAGTTGCTCGACTTCGTACGCCCCCGCCACCGCGCGCTGCTGCTGACCCGCCGCTCCGACGGGTCACCGCAGGCGTCGCCGCTGACGTGCGGGGTCGACGATGCGGGGCGGGTGGTCGTCTCGACGTATCCGGAACGCGCCAAGACCCGCAACGCCCGGCGGGACGAGCGGGTGAGCGTGGTCGTCCTCTCCGACGACTGGAACGGGCCCTGGGTGCAGATCGACGGCACGGCCGAGGTGATCGACTCCCCCGCCTCGGTGGAACCGCTGGTCGAGTACTTCCGCAACATCTCCGGGGAGCACCCGGACTGGGACGAGTACCGCACGGCGATGGTCGAGCAGGGGAAGTCGATCATCAGGATCACCCCGGTGCGCTGGGGCCCGATCGCGACCGGCGGCTTCCCGGCCCGGCTCGCGCAGGACTAGCACGCGGTGCGGGGCCGCCGGCCCCGCACCGTCCGGGCCCCCGTCGCCGCATCGCCCGGGCCCGCGCCTCCCGCCGGGCGCCGACGCGTCCGCACCGTCCGGGCCGCGCCTCCGCCGGGCGCCTCCCGCCGGGCGCCGTCAGGCCCGCGCCGTCAGGCCCGCGTCGTACGGCCCGCGTCGTACGGCCCGCGTCGTACGGCCCGCGTCGTACGGTCCGCGTCGTACGGTCCGCGTCGTACGGTCCGTTTCTCAGGAGCCGTCGCCGGAATCCTGGCGGGCCACCATCGCCTCGATGCCCGCCACCAGCAGGTCGAGCGCGACGGCGAAATCCCGTTCGCGCATCTCCTCGACGGTGCCTCCGCCGCGGGCCTCCATGAGCTCGGTGGCCTGCTCGAACTCCCGGCTCAGCTCGGGCCGTTCGTCGATCGTCCCCATCGCCCGGCGGAAGTACTCGTCCTGGCTGAGGCCGGCGGCGGCGCAGCGCTGCACGAAGTGGCCCTCGATCGTGCCGAAGCCGTACACGAACTGGAACACGGCGGCCGTCCCGCCCATCCGGGCCTGCGGGGAGAGGCCGGTGTCCCGCACGACGTCCTGCACGGCCCGGGAGAAGAGCAGCGACTGGGGCCCGATGTTGAGGTAGGTGCCGATCAGCCCGGAGACCCAGGGGTGGCGCACCAGCAGGGTGCGGTAGGTGCGCGCGAGGTCGCGCAGCCGGTCGCGCCAGTCCGCCGGATCGTGCGGCCCGGGCGGCAGCAGTCCGGTGAACACCGAGTCCAGCGCCAGCTCCAGCAGGTCGTCCTTGGTCTCGACGTACCAGTAGAGCGACATCGCGGTGACGTCGAGTTCGGCGGCGAGCTTGCGCATGGAGAAGCTGGGCGCCCCGTGCTCGTCGAGCAGCCGGACGCTCGCCTCGATGATCTTGTCGCGGCCGAGCCCGTCCGGCTGGCCGGACCTGCGTCCCCGGTCCCGCCCGGGCCCCTCGGCGAGCCAGACGCTCGTCTTCGCGGGGTCCGTCGCGCGGTCGGACGCTGGCACCATCGCGCACCTCCTGGGTTCCTGCCGGATCGTCCGGCGGGCCGGGCGGAACTCATCGGTCCGCCCGGCCTCGATGCTATGCCCGCGGCTTCGTGACGTCTGCGGGAGCCTGCGGCGCCCCGTGCCCCGCGGCCGGCCGCTCGGCGCGCCGCAGCAGGGCCGCGGCGAGCAGGCCGCCCGCCAGCACCGCGGCCGCCCCGACCAGCTGGCTCGTCTCCAGGCCCGAGGCGAACGCCTCCTCGATACGGGACCGTTCCCCGGCGCCGTCCGCTCCCGCCAGCGCCGCCGGGAGGGACACCGCACCGACCGCCGCGGGAACGAGCGCGGCGAAGCGGGAGTTCAGCACGGCGCCGAGGACCGCGACCCCGAGCCCGTTGCCGAACTCCGCGAGCGTGCCGTTGATCCCGGCGCCGACGCCCGCCTTCTCGGGCGGGATCGCGCTCATGATGGCGTTCGCCATCGCGGGCATCGACAGGGCCACGCCCGCGCCCATGACGACCAGGCCGAGCAGCATCCCGCCGTAGCCGTGGGAGCCGAGCAGGGCGATCGCGGCCAGTCCCGCCGAGACCAGCGCCATGCCGGAGGCGATGACCGCGGGCGTGCCGAGCCTCCCCACCAGCCGGGCGCCGACGCCCGTCAGATTGAGCGCGACGACGGTGAGGGCCAGCGGGGCGGTGCGCAGCCCCGCGTCCAGCGGGCCGTACCCGAGGACGAACTGGAGGTGCTGGGTGAGCAGGAACAGCGACCCGGTCATGCCGAACGCGACGAGCACCGCGCCGGCGACCGCGCCGATGAAGCGCTGGTCGCGGAAGAAGTGCATGTCCAGCATGGGGTAGGGGATGCGCAGCTCCCAGAGCACGAAGCCGCCGAGCACCAGCAGCCCGGCGCCCGCCGCCCCCAGCACCTCGGCCGAGCTCCAGCCGTGCTCGGGACCGGAGATGATCGCGTAGACGACGGCCGTCATACCGACCGTGGAGAGCAGCGCGCCCAGCAGGTCGGGGCGGTCGCCCTGGGGGTTGCGGGACTCCGGGACGAGGGCGACGACCGCGAACAGGCCGACGGCGGCGACCGGGATGTTGATCAGGAAGATGGCGCCCCACCAGAAGTGGTCCAGCATCACCCCGCCGACCAGCGGACCGGCCGCGAAGCCGAGGGAACTCACGGTGGACCAGAGGGCGATGGCCTTCACCCGCTCGGTGTCGTCGAAGATCTGCACGACGACGGCGAGGGTGGTGGTCATCAGGAGCGCCCCGCCGACGCCCATCCCGGCGCGGGCCGCGATGAGCTGGGCCGACGTGCCCGCGAGCCCCGCGGCGAGCGACCCGACGCCGAAGACGGCGAGCCCGGCCACGAGCATCCGCTTGCGGCCGTAGCGGTCGGCGGCGTTGCCCGCGGTGAGCAGCAGGCCGGACTGCACCAGCGAGTAGGCGTTGATCATCCACTGGATGTCGGTGGTGGAGGCGTGCAGTTCACGGGTGAGGGAGGGGATCGCCACGGACAGGACGGTGTTGTCGAGCAGCACGGTGAGCTGGGCGAGGCAGATGACGCCGAGGATCAGCCAGCGCTGCGGATGGCCCGCGGGGGCCGTGCGGTTCGCGGCGGTCGTCGCCGTCATACGGACTCCTTGTACGGTGTAAGGGAGTGTTCTCTTACACCGTACAAGGACTCTCGTACGCCGTATAGCGCTATTGCGGGTCGGTCAGGTCGTAGAGGGTCGCTCCACCCACGGTGACCTGGGTGAACGTCTCCTGGACCCAGGCCGAGATCTCCGCGGAGGTGCCGCCTCCGGGGCCGCCCATGCCGCCACCGGCGCCGGTTCCACCGGTCTCCGCGCCACCCCCGCCGGGTGCGCCCGCACCGCCCGTGCCGCCGCCGGCGATGAACCAGTGGATCCTGCCGTCGGACACGTACTGCTTGAACTGCGCGAGCGTCGGGGAGGGGTCGCTGCCGTTGAAGCCGCCGATCGCCATCACCGGTTCCTCGGTGGCCAGTTGGTAACTGGCGGCGTTCTGGGAGCCGATCGCTGCGGCGGCCCAGGTGTAGTCGTCCGCGTTCTCGGTGAGCGCGGCGGCGGTCTCGGAGTCGACGTCGGCGCCGTTCAGCAGGCCGCCCATGCCGCCACCGCCGCGGCCCGTCCCTCCACCGCCCGGGAAGCCGGTGCCGGTGCCGTTGCCGCCGGGACCGTTCCCGTCGGTGCCGTCCCCGGCGCCGCCGGGGACGCCGTTCCCCTGGCCGCCGCCCGCCGTCCCGCCCCCGCCCGGGAAGCCGGCGGGCGGGGCGCCGTTGCCCGGACCGCCCGGCCCGCCCTGGCCGTCCCGGCCGCCGCCCGGGGGCTGCATCCGGCCGCCGTCGCCCCCGCCGCCCGGGAAGCCGCCGGGGCCGCCCCGGCCGCCCGCCACCGCGGGACCGGCCGTGACGATCGAGCCCGCGTGGCCCTCGCCGAGCGTGGTGACGGTGTACGCCGCCGGCCCGGCCAGCGCCGCCGCGAGGCCCAGCCCCGCCGCGCCGAGGGCCACCGCACGCGCCGCCCGGCCCGTCCGGCTCGCGACCAGCAGGCCCACGGCGGCGGCGATGCCGGCGGCCGGCACGGCCACCCGCAGCCACGGCAGATAGCCGTCGCTGCGGCCCAGCAGGATGTACGACCACCAGGCCGTCAGCAGGATCGTCCCGGCGAGCGCCGCCGACCACAGGGGCTTCGCCCGCTCCTCCCAGAGCATCGTGCTGCCCATGCCGACCAGGGCGGCGACATAGGGCGCCAGGGCCACCGTGTAGTACTCGTGGAAGATCCCGGCCATGAAGCTGAAGATCCCGGCCGTGACGAGGAGCGCCCCGCCCCACACCAGGAACGCCGCCCGCGCCGTGTCCGTGCGCGCCGCGCGCCGGGTGAGGACGAGCCCGGCGAGGAGCAGCAGCAGTGCCGCGGGCAGCAGCCAGGCGATCTGGCCGCCGATGTTCCCGGCGAACATCCGGTCGATGCCGGTCTCCCCCCAGCCCCCGCCGCCGCGGCCGCCGCCTCCGCCTCCGACGCTGCCGGTCTCCTCGCCGTTGAGACGGCCGAGTCCGTTGTAGCCGAAGGTGAGTTCGAGGAAGCTGTTGTTCTGGGAGCCGCCGATCCAGGGCCGCGAGGACGCGGGCCACCATGCGACGATCGCCACCCACCAGCCGCCGGCGAGCACGACGGTCAGTCCGGCGAGGGCGAGCTGGCCGAGCCTGCGGCGCAGCGGCGTCGGGGCGCACACCGCGTACACCAGCGCCAGCGGCGGCAGGATCAGGAACGCCTGGAGCGTCTTCGTCAGGAACGCGAGGCCCACCGCGACGCCCGCCCACACCAGCCACGCGGTACGCGCCCCCTCCAGGGCGCGCAGCACGCAGTGGACCGTCACGGTCATGAGCAGCGCCAGCAGCGCGTCCGGGTTGTTGAAGCGGAACATCAGCGCGGCGACCGGCGTCAGGGCGAGCACCGCGCCCGCGATCAGCCCGGCCGCGGGGGTGAAGCGCCGCCGCACCGCCGCGTACACGACGCCCACCGTGGCGACGCCCATCAGCACCTCGGGCAGCAGGATCTGCCAGGAGCCGAGGCCGAACAGCCGCACGGACAGGGCCATCGGCCACAGGGCGGCCGGGGGCTTGTCGACGGTGATGGAGTTCGCCGCGTCGGACGAGCCGAAGAAGAACGCCTTCCAGCTCTCGCCGCCCGCCTGGACGGCCGCCGAGTAGAAGGAGTTGGCGTAGCCGGAGGCGCCGAGGTTCCAGAGGTAGGCGAGCCCGGTGACCAGCAGCAGCGCGAGGAAGGCGGGGCGTACCCAGCGAGGGTCCGACTCCCGGCCGCGCCACAGGCGGTGGACCGCGGCCGGGCGCGCCGGGGCCGGGGCGGCGGGCGGACTGGTGGTGGTCATCGTGCGATCCCTCGGTTCGTCTCGTCGGCGGTCCGGGCGGCCGGCGCGCCGGGCAGCCCGGCGGGGGCGTTCCGGACGGCGGGCGCCGGGGCTGCGGGGGCGGGGGCCCCCGGGGCGGGGGCTGCGGGAGCGGGGGCGGTGAGGGGGGCGGCCCGGAGCGCGGGGGCCACGGCCGGGGCGCCGGCCGGCTGTCCGGCCTCATGGGCGGGCTCATGGCGCCGTTCGGGGAAGACCCAGGCCCGGAGGAGCAGGAAGCGCAGCACGGTCGCGGCCAGGTTCGCCGCGATCAGCACGGCCAGTTCGGTGCCGTGGGAGGGGTTGCCGGCGGCGGCGTCGAGGGCGGCCAGCGAACCGCTGGTGAGCGCCAGTCCGATGCCGAACACCACCAGCCCCTGCGCCTGGTGGCGGACTGCCCGGTCGCGGCCGCGCACCCCGAAGGTGAGCCGGCGGTTGGCGGCGGTGTTGGCGACCGCCGACAGCAGCAGCGCCGCCGCGTTCGCGGCCTGCGGACCGAGGCCGGTCCGGAAGGCGGAGTAGAGCAGCAGGTACAGCAGCGTCGACAGGACGCCCACCGCGCAGAAGCCGACCAGTTGGCGGGCGAGGCCGCGCGGCACCCCGGGGAGCGCCCGGTCGCGCGGGTCGTCGCCGAACGGGCGGGCCAGCCGGTCCAGCGGCAGCGCGCCGACGGCCAGCGCCCGGCCCACCCGCCACACGCCCTTGAGGTCGTCGGTCGCGGTGCGCACGAGGTGGACGCTGGAGTGCGGGTCGTCGACCCAGTCGACGGGGACCTCGTGGATCCGCAGCCCGGCCCGCTCGGCGAGCACCAGCAGCTCCGTGTCGAAGAACCAGCCGGTGTCCTCGACCATCGGCAGCAGCCGCTCCGCCACGTCCCCGCGGATCGCCTTGAACCCGCACTGCGCGTCGGAGAACCGCGCGGCGAGCGAGCCCCGAAGGATCAGGTTGTACGCCCGGGAGACGAACTCCCGTTTCGGCCCGCGCACCACCCGCGAGGAACGGGCCAGCCGGGAGCCGATCGCCAGGTCGGAGTGGGCCGAGATCAGCGGGGCGACCAGCGGGAGCAGCGCGTTGAGGTCGGTGGACAGGTCCACGTCCATGTAGGCGAGCACCGGGGCGTCCGACGCCGACCAGACGGCGCGCAGCGCCCGGCCGCGGCCCTTCTCCTCCAGCCGGTACGACCGGACCTCGGGCAGGCGCGCCGCGAGTGCCGCGGCCACCCGGGGCGTGCGGTCGGTGCTGGCGTTGTCGGCGACGGTGATCCGGAAGCCGTACGGGAAGGTGCGCGTCAGATGGTCGTGCAGCCGCAGCACGCACGGTTCGAGGTCGGTCTCCTCGTTGTAGACGGGGATCACCACGTCGAGCACGGGCGGACCGGCGGTCCCCGCGAGCAGATGCTCCCGGGCCGGAAGGGTCCCCCGAGGGGTGTCGGTTCGCATGCGTCCGACACTTCCGGGGGCCGCTGTCACGGCGGTGTGGTGAGCCTGTGCCGCACCTGTGAGCCGGGCCGGGGGCGCCGGGTCACGGGGCGAGCCGCGCCCCCGGGACCGCCGCCGGAGCGGCTCCCGCGGCCACCGCCGGGAGGGTCACCGCGAAGACCGTGCGCCCGGGGGCCGAGGTCACGGCCACCGAGCCGCCGTGCGCCGCGATCACGGCGTGCACGATGGCCAGGCCGAGCCCGGTGCCGCCGGCCTGGCGCGAGCGGGAGGCGTCGCCGCGGGCGAAGCGCTCGAATATGTGCGGGCGCAGCTCGGCGGGGACACCGGGCCCGTCGTCCTCGATCTCCAGCAGCACGGCCCCCGGCCACGCGGCACCCGCGTCCGCCGGGCCGTCCTCGTCCGCCGGGCCGCCCGCCCCCGGGGGCGGGGCCGTCCGCACCCGGGCCGTGACCACACTGCCGGGCGGGGTGTGGGTCCTGGCGTTCGCCAGCAGGTTGACCAGCACCTGGTGGAGCCGGGCCGGGTCGCCGTGCACGGTCGCGGGGTCGTCCGGCAGCTCCAGCCGCCACACATGGGCGGGACCGGCGGCGCGGGCGTCCGCGACCGCGTCCACGACCAGCGGTGAGAGATCAGTGCTCTCGTACGAGAGCGGCCGTCCCGCGTCGAGCCGGGCGAGCAGCAGCAGGTCCTCCACCAGCCCCGTCATCCTGGTCGCCTCGGCCTCGATCCGGCCCAGCGCGTGCCGGGTGTCCGCCCCGACGAACTCCAGCGGGTCCGGAGCCCCTTGGGGCTCGCCGCCGGCGGAAGGGCCGCGCCCGGCGGGGTCCGCCGGCGCGGCGCCCCGCGCCCAACGGCGCCTGGTCAGCTCGGCGTAGCCGCGGATGGACGCCAGCGGTGTGCGCAGTTCATGGCTGGCGTCGGCGACGAACTGCCGCACCCGCGTCTCGCTCTCCTGCCGCGCCACCAGCGCCGAACCGACGTGTCCCAGCAGCCGGTTGAGCGCGGCGCCGACCTGCCCCACCTCGGTCCGCGGATCCGCCTGGGCCTCGGGTACCCGCTCGTGGAGGGCCACCTCCCCGCTGTGCAGCGGCAGTTCGGAGACCCGGCGCGCGGTCGCGGCGACCCGGCGCAGCGGCCGCAGCGCCACCGTCACCATGGAGGCGCCCGCGAGCCCGGCGGCCACCAGTCCGGCCCCCGTGACACACACCTCGACGACGATCAGCGTCCCGAGGGCGTCCTGCACGTCCCGGGTCGGCACCCCGACGAGGAACGCGCCCCGCGCCCCGTCCGCGTACTCGACCCGGTACCCGCCGCGGCCCGGCAGGTCCACCGTGTGCGGCTCGCCGTCGCGCGGCACGGACGCGAGCGCCTCGCGCTGCGCCGTGGTGAGCTGCTGCTCGGTGGGCGCGGGGCCGGACGGCACTTCCTGGGTGCTCGCCACCGCGGAGTCCACCCGGCCGTCCGCCCCCACCAGCGCGCCGACCGTCCCGACGGGCGCGCCGCCGCCGGTGACGAAGCCCAGCGGGGCCCGCTGGGGCAGATCGCCCCCGGGCGGCATGACGCCGTCCCCGGCGGGCGGTCCCGCGGCACGCGCGGCCACGGCCCCGAGCTGGTTGTCGAGCTGGCCGTACAGGTAGGTGCGGAAGGCGATCGTCGTGACGGTGCCGATCACCGCGCACACGACCGCGATCAGCAGCACCGCCGACACGACCAGTCGTGTCCGCAGCGACCACGGCCGGCGGCCGGCGGGCTGCTCAGGCACCGGGCACTGCCTCCCCGGGCTTGATCAGGTATCCCGCGCCGCGCCGGGTGTGGATCATCGGGGCGCGTCCGGCGTCGATCTTCCGGCGCAGATAGGAGATGTACAGCTCGACGACGTTGGCCTGGCCGCCGAAGTCGTAGCTCCACACCCGGTCCAGGATCTGCGCCTTGCTCAGCACCCGCCGCGGGTTGCGCATCAGGTACCGCAGCAGCTCGAACTCGGTCGCCGTCAGATGGATCGAGTCCCCGCCGCGCGTCACCTCGTGGCTGTCCTCGTCGAGCGTCAGGTCGCCGACGGCGAGCAGCGACTCGCTGCGCACCACGGCGGCCCGGGAGCGCCGGATCAGACCGCGCAGCCGGGCCACCACCTCCTCCAGCGAGAACGGCTTGGTGACGTAGTCGTCGCCGCCCGCCGTCAGACCGGCGATCCGGTCCTCGACCGCGTCGCGCGCGGTCAGGAACAGCACCGGCACGTCCGGCAGGTCGCGGCGCATCCGCCCCAGCACCGTCAGCCCGTCCATGTCCGGCAGCATCACGTCCAGCACGACCGCGTCCGGCCGGAACTCCCGCGCCGCGCGCAGCGCCTCGGTGCCGTCCGGAGCGCTGCGCACGTCCCAGCCCTCGTAGCGCAGGGCCATCGACAGCAGCTCGCCGATCGGCGCCTCGTCGTCGACCACGAGCACCCGGACGGCGCTGCCGTCCGGCCTGAGCAGTTCGGTGCGCCCCTGGGGCGAGGTGATGGTCATACCCGCCACGGTGGGGGCCGGTCCTGAGAGCGTTCTTGCCCGAACCTGTGAATTCCCTGAGAAACGCCTCCGCCCGGCCCGGCCCGCCCGGCCCAGGCCCCGCCCGGCCCTTCCGCCGTTTCTCGCCCCGCCCCGCCCGGCCTGCCCCGCCTGGCCCGGCCTGTCCCTTACCGCCCGCCCCGCCCCGTCCCCGCCCGGCCCGGCCCGGCCCGCTCAGGCGGCGCGCAGCAGGGCCGCCCCGTTGTCGTGGCAGACGGCCCGCAGCCAGTCGTCCCCGAGCTCCAGCCGCTCCAGCGCCCTGAGCTGGTGCAGGTAGGGGTACGGGATGTTGGGGAAGTCCGTCCCGAGCACGATCCGGTCGCCCAGCGCGGCGAGCCGCGCCCGCTCCGCCACCGGGAACGGCGCCATGGCCTCGCTGAAGTCGGTGAACGCCATCGTGGTGTCCAGGCACACCCCCTCGTACCGCTCGGCGAGCCCCAGGAAGTCCGTGTACTCGGGCATGCCCATGTGGGCCACCACCAGCCGCAGCCGCGGATGGCGGACCAGCACGCGCCCGACCGGCTCCGGCCCGGTGTGCTTGCCCGGCGCGGGCCCCGAGCCGCAGTGGATCACCACCGGCACCCCGGCGTCGGCGAGCAGCCCCCACGCGGGGTCGAGCAGCGGGTCCGCCGGATCGTAGGCCCCCACCTGCACATGCGCCTTGAACACCCGGGCGCCGCCGTCGACCGCGTCGCGTACGTAGCCGGCCACTCCCTCCTCGGGGAACAGCGTCGCGGTGCGGGCGCAGTCGGGGGTGCGGTCCGCGAAGCCGGCGGCCCAGTCGTTGAGCCAGCCCGCCATGCCGGGCTTGTGCGGGTAGAGCATCGAGGTGAAGAGCCGCACCCCGAAGGAGCGCAGCAGCGCGACGCGTTCGTCCTCCTCGTGCCGGTAGGAGATCGGCCACGCAAGGCCCGTCAGCGGGCCGACGGCGTCGAAGTACGCCCACACCTTGCGCAGCACCCGCTCGGGCATGAAGTGGGTGTGGACGTCGACCAGCCCCGGCAGGCCCAGCCGCGTCCAGAACTCCCGTACCTCCACCGCCTCGTCCGGGCCGGGCGCACCTGCCAAGCCGGGCGCACCGGCCGGACCGGCGTCGGGCGCGGCGTCGGGGCCGGTCTCGTCGTGCGGGCCGCTGCCCGCCCCAGGTCCGTTGCACATGACGATCACCCTCCGGCCCGGCCCCCGCCCCTGTCCACCCTCCGGGGCCGGCGCTCCGGCCCCGGAGGGCGGCGGCGGTCAGAAGAGTCCGCCCTGCTCCCCGCGGACGGCGGGCATCGCGCGCACCGGTACCTCGGCCCCCGCGTCCGCGCCGGCCCGCACCAGCGACCAGCCCGTGAGCAGCCGGGTGTCCACCACCAGCAGGCCGTCGCCGGGCGTCCGCAGATGCAGATCGGGCCCGGCCACGGCGGCCAGCCGCCCGCCGACCGCCCCGCCGTCCACCAGCTCCCGCACCACCGCCGTCGCGGGCGGCAGCCCGTCGAGGCCGAACACCTCCGCGTGGTCCACGACCCGGCACTCCAGCCGCTCCAGGGTCTCGGCCCACCCCGGGAGCGCGGCGGCCCGCGCGTGCAGCGAGACCACCTCGGCCGCCCGCTCCCCGGCCGGCGGCAGCGCCGCCCGCACGGCGCGCTTGGCGTCGTACGGGATCCGGTCCGGCACCCCGAGCGCCGCCCGCAGCAGTTCCTCGGTGCGCCGGGCGGCCATCAGCGGCCCCCGCCCGAGCCAGGTGTACGCCACCGCCCCCTGCTCCCTCAGCCGCGCCGACCCGCGCGCCTCACCGGTGATGCCCACCTTCACCAGGCCCGGCCCGAACCAGGCCAGGTACACCCGGTAGGGGCGCGGGTCGTCGGGCATCGTGTCGGCCGCGACCGAGTGGGCCCGGTCGAGCCGCGCGCACTCGGCGCACCGCGCCTGCGCCGTCCGTCCGGGGACGACGGCGGTCAGCGGGCAGGCGTTGCCCCGGGCGCCGACGCAGTGCCGTTCGCCCACCGCCCGGAAGCCGATCTCCCGGCCGGGTGTCAGCGGGCTCACCCGCCCGCCCTCCCAGCGCAGTACGGCCCCCGGCCCGTCCTCGGGCCAGCCCGCACCGGCGCACCGCCACGCCCCGTCCGTCGCCCTCCGCGCCCATCTCACCGCGTCGCCCTCCGCGCCCCGTTCACCGCGTCGCCCCCGGCCCGCCGTTCACCCCTCGCCGCGGTGGTGCGCGTCGGCGGCCGCCTGGATCCCCGCGACGTACTCCCGCCAGTGCGCCTCGTCGCCCTGGGCCTCCCGGTCCGCTCCGCCCTTCCCGTCGACGAGTTCGCGCACGATGTCGGCGTGGCCCGCGTGCTGCGCCGTCTCCGCCACCATCCGGACGAGCAGCACGCCGAGCGTGGTCTCCCGGCGCTCCCGGGGCCAGTGCGCCACCGACCCCGCCGAGTCCAGCTCCAGTTCCCCGACCGTGCGGTCTCCGTGGGCGCAGGCGCGCCGGTACAGCCCGATCAGGTAGTCGCTCGACTCGTCCGCCCGCGCCCACATGTCGGCGCCGTCCCAGACCGATCCGTCCTCGACCCACGCCAGCTTCTCGGGCGCGGGCCGCCCGAACGACTCGCCCAGGTACGCGTACTCCACGCCCGCCAGGTGCTTCACCAGCCCGAGCAGACTGGTGCCGCTGGGCGTGAGCGGCCGGCGCAGGTCGTACTCGCCCAGCCCGTCGAGCCGCGACAGCAGCCCGGCACGCGCCTCCCGCAGCTTGCGGTGCAGCTCGTCCTTCAGATCCACCACGATCGCCTCCCGGCATCCGCGTCCCGGGCCGGGGGCACCCCCGCACCCGACCACCCGCCGGGACAGTACGCCCCGCCACTGACAGTCCCGCGGACGTCGCCGGCGCACGACGAAACGAGAGAGGCCCCGGACTCTCGTCCGGGGCCTCTCTGCGCTGTGCACTCGGCAGGATTCGAACCTGCAACCTTCTGATCCGTAGTCAGATGCTCTATCCGTTAAGCTACGAGTGCTTGTGCTTCTCGGGCTTTTCTGCCCGGTCGGCGTTGCGTGGACAACATTACATGACCTGCGCCGTCACGCGAAATCCATTAGGCACACCCCGCCTGACCTGCACAAACACCCGAACGGCCGCATGCTGCGCCCGCGGGGGCCGGGGTGCGGCGAGAGCGGGGACACCGCAGCAGCCGCCCTCCGAGGGACACCGGACGAGCCGCCCTCCAGGGGGTGCGGCGGACGCGGTGGGGCCCCGCGCACGGCAGCGGGTCCGGGAACGACCGAAGCCCCGGCCGGGAGGCCGGGGCTTCGGTGATCTGACGGCGGAGGCGGAGGGATTTGAACCCTCGATGGGCTTTAAGGCCCAAACCGCATTAGCAGTGCGGCGCCATAGACCGGACTAGGCGACGCCTCCAGCACACCCGCGCGAGCGCGGATGGTGCGTGCAGATGATGACACAGCCCTGCGGCTCGCCACCAATCGCCGTCCACGGTACTAGGCCCCGGGCCCGCAGGGCAAAGCACTTGCGGTTGCGCAACGCCGCGGCGTGCGCAGCGTTAGAGATGCCGGGGCCAAGGTCCCCGGCATCTCCCGTGATCGTCAGGAGCACCCATGCTGCGCCGTCTCGTCCTCACCGCCACCGTGTCCGCCGCCGCGCTCGCCGCCGCCGTGCCCGCCGCGGTCGCGATCACCCCGCCGCTGCCGCTGCCGCTGCCCGTGCCGGTCCTCGGACCGGCCGACACGCCCGAGGACGTTCCCGACCGGCTGAACGTGGTCGTCTCCCAGACCGGGAACACCCGGACGGACGGCAGGTACGACCTGGAATGCGGCCCGGCCGGCGGGACGCACCCCTCGGCGGCCGGTGCCTGCGAGCGGCTCGACCAGTTCGCCCGCGACGGGGCGGACCCCTTCGCGCCGGTGCCCGAGGGGCAGATGTGCACCCAGCAGTTCGGCGGCCCGGCCACCGCCCGGGTCACCGGAACCTGGCGCGGCCGCCCGGTGGACGCCACGTTCGACAGGTCCGACGGCTGCGAGATCTCGCGGTGGCAGGCGCTTGAGCCGGTACTGCCCAACACCAGGTCATAGGCGGATGGCGTACGCCATCCGCACACAACCTTGGTGAGAGCTCCCCCTCATCCACCGTCTGAGCGCCCCTCGCTGCGCTTAGACTCCCTCAGTGACAGGCCGTGGCCCGAGGGGCAAGATGGGACCGGCCGTCCGCAATACGCAGTAGGTCAGGGAGGAACCGTCGTCGTGAGCAGCAGGCCATCCCGAGGCGCTGCTCGCCTCGCAGCCATACTCGACGCCCTTCCGGACGGGCTCGTCCTCGTCAATGCCAACGGCACGGTCGTCAACGCCAACAGCATCGCGCTCGACCTCTTCGAGGCGCCGGGCACGGCTCTGGTGGGGCGGGGCCTGCTCGACCTGGTGCCGGACTTCGACTCCCGGCTGATCCCCGGGTCCATGCGCCGCCCCGACCCGGCCGACACCCGCGGCCGCACCAAGCCCGCCCGGATGATCGCGCGCCGCACCGACGGCAGCGAGTTCCCGGTCGAGGTGACGAGCGCGAGCCTGGACGGGCGCGAGGCGTACGACTCGGCCGGCGGATACACCGGCGACGAGCTGCTGATGCTGGTCGTCCGGGATCTGACCGGGACCATGGACACCGAGGCGGAGCTGGCGCGTTCGCAGCGGCAGACCGAGATGATCCTGCGCGCCGCGGCCGAGGGCGTGGTGGGCACCGACACCGACGGCCGGGTCGTCCTGGTCAACCCGGCCGCCGCGCAGATCCTCGGCTTCCGCGCCAGCGACCTCGGCGGCCAGGAGCTGCACCCGCTGATCCTGCACTCCCGCGCGGACGGCGACCCGTTCCCGTACGAGGAGTCGCCGCTCGCGGACACCCTCAAGTCCGGGCGCAAGCACCGGGTGCGCGGTCAGGTGCTCTGGTCGAAGAGCGGCGCCCGGGTGCCCGTCGACCTGACCACGGCCCCGGTCCGCGACGGGGACCAGCTCGTCGGCGCGGTGATGACCTTCACCGACCGGCGGCCGTTCGACGAGGCGACCGAGAAGCACGCGGCCGAGCTCGCGGCGACCGAGGAGCGGCTGGGCGGCGAGCTCGCCGAGACCACCGAGCGGCTCACGGCCGAGCTGACGGCGGCGGCGGAGAAGCACGAGGCCGAACTGGCGGACCGCGCCGAGCGGTACGCGGCCGAGCTGGAGGCCGGCGCCGAGCGGTACGAGGAGCTCACCGCGCGGCACGCCCAGCTCACCGCCGTGCTCGGCGACTCGCTCCGCGGCCCGCTGGAGGAACTCCGCGCCGAACTGGGCGCGCTCGCCGCGGACCCGGCCGGGCAGCTGTGGCCCGAGGCGAACCAGATCCTGCACCATCTCGCCGCCGGATACGCCCGGATGACGACGCTTGTCGACAATGTGCTCGGCTACCAGCGTCTGGACACGGGCACCGAGCGGCTCGCCAAGGCGAACGTGCTGCTCGACGGGATCGTCGCGGCCGGTGTCGAGGGCGCCGTCGAGCTGATCGGCCCCGGGCGGGTCCAGTTCGCGGTGCACGCGCCGCCGATAGAGGCCGAGGTCGACGGGGCACGGCTGGCGACCGCGCTCGCCCACCTGGTCGCCGACGTCGCGGGCGTCGACTCGACGGGCAAGGCCCGTGTGGTGCCCGGCGGCGGCTACGTGGACTCCACGATCGTGGTCGCCGCGGCGCAGCGGGGCGACGTCGTGCGCATCGAGGTGCGCGGGCCGTTCGCCGGCGGCGACCCGGTGCACGCCCCGATCGTGCACGGCATCGTCCGGGCCCACGGCGGCGTGCTCCAGACCCACGAGGTGCCCGGGACCGGCGGCAGCGCGTACGTCCTGGAAGTGCCCCTCGGCGAGGGCTCCGGGACGGTGCCGCCGCCTGCCCCGGCCGCGGCGGACACCCCCGCCCTGCCCGCCCAGCAGACGGCCGGCACGGCGTCCTCAGGCGGCGGGCGCCGCCGGGCGCGCCGCGCGTCGACCGACGCCTTCCTGGAAAGCCCGGTGGCGGCGGAGGACCCGGTGGCGGCACAGCCGCCGACCGGGCGGCGCCGCGCGGGCCGTCCGGACGCGGAGCCGGTCCCCGCGGGGGACACCGACGGGCGGTCCGTCCGCCCGGAGGGCGGCACGGACGGCGGCACCGGCCGCCGTCGGGGCCGTCCCAGCCCCGCGGAGCAGCCCGCCGCGCCGCAGGCCGCCGAGGGGTCGGTGGTGACGGCCGCCGAAGGCGCCGGAGGCCGGGCCGCGTTCGGGGAGACCGTCCCGCCGCAGGGCGTGCCGGTCGACGCGCACGGCGTGGCCGGACCGCCGTCGGGACGGCGTGCCCGGCGTGAGGTGGAGCCGCCCCGCAGCGGACTGCCCGAGCTCGCGGCGGCCTCCCCCGAAGGGGCCCCGCAGCCCGCCGGACGCCGAGCCCGCCGGGCGCTCGCGGCCGCGCCGCGGCCCGAGCCGGAGGCCCCCGCCCGCAGCCCGTTCGCGCTCCCGCCCGCCGAAGCCGACCGGGTGCCCGCTCCCGCGCCGGCCCCCGACGCCGAGCGCCACGACCCGGTGGCCGCGGCCCCTGGCCACGAGCAGCACACGCCTCCGCAGCAGCACCCCGCCCCCACCGGCAGGCGCCGGGCGGCCGCCCCCGCCGACGGCACACCCGCCCAGGGCGTTCCCGTCCAGGGCACCCCCGCGCACGGCACCCCGGCCGAGTCCGCCCCGGCGGACGGCACGCCCGCCGGAGCCGCCGCGTCCGACGGCACGCCCGCACAGGGCGTCCCGGCGGCCGGGTCGACGCCCGCGCCGGGCGTCCCGGCCGGGACCACGCCCGCCCAGGGCACGCCCGCGGGCGGGACCCCGGACACCCCGGCGGAGGCGGAGCCCGGCACCGGTCCGGTGCGGGTGCCCCCGGCGAGGGTGGCCCAGCCGCTGCCCGCCGAGGAGCCCGCGGCCGACTCGACGCAGGGGCGCGCCTTCAGCGTCCGCACCCTCGGCCAGGGCGTCCCCTTCGCCCAGCACCTCACCCAGCAGCAGAACCAGTCGCTCGGCTCCGGCCGCCGCCGCAAGCTGGGCACCCGCCAGGACAGCGAGCTGCCGGAGGCCGCCGCCCGGCCGCACCCCCAGCCGCAGGCCGCCCCGGCGCCCGCTCCGGCGCAGCCCGCCGCGCCCGCCCCGGGCGCCTCGCGGCTGCCGGCCGACCGCTCCGAGGGACGCGCCTACGCCATAGGGGCGCCCGACGACGGCGCCGAGGGCCCGCAGCCGCTGGACGGCCCCGGGGGAGCGGTGGAGGTCGCCAACCGTCCGCTGCCGCAGCCGGTGGACGACGAGCTGCCCCCCGAGCCGCTCGACAACCCTCGCAGGCTCCTGGTGTGGCCCGCGCCGGACGTCTCCACCCAGCAGGCGCTGAGCGACCGCGGCTACCGACCGGTGGTCGTGCACTCCCGCGAGGAGGTCGACGCCCAGATCGCCGCGTTCCCCGCGGCGCTCTTCGTCGACCCGCTGACCGGCCCGATCACCCGGACCGCGCTGCAGTCGCTGCGCCAGGCCGCCGTCGCCGCCGAGGTCCCGGTGCTGGTGACGGCCGGTCTCGGGCAGGCGACCCGGGAGGCCGCGTACGGCGCCGATCCCGCCGTGCTGCTGAAGGCGCTCGCGCCCCGCGACAGCGAGCAGCACCCCTCCCGGGTGCTGCTGATCGAGGAGCACGAGGAGATCGCGCTGGCGCTCACCGAGACGCTGGAGCGGCGCGGGATGCAGGTGGCACGGGCGGGCGCCGACGCGGACGCCGTCACGCTGGCGGGCCAGATGCGCCCCAACCTCGTGGTGATGGACCTGATGCAGGTGCGCCGCCGCCGGGCCGGGATCATCGACTGGCTCCGGGCGAACGGCCAGCTCAACCGCACCCCGCTCGTCGTCTACACCTCGGCCGGGCTCGACCGGGCCGAACTGCCGCGGCTGGCGTCCGGGGAGACGGTGCTCTTCCTCGCCGAACGCTCCACCAGCGACGAGGTCCAGGCGCGCATCGTCGATCTGCTGGCGAAGATCGGCACCAACTGACGGGAGCCGCACCGCCGTCGGCCCGGGCGCTCGCCAACGGGACCGGCGGCGGGCGGGCGGCCCTCCGTGGACGGGCGGCAGCGGACCTGCCGCAGGGGCGGGCGTGGACGAGCGGCGGCGTACATGCCGCAGCCCGCCGTGAACGGGCGGCGCCGGACATGCCGCAGGGGCCGGCGGTCATGACCGCCGGCCCCTGCGCGTGCGTCACACCCGGGTGCGTCACACCCGGGAGCGTCAGAGCTGGGTGACGTCCAGCTCGCCGTCCGCGTACTGCCTGCGGATGACCTTCTTGTCGAACTTGCCGACGCTCGTCTTCGGCACGGCGGGCACCACGGCCCACCGCTCCGGGAGCTGCCACTTGGCGATCTTCCCCGCCAGGAACTCCTTGAGCGTCTCGTAGTCGGCGGTCGAGCCCTCCTTCAGCACGACCGTCGCCAGCGGACGCTCGCCCCACTTCTCGTCGGGGACGGCGACCACGGCGGCCTCGGCGACCTCGGGGTGGGCCATCAGCGCGTTCTCCAGCTCGACGCTGGAGATCCACTCGCCGCCGGACTTGATGACGTCCTTCGCCCGGTCGGTCAGCGTCAGATAGCCGTCGGGGCTGATGACGCCGACGTCGCCGGTCTTCAGCCAGCCGTCCTCGCTGAACTTGTCGGCGGGCCGGAGGTCGTCGCCGCCCGCGCCGCCGTAGTACGCGCCCGCGATCCACGCGCCGCGCACCTCCAGCTCGCCGGCGGACTCGCCGTCCCACGGCAGGAACTCGCCGCCGGGTCCGGCCAGCCGGGCCTCCACACCGGACGGGAAGCGGCCCTGGGTGACGCGGTACGGCCACGCCTCCTCGTCGCTCAGACCGGCCGGCGGGTGGGCCATCGTGCCGAGCGGGGAGGTCTCCGTCATGCCCCAGGCCTGGCAGAGACGCACACCGAGCTTGTCGTACGCCTCCATGAGGGAGGGCGGACACGCGGCGCCGCCGATGGTGACCTGCTTCATCGAGGACAGGTCACGGGGGTTGGCGCCGACCTCGGCGAGCAGGCCCTGCCAGATGGTGGGGACGGCCGCGGCGTGCGAAGGCTTCTCGCGCTCGATCATGTCGGCGAGCGGAGCGGGCTGGAGGAAACGGTCCGGCATCAGCATGTTGATGCCCGTCATGAACGTGGCGTGCGGCAGGCCCCAGGCGTTCACATGGAACTGCGGCACCACGACGAGGGTGGTGTCCTTGTCCGTCAGGCCCATCGACTCGGCCATGTTGACCTGCATGGAGTGCAGGTAGATGGACCGGTGCGAGTAGACGACGCCCTTGGGGTCGCCCGTG
The DNA here is from genome assembly GCF_016919245.1 of Streptomyces zhihengii. Lineage (NCBI taxonomy): Bacteria > Bacillati > Actinomycetota > Actinomycetes > Kitasatosporales > Streptomycetaceae > Streptomyces > Streptomyces zhihengii. Next base: position 4,273,625 of record NZ_JAFEJA010000001.1, on the reverse strand, counting down.
GTGCCGGAGGTGTAGCACATGGCGGCGGCGCTGCGCTCGTCCAGCTCCGGCCAGTCGTACGTCTCGGGGCGGCCGGCGATCAGCTCCTCGTACTCGTGGACCTGCGCCTCGGTGTCGGCCAGCAGCGACCGGTCGCCGGGGCCGGAGACCACGATGTGCTCGATCGTCGGCAGGTGCGGAAGGAGCGGCGCGAGCAGCGGCAGCAGCGAACCGTTGACGATCACGGCGCGGTCGGCCGCGTGGTTGACGATCCAGACGAGCTGCTCCGCGGGCAGGCGGAGGTTGAGGGTGTGGAGCACGGCGCCCATGGAAGGGATCGCGAAGTACGCCTCGACGTGCTCGGCGTTGTTCCACATCAGGGTGGCGACCCGCTGGTCGCCGTCTATGCCGAGCTCGTCCCGCAGGGCGTTGGCGAGCTGCGCGGCGCGGCGGCCCGTGTCGGCGAAGCTGCGGCGCTGTGGTTCGGGCTCGCCCGTCCAGGTGGTGATCTGCGACTTCCCGTGGATCGTCATCCCATGCTGAAGGATGCGGGTCACAGTCAGCGGTACGTCCTGCATGGTGCTCAGCACGGCGTCCTCCCGGTGGGCGCTGGCGCTACGGTGCGACAAGGTGGGAAGATTCTGCGCACATACCAAGCGGTATGTCACTACCCGGGGGTAATGAATCCCCGCACATCACGGAACGTCGCCCTTCGTCCCACCCCCGGCGGGACTCGCCCGAAGGGTCCGGAGGGCGCCCCCGGCGGGCCCGGACCGGCGGCGCACGGGTCGATCGGCACACACGGCCGGTCGGCACACGGACCGGTCGGCACACGCGGCCGGCGACCGGGCAAGCCGCGGGTGCCCCGAGCGGCGGGTGGCCTCGGCGGCAGAGAGCGTCAGCGGCGGGCGGGTGAGAGCTCCGGGTCCTCGCGGAGCTTGCCGAGCGCCCGGGACACCGCGCTCTTGACCGTGCCGATCGAGACGCCGAGGACCTCGGCCGTCTGGGCCTCGCTCAGATCCTCGTAGTAGCGCAGCACGACCATGGCCCGCTGGCGGTCCGGCAGCTTCATCACGGCACGCCACATCGCGTCGTGCAGCACCTGGTGCTCCGCGGGATCGGCCACCGGCAGCACCTGCGGCTCCGGCAGCTCGTCGCAGGCGAACTCGTCCACCTTGCGCTTGCGCCACTGGGAGGTGCGGGTGTTCACCAGGGCGCGGCGCACGTAGCCGTCCAGCGCCCGGTGGTCCTCGATGCGGTCCCACGCGACGTACGTCTTGGTGAGCGCGGTCTGCAGCAGGTCCTCCGCGTCGCTCGGGTTCGCGGTGAGCGACCGTGCGGTGCGCAGCAGCACGGGCCCCCGCGCCCGTACGTACGAGGAGAAGGAGCTGTAACGCGTGTACGACGGCACCGGCGCGGCGGCCTGGGAGGCGTACGTACAGACTGGCGTGGTCATGGCTCCACGCTAGGAGCGGGACCGCCGCGAGGGATCGGCCCCAGGGACCGAAGCCGTGTCCCCCTCAGGTTGTAGGGCCCGAGGGCGCCGCACCTCCTGAAGGTGGAGGGCCGCCCCCGACGACCCCCGGCGTACGCCCCCGGTGCACGGCGCCCGCGGGCAGGCGCCGCACCGCGGACGGCCGCCTGCCCCGGCCGCCGCGGCACCCCCGGCGGACGGCCGTCCACCTCACCCCCTGGACCCCGCCCCCGCGCCCCCGGCCCCCTCGCTCCCCAGCCCCGCCCCCCGACCCCCCGGCCCCCCTCGGGCCGGCCTACCCCCCGGGTGCCGGCCCCCCGCTGTCGGCCCGGGCCGCCGCGGCGAGGAGCGCGAGCGCTGCCGCGGCGGCGCAACGAACGGGACGGACAGGGGCCATGTCTTCTCCTCCACAACGGTGCGGGGCTCTCCCGGTGCGAGCGGTGAACGCCGTTCGCGGGATCAGAGCTGCCCACCGAAACCCCGGCGAACCGCCCGAGCCGGGGCGATTCGCTCGCAAGCGTGAGCACCCCCGGCATAAACCCCTCCGATACCTGGCGTTCCATCGACCCCACCGGCCCCGCAAGCCCCGGGACGAACCGTTTCACCACCCCCCGCCCCACCGTTTCCCCCTTCCCTTCTTCGAACGCTTGTACGAAAATGATTCCATGGCCATCACCGACCGGCAGACCGCCACCCTGGCCCTCGCCCACGCCCTCACCGCAGCCGAGCGCGGGCTCCCCGTCATCCCGCTGTCCGCGAACAAGCTCCCCGCCCTGCGCTCCCCCCACCGGGGCGAGCCCGAACCCTTCGCCTGCCGCGGCGAGTGCGGCAGGCCCGGTCACGGCGTGCACGACGCCACCTGCGACCCCGCCGCCGTGCGCGCCCTCTTCGCCGCGGCCCCGTGGTCCACCGGCTACGGGATCGCCTGCGGACGCCCGCCGTACCGGCTGATCGGCATCGACCTCGACGTCAAGGCGGAGACCGACGCGACGGCGGAACTGCGCCACCTCGCGCTGGAGCACCTGTTCACCGTCCCGGAGACCGTCACCGTCCTCACCCCGAGCGGAGGCCGGCACCTCTGGCTGACCGGCCCGGCCGGGGTGACCGTCCCCAACTCCGCGAGCCGGCTCGCCCCGGGCATCGACGTCCGCGGGTCCGGCGGCTACCTCGTCGGCCCCGGCTCCGTCACCGCGCAGGGCGCGTACCGCCTGGCGCCGGGCACCGCTGGGCTGCCTCCCGCGCCCTGCCCACCCGCCCTGCTGCGCCTGATCGCGCCTCCCGCGCGCCCCCGGCACGCCGCCCCGCGCCCGGACCCGGAGCACGCGCGGCGGACGGCCGCCCAGGGGCAGGGCCTCGTCCAGTTCGTCCTCGCCGCGCGGGCGGGCCAGCGCAACACCCGGCTGTTCTGGGCCGCTTGCCGCGCCTACGAGCACGGCTTCGGCGACGCGCTCGCCGACGCGCTGACCCGGGCCGCGGTGGGGGCCGGGCTGCCCGAGCACGAGGCCCGGGCCACCATCGCGTCGGCCGCCCGCCTCACGGCCCGACCGCGGACATGACATGGATCACAAAAGTGATCTTCCCTTCCGAGGCAACTGCCCCTGATCGGCCGGTTCGTCCACCCCGGGCTCCCGGCCGCCGCGGCGGCGGCCGGGACAACCTCCTTCCTCCCCTCGCATAACCGGTCATACGATCACCCGGCGGTCCTGCGTGAGTTGACCCCGCACCGACCGCTCTCCGGACGCCCGACCAGCTCCGGATCCGTACCGCGCTGCTGATCTGTGCCCGGACCCAGAAGGTGCCTTCGTGAAACTCCGCCGCATCCTCGCCACCGCCGTCGTCACCGCGGTGACCACCCCCGCCGTCCTGTTCGCCGCCGGCACGGCGCTCGCCGAGACCGGCCCCGGCGACCTCCGCACCACCGTCCGGGAGTCGGCGACGGCCGCCGACAACGACGACGACACCCCGTCGATCGACGAACTCCGCAAGGCCGCCGAGGAGGCGCGCAAGGCGTACGAGGCGGCCCTCGCGCGCAAGACGACCGCGACCGCCCTCGTCGAGGCGCTCACCAAGGACGACCACCCCCTCGTCGTGGCGGCCGCCACCGCCCGCAAGGAGGCGGACGCCGCCAAGGAGGCCGTCACGGCGGCCGAGACCGCGCTCACCGCGGCACAGACCGAGCTCGACGAGCTCCCCGAGACCGCCACCGACGAGGACAAGGCGGCCGCGGAGGCGAAGGTCGCGGAGGCCGAGAAGACCCTGGCGGACGCCGGCACGGCCTCGACCGCCGCCCAGGAGAAGGCGAAGGCCGCCTCCAAGGCCGTGGACGACGCCCGCGTCGCGGCCTTCACCGAACTGCACCTGGCCGGCGTCGCGCTGGACGCCGCGAAGGAGGCCAAGGAGGCCGCCGACGAGGCGCTCGCCGAGGCCCTGGAGAACCAGACCTGCGCGGTGGACGACGACCTGACGTCGGTCGCCAAGGACCTGCCCGCCAAGATCACGGCGGGCACCACCGTCGACTTCACCGTCACCGTCACCAACGGCACCGGCCGCACCCTCGACGACGTGAACCCGTTCGTCTTCTTCCACGCCACCACCGGCGACGACTACGACATCGTCGACGAGCACTTCACGCTCGAATGGGCCCCCTCCGGCTCCGACACGTGGGAGGACGTCACCGAGGGCACCTACGCGGGCTCCGTCGGCCCGCTGAAGCCCGGCGCCGCCGAGGACGTCAAGCTCCGCCTCACCGTCGACGCCAAGGCCCCGGCCGGCGACGGCATCGCCTACATCGCCGCCGACTACGACAACGAGGACGGCTCCTGCGGCGGCAACGACATGACGGAGTACGACTTCGACCTGCTCGCCGCGGCCGGCCCCGCCCCGACGCCGTCGCCCACCGGCGGCACCACCACGCAGACCACCACCGTCACCCCGCAGGGCGGCACCAACGGCACGCTGGCGGCCACCGGTTCGTCCTCCGCCCTGCCGCAGCTCACCGCGGCCGCGGCCACCGCCCTCGCCCTCGGCGCCGGCGCGGTCCTCGTCGCCCGCCGCCGCAACTCCGCCTGATCCCCGGGGAAGACGCACCGGACCGGTGGCCACCCGCCTCTCGACGGCCCCGCCGCAGCGGACACCCGCCGGCACGGCCACCGGTCCCGCCCCGAGCTTGCGAGCACCCTGGGCACCGCCAGCCTAACGACGGCCGCAACGCCCCCGGCCGCCCCAGCACACGCCGAGGGGCGGGCCTCCGTGTCGGAGGCCCGCCCCTCGGCGTGTGCTGTCGCTGTGCTGCAGGCGGTGGGTGTGGGATTTGAACCCACGGTGACTCGCGCCACGACGGTTTTCAAGAGCGTCGCGCCTTGAGCGCGAACCACGCCCTGACCTGCGCAGACAACTCAAGCTCTCCCAATAGCTGCTGCCTTGGCCCACACATGGCCCACTGCCTGCCTAGGCGTCGGGCAACGGCGCTCCCCACGCGCGCTCTGTGAGTTCACCCCACACACCCGGGGCGACGGTCCGAGGGTCGACGGCTTCACTGGGTGCTGAGCGCTTGTACGTCCCGTTCGGCTGCTCGGACCTGTCGTAGTCCTTGACCCAGAAGACGCGCCGTATGAACTTTCCGGGCACGTCTCCGCTGGGGGCATCCGAACGAAGCACGGCGTAGCCGACCCGGCGCCCGTGCCCGCTCCACGGCACGGGACGCCGACGAGTCGAGACAGACAGTGCGACTGACTGCCTGACGTAGTCGAAGCTCTCGATGTCCTCCGTCCATTCGATGCCGTCCTCGTACTCCAGAGCCCTTGGATTCTTGGCCAACGTTCCTCCATCAGTCTCGCCAGTCAGAGCCACGGTGTGGCTGAACCAAGCAGGCAGACCATCATCTTCTCAGTGGTGTTCGAACTTCACCATGATCTTTGAAAAATCGGCTGACCGGCTAGCCCGGTGCTGACAAAATGTCCCCATGGAAAAGATCCACTCAAAGGCAACCGAATTGACCCTCGCCGCCGCCGCAGAAGTTCGCAGTCCGGGAAACCCTGAACCCTGGGATTATGGGTGGTGCGTGGAAACTTACCGACACTCCCGGCAGGCTTCGATTTCCTCCCCAAACGGACCGGTTAGCCTTTCCGAAGAAGGGGTGATGAAACTTGAAGAGCTTCACGAATTGCTCGCCAAGCAGGCACAGGTGCGCGACCGCTGGAGCCTGGAAGAACTCTGGGGGTACCTAGCAACACTTGTAACATCCGTGCACGCCACGAAGGAAAGAGAAGACAAGGCAAGGGAATTCCTAGCGTGCATCATTTACACCGAGCCTTCACTCGTGGTATTCCCCGTGTCAAACGTCGCTTGGGAAGGAGCGCCCCTAAGGATTGGAAAGAAGAACGTCATCGGCAACCTGAACGATGCATTCGTTGAGGAAGTGCAACAACTGGGAGGGCGTGCCCAAAACCATAAAGCACAGGTAGGGAGTTACATTAATCAACTCAAACACAGGCAACCGCGCGTGGGGTTTGCTGCCCTGGTTCCAGGGCAACGCGGCATGGCACGTTCACAGGCGGAGAGAAACCTACAACTAGTAGTTGACCTCACGATGCTACTGGTCACCGAAAAGAGTGAACGGAACCTGTGGTCCCTGAGAGGGGATACCAATCGACCCGGCGTGAGAGGGATCACGCTAGACCGTAAAGTCGTTGAGGTCGGGTTGAGAGAGTCTGGCGATGACGTTGAACTCTACTCCTCACCCTTGCTGATCGATGCACTCGGGCGACATGGTGGAGTCTCATGGCGCAGCGAGGATCCGATTCCTCTGATGGATCTACTGCAGGGCGATTTTCTCCGCAGCGCCGTTGAACGATGCCTCATACAGGAGAATAGCTTTCTCCGCCGACTGCACGTTGCCGCACGCTGGTTCGCGGAGAGCTACTGGGCGTCGGCTCAGGATGATGCAGCACTAGCTGCGGGCGTCGCGTTGGATGCTCTACTGGGATCTAAATCGGCTCTTCCTGGACGTGCGATGAAGGAGCGGTATGCCCTCCTTGAGGAGGATCCCGGAATCAGATCTAAACGCGCGAAGGAGTACGAGGAAATTTACGCCGTCAGAAGCGTTGTTGCCCATGGCGGAGAAACGCGGAAGCTCAGCGAAGGAAACTTTCTTAGAGATATGCAAGACTCAGTAACCTGGGCCGCTTGGAGGCTCCTTGAAGCGCACTCCACCTTTTCAGTGTCCACCGAGAAGGAGTTGGAATCGCTACTTGAAGACCTCCGATGGGGGACCCGCCAATGGCCAGCGAATGAGAGTTCCGAATAACGTTCAGTCGACGGTTAAGCGGGAGCTACCCTGAGGCGAACCAGGGGGCCATAGACAGCACAGGAAGGCGAGGCTGGCACCCGCCTTCCTGTGCTTCAGTGTCCGCCTACGTTGCCCTCAGGAGCCCTCAAAGCGCCAGGCTTCGAGCTCGTGAAGTGCTTGCGCCCTCGCTTGGATTACTGCCATTCGAGCGTCACGTTCCTGCGCATGCGAGTGCGAGGCCTGGCTCGTTACCTGCCCAGGCCACTTCCGGTAGAGCAAGCCTGTTTCTTCGGTGAACCAACCGCGGGATACCGCGCTCAGTGCGAGCAGAAGCCCCGTGTCCTCGGACGCCGGCAGAGCCATCCACCCTCCGAGTGCCAGTACCAGGTCGCGCCGCGCGAAGAGCGTCGCCGGGTGCACCTGTGCCCGGAAGTCGTGCGTCTGCCAGTGCTTGAGCACGGCACCGCGATCGATAGGGCCGTTCGGGGGGTCCTGGTCGAAGCCGACTGTCGATCCGTCTGGCAGCAGATCCAGAACCCGGGAGGTGGCCCACCCGAGTGACGGGTTCGCCGTGAGCGCTGCCAGGTCACGGGCCAATGCGCCCGGCGTGAGCATGTCGTCAGCGTCGAGAACTTTCACGTACTCGCCGACCGCACGCGAGAGACCGAGCGTGCGCGCCATGCCGGCTCGCCCCGGGCGCCCCTGGGCAAAGCTGACACGCGGGTCATCATCGGGAACGTGCGGAGCGACCTCATCGGTTTCGCCATCTTCCTGAATGACCCACTGCCAGTCCCACCCCTCTGGAAGCTGCTGTTCGAGCAGGGACTTGTACGCGTCCGCCAGGTGATGGGCAGCGGGAGCGTGTACGGCGGTGACGACAGAGATGCGACGGCTCATGTTCACCACCGAGCCAGGTTCGTCGTGAAGATCAGTTCTGTCCGGTCACCAGGCAACACCACGTCAGAAACCTCCACCACTCGGCCTCTCGTGTCGATGGACGTCTTGCGCAGGACGATCACCGCAACGCCTCCCTGCAACCCCAGCTCCTCGGACTCTTCGACCGTGGGCGGCCTCGCCGTGACGCGCTCCACCACGCGGTCCAGCTCGATCCCCACCGTGTGCAACTGATTCTGCGTGCCCCCGGGCCAAGGCTCGTTGGACGGGTCCATGAGGGCCGGATTCGCCGCGATCATGTCGCGGACCAGGTACGACCGCGCGATGTTAAACGGGACATCCTCGTCCCGGTGATTGGTGCGGTAGACGCGTTCGAGTAGCAGCGTCCCGGCGGCCACGCCGAAGTGCTCCGCCAGGTCCTCGTTGGCCGGTACATCCGCGAAGGTCGCGCGGAACTCAAGATCGGAGATCGTCAGACCTGTGTCCCGCTCGGTGGCTCCGGTGGTCTGCCTCTCCGCCTCGCCGGCCCTTGCGCGGTCCTTCTCCCACTGGTGACGGGCGTTGTCCCGTCGGACCAGGTTGCGCGGCTTGCGGACGAAGTTGCCCACACCGTGCTTCTTGTCGATCAGCCCTTCCGAAAGGAGCAGGGCGAGCGCGTCCCGCATCGTCGGCAGGCTGGTTCTGTGCTCCTTGGCGAGCGCCGTCTCAGCGGGAAGCCGCTGACCAGGCTTCAGCTCACCAGCGCGGATGCGCTCGCGGAGCTGCCCGGCGATCCGCTCGTACTGCTTCGCCATCGTGGCTTCACCATCCCTGCTTGTCGACGGATTCAGCATAAGTCCTCAAGAGGAGTTGACGACTGGCTCTCCGTTCGCCATAGTCAAGCTACTCCTTAAGAGGAGTTGAGGACAGGATCTCTTTAGCAGCACCCTGTCCTGCCGATTTATGCCCGCTCCGGCCCCTGGGGTCGTTCAGAGGGTCGCGCAACAACTGGACAGCGTGATCCACCGCGTATGGACGGCCGTGAGGACACCGGCCGAGGTGAGTGGAGACCAGCCGACCGAGACTGGGCCCGCGTCACACCCGGGCCCTACACCCCGTAGGGGGACACGCCATCGGCTCTAAGACCCGCGTGGCATCTGTCCTGATCACCCCTGGGAACCAGACCTCCCCATGGCGAGGGGCACCACGCGTATCGGAGGTCTGAACCCAACCGACGTTCGCCGCCTGCTGACGGCGGCCGGTTGCCTCCGCTGCTCGTCTCAGACGAGCAGCGCTGAGGGGAGCCGGAGAGACCGGATCTTCAATGGAGGGGAGTGCCCCCATGTGGGCGAGTGTGATCGCGGTGGCCGGGACCTTACTCGGGTCGGTCAGCGCCTACGTGCTTCAGCAGCGTGGCAGCGAGCGGGCCGCGCTGCGGCGTGAGCGGCTTGCTGCCGTGACCGCGCTGACGTCGGCGCTGGCCGACCACCGCCGTGCGATGTGGGTTCGCGAGGACCTGCGCCTGTCCGGTGCGGACGCCGCTTCCTACGAGGCGGCCCGCGCCGAGAGCCATGCCACCCGGAGCGCGGTCACCGCGCCCATGACGACTCTGGCTGTCCTCGCGCCCAACCTGCTCGACTCCGCGCAGGGTGCGGCTTCCGCCGTCTACGGCCTGCGCGGCGCGGCAAGCACCGAGCTGCTCGCCGCTGCGCGCACGGCCGCGATCGTCGCGTGCGACCACTTCGTCAAGCACGCGGCCAGCGCCGCCTGACTGACCCACCACCCATGCACGGCGCGCGGCCCCGGAGTTGCACCTCCGGGGCCGCTGTCGAGCCGTGAAACCTGCTAGGGAGACCACGACTCATGAAGTCCATCGTCGCACGTCAGATGCTTGTTACCGCCGCTGAGCCGGACCGCGAGCCCACGGCCGCTGAGCTGGACGCGATCGACACGGAGATGCCGCTCATCACCGCGGAGGTGGAGCTGCTGGACGCGCAGATCACGACCCTGGACCGCACGCCCACGGCGCTGGATGAGCGCCGGATCCGCCGGGCCCGCCGCCGGGTGCTCGCCGCTCGCCGGGCGCTGGCCAACCGCCCCACGGGTGTGGTCGGCGGTGCCGCGTGACGGCGGCCGGCACCTTCACCGCGCAGATGGCCTCGCACCGGGAGACCGGTCAGTGGCGGCTATACGTCGTCATCTTCGGGGCGAGCGAGTGGCCGACCTACGACTTCGATGGCCCCGGGGTGCCGACCGTTCAGGAGCGTTCACGGGCGCTGGCCGCGCTGGGCTACGTGTTCACGGACGGGCCCGGCTGGGAGTGGACCGAGGACGTCACGCCGGACGATGACCCGGCTGCCCCGGTCGTCCTGATCGCCTTCACGAGCGTGCGGGAGGGGGCGCCGTGAACACTGTTCAGATCCGTTCAGCAGAGCGCGCTTTGAGCGTCGGGACGTGGCTGATCGTGGCCGGGGCGATGCTCTACTCGATCCTCACCGTCACCCCGCTGATGGCGGCCCACACCCCTGCCGGGTGGAAGTGGACGGCCCCCATCCTCCCGCTCGTGGTGGACGCCGCCGTCGTCATCGTGGTGCGGCTGGACTCGGTCCTCGCCCGCCTCGGAGGCGACGGCGGCCGGTGGCCCGTCGTGCTCCGGTGGCTCACCGGCTGCATGACCCTCGCGCTGAACGTCACCGACTCCGCGTTGAAGAAAGACCTGGTCGGCATGGCTGTGCACGCGGTCGCGCCGCTGCTGCTGATCGTCACCGCGGAGACCGGACTCGCCTACCGGCGCGCCATCACTGCTGCCGTGACCCGTCTGGAGGCCGAGCAGCGCGCCGAGCGCGAGGCACGGGAGCGGGCGGCCCGGGAACGCCGGGAAGCGGCCGAGGCGCGAGCCCGCCAGGAGCGCGAGCACGCCGCCACGGAGGCGCGTGAACAGCGCGAGCACGAGGCCCGGCTAGCCCGTGAACAGACCGCACGGGAGGAAGCCGCACGGGCCGCCGAGCGTGCCGAGCGCGAGCAGCGGGAGCGGGAGGAGCGGGAGGCCCGTGAACGCCGTGAACAGATGCGTGAACAGCAGCAGCGCGAGCGTGAACGCCTCGCCCGTGAGGCTGAACAGCGCCGCGAAGCCGAGCGTCTGGCGAGCGAGCAGGCGGCCCGCCGGCAGCAGCAGGAAGCCGCCGAGCGGGAGGCCCATGAACGCGCGGAGCTGCTGTCCGGTGGGCCGGTGGACAAGAAGCAGGACGAGGACGTGGCCCGGCGGATCGTCGCCGCGGCATTCGCCGAAGGGCTGTCGATCCGGACGGCTGTCGAGCTGTGCGGCTGGTCGCTCGGCTGGGTCACCGCCCGCTACCAGGAACTACGCGACACCCGCACCGCCCCCGCCCTCGAAGGAGCATCCTCGTGATCCGCGTCGTGTCCACCCACACCCTCACCGCCCTGCACACCGCCCGGACCGAAGCCGAACAGCAGCAGCACCGGGCCGCCGAGTCCGCGCACAGGGCCGAGGCCGCGCTCGCGGAGCTACGGTGCGAGGCGGCGCGGCTCGAAGGTGAGCTGTCCGCCCTGCGGGCGCAGTCGCTGCTCGACACCGAGGACCGGCAGGCGCTGCGGACGCTGCTGCGGGTCACCCGCAAGCAGACCGCGGCCCTGAGCGAGCGGGTGTTCGTCCTGTTCCACCGCGGCGCCTTCCACAGCGTCCACCCCAGCCAGGAATCGGCCGAGGTGGCGGCTGAGGCCGAGGGCGCCCCACGCTCCGGCTGGACCGCCCACACCCCCGGCGCCGCACTGCCGCCGGCAAGTGAAGTCGCGTGGCGGGTGCAGGCGCTCCCGCTCGGAGGCATCGCCCGCCGGATGCCCGAGACGGCTGCACCGTGAGTGCGCTGCCGGTGTTCCGGTGGCGGCTCGCCCCGGACGGCCTGGCGACCCGCCGCCAGCTCCGCGCCCTGGGGCTTCGGCCCGGCGGGCAGGACGTCGCCGCCGAACTCCAGCGCCCCCGTCGTCGGCGGGGGCCGCTGGTCGCCTACCTCTACCGCATCGACCGGGCCAAGCCCGTCCGCCCCATGACGCCCGCGCGCCGGGCAGCCCTCGCTAAGGCGAATGCCGCGCAGCGCGTCTGCCCGGCCTGCCAGCGGGATGCCGGTTACCGGATCCCGCGCTCACTCGGCATGTGCACCCCCTGCCACGACGGACCGACAGGAGTCCCCGCATGACCACCCACACCAGCCAGCAGACCACCCCCGCGCCCGCGCCGGCCGACCGGCGGCACGGCTCCCACCAGTACGTGCTCACCCTCGCCAAGACCGGCGGAGGCATGGACACCTGGTACGGCACGATCACCCCGACCGAGCACGACCGCAGGCACGACGTCTTCCTCGCCCTGCGCAAGCACATCGTCATGCGCGACCCCGCGTTCGCCGGGGCGCACGTCGTCTTCTTCTCCCTGGAGCCCAACGGGCTCTGACCTGCACCACCTCGCCACAGCACGGGCCCGCACGCCACCGCCTCCAAGCAAGCGCGTGCGGGCCCTGCTGTTCTCCGCAAAGGAGTGCACACAGCATGACGGACACCACCATCGCTCCGGAAGCGGGCACCGACGCCCCTCCGGACACCACCCCCACCCCCAACACCCCCACCTCCGCGCCGGAGTCGACGGCGGCCCCGGCCGCGAGTGTCGACCACACCCCGGGCGGGTGGCCGGTCGTCCCCCTCGCGGTCACCAGCACGAACACGACCACCTCGCTTATGGCGGCTGCTGCGCTGGTCGGCGGACCGGCCGGGCTCGCCGTCGCCGCGACCGGCGCGGCTGTCCTCGGCACCGCCGCAGCCGCCGCCCGCTACCGCAGCAACCGCAAGCCCAAGACCAGGTCCGGGGCCGGGGCGGGGGCGGGGAAGAAGGCTTCCCGTACTGCCGCGACGGCCCGGCACGGCAGCGTCGGGACCACGGTCCGGCCGGGTGCCGGGCGGGTGCCGAAGCAGGGCGCTAACGGGAACGCCGGCACCAGTAGGACGGCAGGTCGCGGACACCGTACCGGCGGCACCGCAGGCCGTGCCATCAGCGGATCCGCGCTGCCCAACGGCCGCACGAGCGGGCGTGGTCGGACCGGCTCCACCTCCGCTGGCTCGCAGTCCGCCCGTCCGGGCAGGGGCAGCGGGGCGGGACGCGGTCGGGTTGGGGAGGTCAGGGCGCTGCGGGATGCCGCGCGGCAGTCGGCCCCGTCGCGGGCCGCGCGCCGCAGCGACACCACGGGCGCCCGGCGGCAGGTCGCGGACGCCCGTCGGCAGGCGAAGGCCGGGCAGCGGGCCGCCTCGCTCGGCAGCCGCGGCGCGGTCGGCCGGGCGGTCGGCAAGGCCGCGGGCCGGATCGGCAAGGCCCGCGGCGCCGCCATCGAGCGGGCCCGCCAGGCCCGGGACAAGCGCACGGCCGGACAGGTCGCCGGGCAGCGCGACCAGGTGCGCAAGGCACCCGCCCGGAAGGCAGCCCGCGCCGCGCTGCGGCGCTCCGCCGGGCGGTTCCAGCGGCGCCGTCTGCTCGCCGCGCTGCTCGCCGGGATGCTCGGCATGGTCACCTCCCCGATCGGCCGGCGGCTCGGTTGGGCGTGGCTGATCCACCCCGGCCGCCGCCTCTACGCCCGCCTCATGCAGTCCGCGAAGGAGCAGCGCGAGGCCCGGGATGAGGCCATCCGTCAGGCCCTGGCGCGCGACGAGGAAGCCGCGGACGCCGCCGAGGGCGACGAGGAGATCGGGGAGACGGCCGAGCGGCCCGAGGGCCTGGTGCCTGCCCCGTCCACCAGCAGTGACAACGAGGGAGTGATCGTGTCGGGTTTCCGGTTCGAGGAGTACGCGGCGGAGATGGAAGCCGCCGCCAACAGCTACGAGCCCGAGAGTGCCATGGAGATCCTCGCCATGGTCGAAGGGCTCCCGGCCGCGCTGACGTCGGTGGCGAACGTGATGCGGATTCTCGCGGAGCGGGCCGACTCCGAGTTCCCGCTGGAGAAGGAAGTGGCGTGCGGCTTTGACGACATCTACGGCGCCCTGATGTCCGCGGTCGCGGTCGCGGAGGACATGGGCCCGCTGTTCCGTCTCGCGCACGAGCAGGACATCGCCCGCCACGAGGACCCCCGCAACGGGACCGAGGCCGAGAAGGGATGGAACGTCTGATCATGCCCACCAACCCCGCCACCAGCACGGGGCCGGTGTGGGACTGGAGCGCCGGTCACGGACCCGTGACCGGCGCCATGTCCGCCACCACCGGCGCCCTCGCCATCGCCACCACCGGCGCCGCCACCGGCATGCCCCCCGCCTGGGCCCTCGCCGTCGGCGCGGCCGGCGCGATCGGCCACACTGCCACCAGCCTGCGTGACCGGCTGTCCGCCCGGACCATCGGCATGCGCGCCGCGTCCTGGCTGCTCGGCGCCGGGTGGACCACCTGGGCCATCGCCACGGGCCCGCTGACCTGGGCCGCCCTCGGCTCCCTGGCCACCCTCGGGGTGGGCATCGGGGCCGCCTCCCGCGCCACCCTCATCCACGAGGAGGCCCGCGAGCTGGAGGCCATCGCCGTCGCGGAACGGCAGGTCGCCCGCGAGCTGTCCGCCGAACGCCGGGCGATCGCCGCCGAGTGGGTGGACCGGATTCAGCGCGTCTGCCATGTCACGGTGCGCGTCCTCGCGGTCGAGCAGTGGCCCACCGGCAGCGGGTTCACCATCGACGCCGAACTCCCGCCCGGCGGCACCACCTACGACCGCATCGCGCAGCACGCTACCCAGCTTGCCGCGGACGCCCGCCTGCCGCACGGCTGCACCGCGATCGCGTCGCAGGGCATCGACCAGGGACGCGTCCTCATCGACGTCACCACGGTCAACGTGCTGGCGGAGGAGCGCACCTACCCCGACCAGTACGGGCCGCTGTCGATCTACACGGGGATCCCGTGGGGCTACCGGACGAACGCGCAGGAAATCTGCGTCTACCTGCGCGAGCAGTGCGCCCTCGTGGTCGGGCCGACCGGATCGGGCAAGACGAACATGGTTCACGTCATCCTCGCCGGATTCGCCCGCACCACCGACGTCCTCACCTGGGTGATCGACCTCAACGCCGGATCCGCCGGCCTGCCCTGGGTCCGCCCCGCACTCGACGACAACGGGCAGATCGTGGACGGCATGACCCCCGGGGTGGACTGGCTCGCCTCCACCTACGACGAAGCCCTGCTGATGCTGGATGCGGCGCTCGCGATCGGCCGGCACCGCAAGGTCGCCTACCAGGACCTCATGGCCCAGGCGAACACCGACCAGCTCCCCGTGTCGCCCAAGATTCCGCAGATCATGCTCGTCATTGACGAGGGCGCGGAGATCCTCGCCAGTACTGACCGGCAGATGAAGGAACTCGCCAAGAAGATCCTGGAAGTCATCCGGATGCTGCGCGCGATGGGTGTGCGGACGGTGCTGACCGCGCTCGGGGCGACGGGTGCCGTGCTGGGGAACCTGATGATCCGCCGTGAGGCCAAAGCGCGAGTCTGCCTGACCGGCGGAGAGGTCGAAGGCATGGACCTGTCCAAGGTGTTCCCCGGGGCCCGCGGCCTGCGCGTCGACCAGGCCCCCTACAAGGGCGCCGGGTTCATGGGCACCCCCGAGTCCGCGGCGGCCCTGTTCAAGAACTGGCGGATCCTGCCCAACCAGATCCGCGACATCGTCACCGCCACCTCCGCCCTCCACCCCACCCTGGACGCCACCTCCGCGACCGTCGCCGGGGACGCCTACGCGAACCGCTGGGCACCCGAACGCACCGCCTGGATGCGCGACCCCCACCGCCCCACACCCGCAGCCGTCACGGAGCAGGGCCGCCCCGGTGGACTGAACCTCTCCGCGCTGCGCGAGCAGCCGCCCGCCGCCGAGTCGGAAGCGGACGCCCTCGCACGGCAGTTCCGCGAGCAGATCGACGCCAAGTTCGCCACCGCCCCCGAACGAGGGAAGGCAGAAGATCGGGCGGAGCGGCCCGCCGGGCTAAACCTGTCCGCCCTGCGCGGCAGCGACGAGGACAACGCCGCCAAGGACGCCGCCCTCGCCCTGCTGCTCGCCGCCGGGCCCGAGGGCACCGGAGCATCCGCGATCGCCCGCGCCCTCACCAACGCGCACGGCACCTCACGCCAGACGGTCGTCGGCTGGCTCAAAACCTGGAGCGACGACGGGACCGCCGTCCGGATCGGGACCGGCACCAAGACCCGCTACGTCCACCACCACCACGCGCCGCCCGAGGGCCAGTAGAAGCCTCGTCTTGGCGCTTGTCACCCCGCCGCCAGGAAGGGCCCTGGACGACTTGCTGAGGGCCCGAAACAGCTTGTGACCTGCAAGGCGACAAGCGACAAGACAAGACAAGCGACAAGCACGCGACAAGTCAGACGACAAGCGAACGGCACCGGGCAGCACCCGCGGAGGGTGCTGCCCGCCGTCGTTGAAGGGACCGCGTTGTGCACTCCCCGACCCCGTACGAGATCACCACCCTGCCCCCGCAGACCACCCCGATACATGGCGCGATGCTCGCCCACGAGATCCCGCCCGGCGTCCAACTGGTCACCCTGCCCGGCGGGATCCGCACCCTCGCCTACACCCACCAGCCGCCCGCCGAGACCCCGCAGCAGGCGGTGCCCGCGGCGGCGCCGATCCCGACCTGGGCCAAGACCACCGCCCTGTTGACCCCCACCATCGGGGGTGGCATCGCCGCCGCCGGCATCGGACTCTCCTACGCCGCCCCGGGACTGATCGCCATGAGCCACGCCCTGTGGTCCGCCGTCGCCCTCATCGCCGCCGGAACCATCGCCCTCCCCCTCCTGCTCCGCACCACCCGCGGACGCACCCGCCGCACCACGCCGACGCACATCACCCAGAACATCACCGCCACCGGCCTCTTCGGCCGCGCCAACGGCACCATCAACCACCACTGAGGAGACCCCCGTGCCCGATCGGCTCCGTGACCGGATCAGTGACGCGCTCGCGCTCCTGAACGGCGCCCGCACCCTGCGCTGCCCGTTCCCCACCTGCACGGTCCGCATCCGCTACCGGGCCATCACCCCCGCCGAGGCCGAACGCCTCACCGTGCTCGCCGCCGACCACACCCGCCACGGCACCAAACACTGACCACGAAAGGACCGGCATGGCCGTCACCGTCTCCCTGATCGTCCTCTTCGGTGCCCTGCTGCTCGTCATGCTCCGCGCCCGCAGCCTCGGCGCCGGGGCCGCATTCGTCGCCGTGATGTTCGGCTTCTTCCTCGCCTCCACCGGCGCCGCCGAACCCATCCGCAACATGACCGCCGCCCTCGCGAACGTCATCCCCAACCTGTGAACGCCGAGAGCGGCCCCTGTCTCGGGAAAGCCCGGGGCCGCTCTCGTCTACCAGCATCCAGAGAACTGGAGACACCAAGCATGACCCAACCCACCACGATCCGGCGAGAGCACGGCCGCCGGCCGTTGCTGCTGGACCTGTTCTGCTGCGCCGGCGGCGCAGGCATGGGCTACCGCCGGGCAGGGTTCGACGTCGTCGGCGTCGACATCGTCCCCCGCCCGAACTACCCCTTCACCTTCCACCAGGGCGACGCGCTCGCCTACCTCGCCGCCCTCATCACCTCCGGCAAGATCCGCCGCTTCACCGCCGTGCACGCCTCGCCGCCGTGCCAGGCCGGATGCGCGCTCACCGTCGGCACCAACGCCTCCCAAGGCTGGGGCGGCACCCACATCGACCTCGTCCCGCCCACCCGCGCCCTGCTGGAACAGACCGGTCTTCCCTATGTGATCGAGCAGCCCAACGGGCGCGCGGAGATCCGCAAAGACCTCTCACTGTGCGGCGAGATGTTCTCGCTCGGGGTGCTGCGGCACCGCAACTTCGAACTCGGCGGCTGGACCATCGAGCAGCCCGCCCACCCCAAGCACCGGGGGCGGGTGCGCGGCTACCGACACGGCCGCTTCTACGACGGCCCGTACGTCGCCGCCTACGGATCCGGCGGCGGGAAGGCCACCGTCGCGGAGATGCAGCAGGCGATGGGCATCGGCTGGACCGACGTCCGCGAGGAACTGACCGAAGCCATCCCGCCCGCCTTCTCCGAGCACATCGGCCGCGCCCTGCACACCAGCCTCCGGACGGGGGTTGCGGCATGAGCGACCACCTGAACGTCGCGCTCGGGCTCGCCGCCAAGGGCGTGCCGGTCCTGCCGCTGCGGGCCGGGAAGGTCCCGTTCGGCAACTGCCCCGACTGCCGGGACAACGCCTGCGGCGGCCGGCCGAACATGAAGACCGCAGGGACCTGCGCGTGCCCGCGGCCCTGTCACGGCTGGGCCGCCGCATCGACCGCCCCCGCAACCCTCGGGTCCCGGGAGTGGGCGGCGACGTGGCGCACTGCGGCTGCGGTCGCCTACCACCCGGCCGGGGCCGGGCTCACCGTCGTTGACCTCGACCACGCCACTGCGGTCGCCTGGGCCTGCACGGCGCTGCCGTCCACCCGGACCGTGGCCACGACGCGGGGCGAGCACTGGATCTACCGGGGCGTGATGCGGTCCGGCAACGGGGTCCGGCCGGGCGTGGATATCAAGTCCACGATGGCCTACACCCGCTACCTCGGGCCCGGCGCCGGCACCGTGACCGCCCTGCCCGACGCCGTCCGCAGCCTGGTGGAGAGGGAAGAGACCACTCCGCCGCGCCAGGGAGTGGACTCTTCGTCCCCGGCCCGCGCCGCGTGGGACCGCAGCGTGGCCACCGGCTGCCGCCACACCACCACGTTCGTCCGGACCGGCCTGCAGCGCGGTCTCGACCGAATCCTGGCGCACCGTGAGAGCGGGGCCGGGTCCGCCGCCTACGGGGTGGCCCGGTTCACTGCCAAGCAGCACGCCGCGTGCCCTGGCCCGTGCGGTCTGCAGCGCCTGGGCGAGGAGATCGTGGCCGCCGCCGTCACCGTCGGCGTTCCCGAGCCCTACGCCCGACGCGCTGTTGCCAACGGTCTCAGCAGCACATGGCGGCTGGCATGAACTCCCGCGACCAGGGCGAGCGGCCGATCGTCGTCACTGGCATCCGGCCCGGCCTGCAAGTCAGCACGGACGAGCGCCGGCCGGTCGCCGACTGGCTGTGCCGCTGTGGACACCACGAGCGAGCCGTGGGCAAGTGGGCCGTCGTCGAGCTGACGGGCCGCGTCAACGTGCAGCACTGTCCGCACGCCGCCGACGCAGCCCCATCCACCACGGCCAGGGGCGCGGAAGTCGCCGCCCGTCAGGGCGTCCGAACTGTCACTGACCTTCCCCTGCCCACCATCCCCGCCACCACGGCGGACAGGAGGACCGCCGCATGACACGGCATGACAGCGAACTGTGGGCGGGATTCGAGGAGATGTCCGCGGAGGACGTAGCCGGGCCCGTCTGGGACGAGCCCGTCCCGATCAACCCGCGCGGTCCGCTCCCTGACTTCCCAGTCGACGCGCTGCCCACCTGGCTCCGGGCCATGACGGCGGAAGTCACCGAGGAGACCCAGACGCCCATCGACCTCGCCGGATGCCTCGCACTGGCGGTCATCGGCACCGCTGCCGGCGGACGCCTCAACGTCAACGTCCGCGGCCAGTGGAGCGAACCGCTCAACCTCTACACCGCCGTCGCCCTGCCGCCCGGCAACCGCAAGTCCGCAGTCTTCGGGCTCATGACGAAGCCCCTGCTCGCCGCCGAGCAGGCTCTCATCGAGCTGACAGCACCACAGCGGGCCGAAGCCGCCGCAGCAGCACGCATCGCCAAGGCTGCCGCCGAGCGGGCGGAGAAGCTGGCAGCCAATGCTGATCCGGAGAAGGTGGCTGATCTGACCGCCTCGGCCGTGTCCCTGTCGGATGCTGCCGAGCGGGCCGTGGTCCCGGCCGAGCCGCAGCTCATCGCGGATGATGTCACCGCCGAGTCCCTGACGACGCTCCTGGCCCAGCAGGAGGGACGGATCTCGATCCTGTCGCCTGAGGGCGAGATCTTCGAGATCATCGCGGGCCGCTATTCCGGCGGCACCCCGAACATGGGCATCTTCCTCAAGGGACATGCCGGGGACATGGCCCGCGTCAACCGCCAGGCCCGGGACGCCCAGTACATCGAGGCCCCGGCCATCACCATGGGTCTGGCCGTGCAACCGGCCGTCCTGGACGCCATCGGGCAGATCAAGGGAGCTGACGGGCGGGGCCTGCTCGCCCGGTTCCTCTACTCCAAGCCGGAATCTCTCGTCGGGCGTCGCAACCTCACTCCTCAGCTCCTGTCGCCCGAAACCGCCGCCACCTACGCCGAAACTCTGGGCCGCCTGGCCTTGACCCTCGCGAGCTGGACGGAGACTGCAACCCTCACCCTGTCACCCGAAGCGGACACCGTCCTGCTCGCCTACCAGCGCGTCACCGAATCCCGCCTCGGCAAGGGCGGATCGCTCGCCCCGATCATCAACTGGGCCAGCAAGCGTGACGGGGCTGTCGCGCGCATGGCCGGACTTCTACACCTCGCCACCCACCCCGAGGACGCCTGGAACCTGCCCATCGGCCCCGAGACGATGGCAGCCGCTACCCGCCTCGGGGACTACTTCACCGCCCATGCCCTCGACGTCTTCGACGCCATGGGCGCCGACCCTGCACTGTCCGCCGCACACACCGTCCTGACCCACCTGCGCGAGACACGCACCACCTGCTTCACCAAGCGCGACCTCTTCCGTGCCATGCCCCGCGGCGAGTTCCCCGCCATGCGCGACCTCGACCCCGCCCTGACACTCCTGGAGGAACACGGCTGGGTCCGCCAGCAGCCCCCGCCACCCCGCAACGGACGCGGCGGCCGGCCGCCCTCCCCCCGCTACGAGGCACACCCCCGCGCCACTCCTGGCGCCTGAAAACCCCCCACCCCGATGACAGAACTGACAGAACCTCCCGACAAGGCATCTGACCTGCGGAAACAGTTACTCCCGGAGCGCTGACAAAACCTCCGGAAACTCTGACAGAACCTCGACCCCGCTCAGCGGTCGCTCTGACAGAACTCCCACCCGGAGGTTCTGTCAGAGTTTTCCGAGGTTTTGTCACGCCGAGCAAGGCCAGGAAAACCCCAGCTCAGAGGCCATACGGCGAGGTTCTGTCAGTTCTGTCATCACAACCCGGGGTTCTGTCACCCCAGACCGAGCTAAGGAGCCCAGTGGCCAGCACCAAGATGCTCAAGCTCCCGGAAGTCCTCGCCGAGATCGGCATGAGCCGCGCCGCCTTCTACCGCATGCGCGCCCGCGGCCACGCCCCTCGCCTCATCAAGCTCCCGAACGGACAACTCCGCGTCCGCCGCGGCGATCTCGACGCCTGGTGGGCGCGCTGCGAGCAGCGCGCCGCCTAACCGAATAGCTCACCAGGGGCCCGCGCATGCGCGGGCCCCTCATCATGCCTGGAGAGAGATGCTCACGTTCGACGTCGATATCTGGTCCATCCGCAAGCGCGCCGGCCGCCCGAAGCCGTGGGAGCTCCGTTGGCGGGTCGGTGAGCGTCCGCACTCCCGAAGCTTCAAGCTCAAGCCGCAGGCGGACGGGCGGCGCGCGGAGCTGATGACCGCCCTCCGTGACCACCAGCAGTTCGACGAGGAGACTGGCCTTCCCGCGGCCGAGCTAATGGCACGCACGTCCCCGTCCTGGTACGAGCACGTCACGCAGTACGTGCTGATGAAGTGGCCCCGAGCCGCAGCAAAGCACAGGGCGAGCATCGCGGAATCGCTCTCCGTCGTAACCCCGATGCTGGTGACCACCAAGCGCGGTGCGCCCCCTGCGGCCGTACTGCGTGCAGCGCTGTACCAGTGGGCCTTCCGCGCAGTGAGGAATGCCGAAGGAAGCTGGGTGCCTCGGCACACCGCCGAGCAGCCGCCGGCAGACATCCGGGCCGCGCTCGACTGGATCGCTGCGAACTCACGCAAGGTCAAAGACCTGGAGGACCCGACGCTTCTTCGCCCCGCCCTCGAAGCCCTCTCGCTACGGCTGGACGGGAAGAAGGCTGCGGAGAACACGGTGCGACGCAAGCGCATGGTGCTCAGCAACGTGCTGCGCTACACCGTGGACGAGAAGGGACTGCTCAGCGCGAACCCGCTTCCACGCGTCGACTGGTCGCCGCCTGAGAGCGATGACGAGATCGACTTTCGTTTCGTGCCCGGGCCCGTCCTGGCGCGCTCTCTACTCGGCGCCGTCCGCGACTCCGGACCGCGCGGTGCACACCTCCACGCCTTCTTCGGGTGCCTGTACTACGCGGCGATGCGGCCGGGCGAAATCGTCGCGCTCAAAGAGTCGGACTGCACCCTGCCGCCCAACTCCCCCGAGTGCGTGCAGAAGTGGGGCGAGCTGCTGCTGGGCGAGAGCCGCCCGGAAGTCGGCGGGGGATGGACGGATGACGGCGCGTCCTACGAGAAGCGAGGGTTGAAGCGGCGAAGGAGCGGCGCCACACGGACCGTCCCCATCCCGCCCGTTCTCGTGCACCTGCTCCGCGAGCACATCGCCCGCTACGGCACCACGGACGACGGGCGGCTGTTCCGTGCGGCACGAGGTGGCCGCGTCGCGTCCACGGAGTACTGCGATCTGTGGGAGAAGGCGCGTGCGGCTGTTCTGGCCCCGGCTGAGGCCAAATCCCCGTTGGCTGCGGTGCCGTACTCGCTGCGGCACGCTGGAGTGTCTCTCTGGATCAAGTCCGGGGTGGACCCCGCCGAGGTGGCCGCTCGGGCCGGCCACAGCATCGCGGTGCTGTACCGCTTCTACGCGAAGATCCTCAAGGGCGGTCAGCAGCACTCCAACGACCTGATCTCACGCGCACTCGATGGGGAAGCCGGGCCCTGATCCTGGCCCACAGATGGCCCATACGCACTGGTCAAAGCTGGGATGCGGGCGAGAAGGGGTGAGACAGGCTCGCATGCGAAAGGGGTGTCCCTCTACCCGGGACACCCCTTCTGACCAGCGCCTACGCTGACCTGCGCGCGGTGGGTGTGGGATTTGAACCCACGGTGACTCGCGCCACGACGGTTTTCAAGACCGTTCCCTTAGGCCGCTCGGGCAACCCACCCGTGCCCCGCCGCACCCGCTGCGGAGCGGCTACAGCCTACCGGCCCGCGCGGGGGTGCGGGGGCCTCGGCCGGGAGGGTGGTCAGGGGGCGAGGAGGATCTTGCCGGTGGTGCGCCTGCGCTCGATGGCGCGGTGGGCCTCGGCGGCCTCGGCGAGGGGGTAGGTGCGCCCGATCTCGATGTGCAGCCGGTCCGCCTCGATGCGCTCGGTGATCTTCTCCATCACCTCGCCGGAGGGTTCGGCCGTGACCCAGACGTAGCGCAGTCCGCGGGCCGCCGCCTGCCGCTCGTCGGTGCCCGGGTCGATCGAGGCGCCGATGAGCAGGCCGCCCGGGCGGAGCACGTCGAGGGAGCGGGGGCCGTACTCGCCGCCGACGAGGTCCAGCACGACGTCGACCGGTTCGACGGCGGCCCGGAAGTCGGTGGCGGTGTGGTCGACGAGGTCGGTGACGCCCAGGCCGCGCAGGAAGTCGTGGTGGGCCGGCCGCGCGGTCCCGGTCACGTGTGCCCCGGCCTGCGCGGCCAGTTGCACGGCCACGTGCCCGACGCCGCCCGCGGCCGCGTGGACCAGCACCCGGTCGCCGGGCCGGACGCGGGCCAGCACGGCCAGTGCCTGCCAGGCCGTGCTGGCGACCAGCGGGACGGCCCCGGCGCGCACGAGGCCGAGGTTCCGTGGCGGCCGGGCCAGGGCGGTGGCCGGTGCCACGGTGTACTCGGCGTAGGAGCCTCGGCGCGACACGGGGAGCATGCCGTACACCGCGTCGCCGGGCGCGAAGCCGGTCACGCCCTCGCCGGTCCGCTCGACGGTCCCCGAGACGTCGGTGCCCGGCGTCCACGGCAGCGGGACCAGCTCCGGGACCCGGCCCGAGCGCAGCACGGCGTCGCCCGGGTTGACCCCCGCGCCGGCGACCCGCACCAGCACCTCGCCGGGGCCCGGTCCGGGCACGTCGGTCTCGGTGTGGACGAGCTTCTCCGGTCCGCCGAAGGCGGTTTGGACGACGGCGTGCATGCGGGCGGGCATCAGGACTCCTCAACGGTGCTCCGGCGGTGGGTCCATGGTCGGACCGGCCGAAGCCCCGGCGGAAGAAGGCACTTGTCTGATATCGAGGTTCCTCATGGATACCGGCTTCGACCTCAGGGAACACGGCGGCGTGGACGTCTTCCTCCGCGACTGCCCCACCCGCGCCGTGCTGGAGCTGATCGCCGGCAAGTGGACCATGCTGGTGCTGGTGGCGCTGGAGGACGGCCGGCCGATGCGCTTCGCGGAGCTGCGCAGGCGGCTCGACGGCGTGACGGCGAAGGTCCTGACGGGGACCCTGCGGGCGCTGGAGCGCGAAGGGCTGCTCACCCGGGCCGTGTATCCGACCGTGCCGCCGCGGGTGGAGTACCGGCTGACGGCGCTGGGGCGGGAGGTCGGCGGTCTGCTGCAGGGCATCACCGACTGGGCGCAGGCGAACGTCGCCGCGGTGGTGGCCGCCCGGGAGGAGTTCGACGAGCGGGCCGCCCGGCCCCCTGCGGCCGTGGAGTAGGACGGCAGCCGCGCGGGACGCGAAGGGCGGCCTTCGCGCGGGAGGGCCGGCCTGCGCGCGGAGCACGGCGGAGCACGGCGGAGCACGAAGGGCCGGGCGCCGTGCGGGTGCACGGCGGCCGGCCCTTCCGGGGCTCAGGGGTCAGCTGTCGCCCTTGCGTTCGCCGAGGGTGACCTCCGCCGTCCGCTCCTTGCCGTCGCGCTCGTAGGTCAGCTTCACCTTGTCGCCGGGCTCGTGCGTCCAGATCTCGCTGATCAGGGTCGGACCGCTGTCGATCTCCTTGCCGTCGAAGCCCGTGATCACGTCGCCGGACTTCAGGCCGGCCCGGCCCGCGGGGCTGTCCGGCGGGACCGCCTCGCTGCCGCCGGCGCCCTCGGAGGCGATCTTCGCGCCGCCGCCCTGGCCGGACATGTCGACGGTGGCGCCGATGACCGGGTAGACCGGGGTGCCGGTCTTGATGAGCTGCTCGGCGACGGTCTTCGCCTGGTTGATCGGGATGGCGAAGCCCAGGCCGATGGAGCCCGCCTGGGACTGGCCCATGCCGCTCCCGGCGGACTGGATCGCGGAGTTGATGCCGATCACCGCGCCGCCCGAGTCGAGCAGCGGGCCGCCGGAGTTGCCCGGGTTGATGGAGGCGTCGGTCTGGAGCGCGCTCATGTAGCTGTTCTTGCCGCTGGAGCCGTCACCGGAGGCGACGGGGCGGTTCTTGGCGCTGATGATGCCGGTGGTCACCGTGTTGGAGAGGCCGAACGGTGCGCCGATGGCGATGGTGGAGTCGCCGACCGCGACCTTGTCCGAGTTCCCGAGTGGCAGCGGCGCGAGTCCGCCGGGCGCGTCCTTGAGCTTGAGGACGGCCACGTCGTAGCCCTGGGCGCGGCCGACCACCTCGGCGTCGTACGTCTTGCCGTCGGAGAAGGTCGC
This sequence comes from Streptomyces zhihengii, assembly GCF_016919245.1. Taxonomy (NCBI): domain Bacteria; kingdom Bacillati; phylum Actinomycetota; class Actinomycetes; order Kitasatosporales; family Streptomycetaceae; genus Streptomyces; species Streptomyces zhihengii. Next base: position 4,248,518 of record NZ_JAFEJA010000001.1, on the reverse strand, counting down.
CGACAGGGTGCCGCCCTCGGCGGCCGACTCCACCACATGGTTGTTGGTGAGGATGTGGCCCTCGCGGTCGTAGACGAACCCGGTGCCGGTGCCGCCCTCGCCGCCTTCGCCACCGGTGCCGCCGATGCCCCCGGCGCCCGACTTGGCCTCGATGGTGACGACACCCGGCAGCGCCTTGCCCGCGACCGCCGCCACCGTGCCCGGCTCGCGCTTGAGGTCCTGCGGAGCGGCGGCGGAGACCGTGGTCGAACCGGTGCCGCCGTCGTTGCGCTCGGCGGCCCAGTAGCCGATACCGCCGCCGACGCCGCCGGCGACGAGCGCCGCCACCAGGACGGCGGCGACGAGACCGCCGGAGCGGCGCCGTCGCGGCTCGCCCGCGGGGGCGGGCTGGTGGCCGGGGTCGCCCCAGACGGGACCGCCGCCGTGCGCGCCGCCGCCGTAGGAGGGGACGGCGGGCGGGGCGGGCGGCCAGGCGGGACCGGCGCCCTGCGGGGCCTGCGCCTGGTGGGTGGCGGTCGCCCGCTCGGCGAACGGGTCGTGGGATCCGGGCGGGGCGGGAGGCGCGCCGGCCGGCCCGGAGGGAGCGGGCGGGGTGGGGCCGTGACCGTGGGCCCCGTCGCCGGCACCCGGGGAGGGGGTGTGCGCGGGCGGGGTCGGGCCGTGGCCGTGGACCGCGTCGCCGGCACCCGGGGAGGGGGTGTGCGCGGCGGCGGGGTCGGGGGAACCCGCGGGCGGCGCGGGGGCCGGACCCTCGGGAGCGGTGTCCGGCCGAGGCGGTACGGACGGGGCGGCAGGAACCGCGTTGCCCTCGTTCTCGGTGCTCACAGCTCTGTCTCCTCAGGTTCCACAGGTTCCACAGGTCCACTTCGGTACGGGCCGGGTCGGCGTGACTCCGGGGCGTTCGCTGCGCGACTGTCCGCGGTCAGCTTTTCCCACCGCACGTCAGGCCACTGTAAGCAGGACCTGTGTGTATTCCGGCAATCCTTTACTTACGACAAATGGGGCGCATCTTCTGAGCCCCCGGACGGCCGGAGCCATGTGCCCCGCCGCCCCCTCCCCCGTCTGCCCCGTCACGGTGACACCATGACGCGGGTGACCCCAGCACCAGCGCACAGCATTCAGGTCGTGGCCCACCGAGGCTCGTCGGAGGACGCCCCCGAACACACCCTGGCCGCGTACCGCAAGGCGATCGAGGACGGCGCCGACGCCCTGGAGTGCGACGTCCGCCTCACCGCGGACGGTCATCTGGTCTGCGTCCACGACCGCCGGGTGAACCGCACGTCCAACGGCCGGGGCGCCGTCTCCGCGCTGGAGCTCGCGGACCTCGCGGCGCTCGACTTCGGGTCGTGGAAGGACGCGGCCGAGAGCCCGGAGTGTAAGGACCCCTCGCTGACCTCGGTCCTCACGCTGGAGCGGCTGCTGGAGCTGGTCGCCGACGCCGGGCGCCGGGTGGAACTCGCCGTCGAGACCAAGCACCCCACCCGGTGGGCCGGCCAGGTGGAGGAGCGGCTGCTGGCACTGCTGAAGCGGTTCGGCCTGGCGGAGCCGCCGTCCCGCGAGGAGTCGCCGGTACGCATCATGAGCTTCTCGGCCCGCTCGCTGCACCGGGTCTCGCTGGCGGCCCCGCGGATCCCGACCGTCTATCTGACGCAGTTCGCGACCCGCCGGGTGCGGGAGGGCAGGCTGCCCGCCGGGGCGGGCGTCGCCGGCCCCGGGATCCGGATCGTACGCAGCCACCCCGATCTCGTGGCACGGCTGCACGAGGCGGGTCACCAGGTGCACGTCTGGACCGTCGACGAGCCCGAGGACGTGGAGTTGTGCATCCGCCTGGGCGTCGACGCGATCATCACCAACCGTCCCGGTCAGGTCCTGTCCCAGCTGGGACGCCGGTGACTTCGTGACCCTGCGTCACAGGGTGTGCCCCGGCGCATTCGCTGTGTAGTCACGCGTGTCGAGTGCGTCACTGCCGCGTGGTTGGCCGGTTTCCGGTCCAGTCCAGGAGGGCATTCACACGGTGGCGTGGGGCGAAGGAGGTCTCGGGGGTGGCGTTTGTGGTGGCACAGGAAGTGCCCACGTCGTCGAGCATGGCCGTACCCCATGGCCCTGCGGGCGTGGGTGAGGCGCGGCACCGGATGCGTGCGCAGCTCAGGGACGGCGGGGTGTCGGAGACGGTCGTCGACGACGCGGTTCTGATCCTTTCCGAGCTGCTCAGCAACGCGTACCGCCACGGCAGACCGCTGGGCCGTTCCGACGTGGGCGACGGCGACGTACGCGCCGCCTGGCGGGTGGACCGCTCCGGGCGGCTGACGGTCGAGGTGACGGACGGCGGCGGGCCGACCCGCCCGATTCCGGCCACGCCGTCGGTGACGGCGCGCGGCGGCCGGGGGCTGAACATCATCTCCGCGCTCGCCCAGGAGTGGGGCGTGCGCGACGAGGTGGCCGGCGAGGTCACGGTGTGGGTGCTCGTCACGGAGGGACACCGGCGCGAGGACTTCGCCACCCGGGTCGGGGGGCCGGTCTTCGACTTCTCCGACGCCTTCGACGATCTCGACTAGATCGGCCGGACGGGCGGGCAGCCGGCGTGCTCCGCGCGGGCCCGGCCGGCGGGGGACGCCTCCGGGCCTCCGGCCCGGGTGGGCGCAGGAGCCGCGCGGGCCTCCGGTCCGGGTCGGCGCACGGGGCCTCGCCGGAGACCTCGGCGCGTCGGGGTCCGCCCCGGTTCACAAGCCGCGGCAAGCTCCTCGGCGCATCGGCGTCCGCCCCGGCTCACGGGCCGCGGCAGGGCTCCTCGGCACATCGGGACGCCCCGGCTCACGGAGCCACGGCAAAGTCCTCGGCGCATCGGTCCGTCCGGCCCGGGTCGGCTCACCGGGCCGCGGCACGGTCCTCGACCCCGTCCGGACGCGGGGCGCCGCGGGGTCCCGCGCGTCACCCGGTTCCGCGACTGGGGGGCCGATGCGCCACGCGGGTCGCGCCGTACGGCTAGGCTCGCGCCCGACACAGCACCGCCGCGATCGGGAGAAAGCCTCACCATGGCCAAGAAGCGCCCCCAGACGAAGGCGACGAAGCCTCAGACCAGGACCGGGGCAGGCGCCGCAGGCGCGAACGAGCCCGTGCCGGTGGTGGGCGCCCGCGAGCCCTGCCCCTGCGGTTCGGGCCGCCGCTACAAGGCGTGTCACGGCCGCGCCGCCGCGCACGCCGTGACCGAACTGGTCCAGCGCCCGTTCGAGGGGCTCGCCGGCGAGTCCGACTGGGTCGCCCTGCGCGAGCTGGTGCCCGCGGCGACGGTCGAACTCACGCTGAAGGACGGCCTCCCCGAGGGCGTCCCGTCGGTGACGCTCGCGACGGTGCTGCCGATGGCGTGGCCCGCGCTGCGCCGCGACGACGGTTCGGTCCTGCTCGGCCTCCAGAACGACACCCCCTCCGGCGACCTCAGCCGCGACCTGGCCACCACCCTGCGCAAGGCGCTCGCCGCCGAGCCTGGCACGCCGGTGACGGCGGGCGGCACGGACACGGCGGACGCGGAGCCGGTGCGTCTCCAGGACCTGCTCGACGCCGACGCGGCCTTCGAGCCGGTCGTCCACGCGGGCTTCGAGTTCTGGGTGCCGGACTCGAAGGAGCAGGCGTCGCCGGATGTCGCCGCCTCCCTGGAGCGGGCGAACGCCGCCGCCATCCCGACCGTCAAGCTCGCCGGGGTGGACGCCGCCTACTGGTGCGAGACGCCGGAGAAGAACCACCTGCGCTGGGTCATGGCGCACGCCGAGGAGCGTCTGCTCGACGCCCTGGCCCGGCTGCACGCCGCCGGGTCGTCCTCGCTCGGCGAGGGCACCCGTCTCGTCGGCTCGTTCCGCGCGCACGGTCTGATGGTCCCGGTCTGGGACCTGCCCACCTCGATGGGCGCCGAGGAGTGCGAGAAGCCCGCCGCGGAGTTCGCCGAACGGCTCGCCGCCGCCCTCGCCGACGACGCCCCGCTGACGCCGGAGGAGCGCCGGGCACGGGGCGGCCTCACCAACCGCCAAGTCACCCTCAGCTGAGAGTGACGAATGCCGTGCGGTATCGGGTGACTCCAGTCACAACTCGCTCTACCAGCCGGTAAATCCCTGTCCGAATAACAGAGATCGAATTTGCGAACCGCAGATCTCTTGTTACCGTTCTAGAAGCCCGGTCGCTGGTGCATCCCCCGTCGCCAGCGATCGGGCGTTTCCATTTCCCGGCCGCCCCTCCGGCTCAACGTCCCCCGGCGGCAACGGAGTTGCTCCCGGCCCGGAGCAGCAGCGGCCCGTCGCCGCCGGCGCCCCGGGCGGCGAACTCGGCAACGGCCGCGTAGGCCGACGGCTCTCCCAGGGAATGCGCCCGAGGGGTTTCACAGGTACCCGGCTCATCGCCCTCATGTGGCAAGCAGTTTGCCTGCCAGGCACGCCCGCCGGGGCCCATCAGAGACAGTACGGCCGTCAATTCCCCGCCGGTGGGATTGCGGAAATAGGTGCGGGCCCAGGTTTCGCCGTCTTCCGCCATGACACAGGTCTGGGCCTCCACGCCACCCGGGGAGGCGAGTTCCGGCCCACATCGCTCGATCCGGCGCGCTGGGAACGGAGCTCCGGCTCCGGTACCATCCGCGGCCCGGCGGGCGTCGCCGCGCGCCGGGAGCCCGGCGGTCCGCTCCGGAGCGCCGGCCGCGGGCGGCGCCGCGGCGGGGGCTCCGCCGTCACCGGTGCCCGGGGTGCCGGCGGTCCCCGCGAAGGCGGTGAGCGGCAGCAGGACGGCCGCGGCCGTGACGGCCGCCAGCCCGGTCACACGGGGATTCATGGGCAACCTGCCGACTGCGGGGGAGTGCACGGTGGTTGCCCGAAGATAGCCGCCGCCCCGCGGGCGGCCGGGGCCCGCGCGCCGGTTTCCCCGCGACGCGCCCCGCCTCCCACCCGTACGAGTGAGGGGGCGGCCCGGCGGGTGCCGCCCCCGGGCGGGGCGGCCGGCCGGTCAGTAGGTCAGCCGGCTGCCGTCGCCGGACTCCGGGGGGTGCAGCCCGCTGCGCGGCTCGGCCGCGTCGCTCGCCTCGACCAGCGCGTCGACGACCGCCTCCACGTCCGGGAGCCAGGGGGTGGCGGAACCGGCGAGCGGGGCCCGCTCCCAGCGCACCTGCCCGCCGCCGGTGTCCGACGGGGGCAGCACGAGATAGCCGCCGTCGCCGTGGAACCGCAGCGAGCTGGGGACGTTGTCCTTCACGAACAGCAGCTCGCCGAGCCGCTCCAGGCCGTACGGGGCGACCAGCAGCGACCACCGGGTGGGGGTCGCGACCACGGGGCCGAGCCGCATGTCCCGCTCGTCGAGCACCGCGAGGGCTCGGGCGGCGGCCACCGCGGGCAGGCTCACGGCGCAGGGCGCCCGGCCGCCGGTGGCGAGCACCACCGGCGCGGTGGGCCGGTTGCCCCACCACCAGCGGAGCATCCGCTCGTCGGTGGTGGCCGCGAGCAGGCCGGGGTCGAAGGGGTGTGCGCCGGGGACGACGCACTCCGGGTCGGGGCAGGCGCATTCCTGCCCGTCGTTCCTTGCCGCTCTGCCCGGGGAGTTGCCCCCCGCGGTCCTGCGCCCCACACCGGGCAGGACGGGCCAGCCCCATCCGACGGCCGCGGTCAGCGCGGCGTCGAGCTGGTCAGGGCCTTTTCGCCGCCGGTACCGAAGCCTGCGTCGCCTTCCGAGGATCTCGCGCATGAGCGCTCGTTCCTTTCCGTTGAACGCCGGGGTCCACATCACAACATGTGCAGACAACTTCACTGTGCGTGCAAACGCGATCGGATCGGCGCGCCACCGCCCCTTGCCGGTGGCATGGGCGTTTCCCCGCGGTGCCGGCGGCTGCATTCGCCGCCCGGGGCCGAACGTCGGCTGTGGTCCATTAAACGTGTGGCGCGGGGTGGCGCGGGGCCGTCGCTTGCTGTCCCGCGAAACTTCCCCGCCACTTCGAGGATGGGGGGCGCGGCCTTCGAGCGTAGGACGCCCGGACCCGCCGCCAGGTTCCGGGGCACTCCAACTGCCCCTGACCATCACCGTCTACGTACACGTACCCAGCACGCTTGCAATGACGCTATCCCCGGGGCGCGAACCCCTGGGTCCCCCTGCCGAACGCCCTCAGTCGACCGCAGACCTCCTCCATCGGGTGCTTTTTTCGGCCAAGTTAACGACCTGCTGACACCACTCATCCCACCGGGACAATGCTGGACATCACCTCACGTCTGCGTGTAGATGTGGATGCATGGGTAGCGGCGCAGATGGACATGGGGGTTTGCGATGCTATTGAGCGAAAAGCGTGCGCCGGGAAGACGGCGGCCATGAGCGCCCCGCACCTGCCGAAAGTGGCCGGAATCGATCCAACATTTCCGGCTCCCGCGCACACTTCCGCGGCCGCGCACCCGATGCCGGAGGTGCCTCCCCCGCCCGGGGCGGTCATCCAGGACCGCCTCGCCGGCTGGGTGTCCGACCTCACCACACTCCACGAACTCACCGAACGCCTCGCCCGGACCGGCACGCTCGACGAGGCACTCGACGAACTGCTGAACGCCGGCGCGGCCCTCGTCGGCGCACGGCGCGGAATGGTCGTCCTGGAGCCCCCGCGCGATCCGGCGCACGACGGTGTGTTCGCCGGCGCACCGGGCGCCGCGCTCCTGCCGCGCACCAGGGGCCTCGGTCTCGGCCGCGCCGACCTCGGGCACATCGAGACCGTGCCGCGCGAGGCCACCGCGTTCGGCCCGATGCTGCGCGACCGCCGGCCCGCCGCCGCGCCCGCCCCCGTCGCCCGCCCCGACCTGCTCGCCGAGGACCTCCACCCGCTCCACCGCGAGGTCGCCGTCCGCCTCGGCTGCGCCGCCACCTGGACCTGTCCGCTGGCCACCGACGGATCGGCCGTGCTCGGCGCCGCGGTCTGGATGTACGACGAGCCGGCCGAACCGGTCGAACGGCAGACCCACCTCGCCGGGCTCTACATGCGCTACGCCACCGAACACCTGGCGCGGCTGCTGGAACTGGAGCGCGCCCGCGCCACCGTGGCCACCGTCGCCGACGAGCTGCTCCCCCGCCGGCTGCCCCGGGTGCCCGGCGTCGCCCTCGCCGTCCGCCACCGCACCGGGGAGCGCGGCGGCGGCGACTTCTACGACGCGCTGCCGCTGCCGGAGGGCGCGCTGGGCCTCGCCGTCGGCTCGGTGAGCGGTTCGGGCCCGAGCGCGCTCGCCGCGATGGGCCGGCTCCGCGCCTCGCTGCGCGCGTACGCGGTGATGGAGGGCGAGGACCCGGTCGCCGTCCTCTCCGACCTCGAACTGCTGCTGCGGCTGACCGAACCCGCCCGCACGGCGACGGCGCTCTTCGCGTACGCCGAGCCGGCCGCCCGCCGGATCGTGCTCGCGGGGGCGGGGCACACCCCGCCGCTGGTGATCGGCGAGCGCAGGACCGAGTTCGCCGAGACCACGCTGTCGGCCCCGCTGGGCATGCTCGCCTGCTGGGAGGCGCCCAGCATGGAACTGACCCCGGAGCCCGGAGAAACGGTGCTGCTGTACACCGACGGACTGCTCAGGCGCACCGGCGACGCCATGGACCGGGCGTTCGCGCGGCTGCACGCGGCGGCGGCCGGTGTGCCGCGGTCCGCGCGCAGCGACCCCTCGGCCGTCGCCGACCACGTGCTGCGCGCGATGCTGCCCGACGGACTGGACCGGACGGACGGAGCCGAGGACGTGGTCCTGCTCGCCGCCCGCTTTGACTGATTCCTCACAATCTCCCGGTCCGTCCGGGGCCGTCTTCCGCTCGCACATACGATGGAGTCGCCCCTCCTGTGAGCAGACACGCACCCAGGAGGGTCCCGAGTCGTATCGAGAGGCCGAAAGGCCCAGGAGGCAGACGTGGCGGAGGAGCTCACCCCGGAGACCCCGGAAGAGGAGCAGCCGATCAAGCAGCGCAAGAACGGCCTGTACCCGGGCGTGTCCGACGAGCTGGCCGAGAACATGACCACGGGGTGGGCCGACACCGAGCTGCACGGCCTGGAGGCGATCCCGCAGGCCGCGCACACGGCGGCCCGCCGTGCCGCGCTGTCGGCGCGCTTCCCCGGGGAGCGCCTGGTGATCCCCGCGGGCAACCTGAAGACCCGCTCCAACGACACCGAGTACAGCTTCCGGGCCGCCACCGAGTACGCGTACCTGACCGGCGACCAGACCGAGGACGGCGTGCTCGTGCTGGAGCCCAGGGGCGACGGTCACGAGGCCACCGTGCACCTGCTGCCGCGCTCCGACCGCGCGAACGGCGAGTTCTGGCTGTCCGGCCAGGGCGAGCTCTGGGTCGGCCGGCGCCACTCGCTGGCCGAGGCCGAGCAGCTCCTCGGCATCCCCGCCCGGGACGTGCGCGAACTGGCCGACACCCTGCGCGAGGCGAGGGGCCCGGTCCGCGTGGTGCGCGGCCACGACGCCGGCGTCGAGGCCGCCCTGACCGACAAGGTCACCGCCGAGCACGACGACGAGCTGCGGGTGTACCTCTCCGAGGCGCGTGCCGTGAAGGACGAGTTCGAGATCGGCGAGCTCCAGAAGGCGTGCGACTCGACCGCCCGCGGCTTCGAGGACGTCGTCAAGGTCCTCGACAAGGCGCAGGCCACCAGCGAGCGCTACATCGAGGGCACCTTCTTCCTGCGCGCCCGCGTCGAGGGCAACGACGTCGGCTACGGCTCCATCTGCGCCGCCGGCCCGCACGCCACCACCCTCCACTGGGTGCGCAACGACGGCCCGGTCCGCTCCGGCGACCTGCTGCTGCTCGACGCCGGTGTGGAGACCACCACCCTCTACACCGCAGACGTCACCCGCACCCTGCCGATCAGCGGCCGCTACACGGAGATCCAGCGCAAGATCTACGACGCGGTCCACGACGCCCAGGAGGCGGGCATCGCCGCGGTGAAGCCGGGCGCCAAGTACCGCGACTTCCACGACGCCTCGCAGCGGGTGCTCGCGGAGCGGCTGGTCGAGTGGGGCCTCGTCGAGGGCCCGGTGGAGCGGGTGCTCGAACTGGGCCTCCAGCGCCGCTGGACGCTGCACGGCACCGGCCACATGCTCGGCATGGACGTCCACGACTGCGCCGCCGCGCGCACCGAGGCGTACGTCGACGGCACGCTGGAGCCCGGTATGTGCCTGACCGTCGAGCCGGGTCTGTACTTCCAGGCCGACGACCTCACGGTGCCCGAGGAGTACCGCGGCATCGGCGTCCGGATCGAGGACGACATCCTCGTCACCGAGGACGGCAACCGGAACCTCAGCGCCTCGCTGCCGCGTCAGGCCGACGAGGTCGAGGCGTGGATGGCCGCGCTGCGGGACTGACCCGCGAGACGCCCGGGGGCGCGCCGCTCAGGAGACACCGAGCAGCGCGCCCTCGCGCCATTTGAGGATCTTGTCGAAGCTGACCACCGCGCCCAGCCCCGGCCTGCTGCGCACATGGACGTGGTCGGCGAGCTGCTCGATGAGGCAGAGCCCCCGGCCGCTCTCCGCCGTCGCCTGCGCGTCGCCGCACAGGGGGGCGTCGCGCAGCGGTGCGGGGCCCCGGTCGAAGCCGGGCCCCGAGTCGGAGACCTCGATACGGCACTTCTCGCCGTCCAGATACGCCGTCACCCGGTACTCGGCCGCCGGGCCGGCGGCCGCGGAGCCCGGATCCCCGCCGTGCTCCACGGCGTTGGCGCACGCCTCGGTGAGCGCGACGGACAGGTCGAAGGAGATGTCCGGGTCGACGCCCGCGGTCTCCATGGTGCCGAGCAGCAGCCGCCGGGCCAGGGGGACGCTCGCGGCGTCGCGCCGCAGACGGAGTGACCACCAGATGCTCATGCTCCAGCCTCCTGTCCCCCGCTCGACATACCGATACGTATTGCCCGTCACCCCCGTCGGTAAGCCCCCGTTCGCCGTCACGGCCCTCGTTCGGCGGATGCGCCGCCGCGTCCCGCGGTGTATGCCGGGGCGCCGAAGGGCGGATGACCGGCGGCGGAGCGGTCCGGCACTCGGCAAACGGGATCTTCCGGACCTGCCGTACGGAGGCGGCGGGGGCAGTGGGATGATGACCCGGCCATGTCGTCCCCACGCCACGCACACGCCGGAGCCGGTCTGCGGCTGCTGAGGGCCGCGGTGTTCACCGCGGTCTGCGTCGTGCTGTCCGGGACCGGGCACGTGCTGGCCGCCTGCGAGGCGGTGCCCCTGTGGTCGCTGGGGCTCGGGTTCGCCGTGGTGTTCGCGCTGGTCGTGCCGTTCACGGGGCGGCAGCGCTCGCTGCCCGCCATCGCGGCGGTGCTGGCCGGCGGACAGCTCGCGCTGCACGCCCTGTTCGGTCTCGCGCAGACCAGGCTCCAGCTCGCCGAGAGCGCGGACGACGCGCTGATCCGGGTGGCCGCCAAGCTGGTGTGCGGGGCGGGCCCCGCCTCCATCGGCGCGGCCGACGCCCGGCGCATCGTGACCACCGCCGGGATCGACCCGGCCACCGCGGTGCACGGCGCCCACGCGCACACGGCCGCGGGCCCGGACCTCCCCTCGCTCGCCATGCTGCTCGGGCACCTGGCGGCCGCCGCCGTGACCGGGCTGCTGATGCGGCGCGGCGACACGGCGCTGCTGCGGCTCGCCGAGCTGTCTGCGGGCTCCGCCCACGAGGTCGCCGACGGGGCCCGGCTGGGCGCCCTGCGCGCGGCCCTCGCCCTGGTGCGGGCGCTGCGGGCGGGACTGCCCGGCGCCGCGCCCGCGGGCGTCCTCCGCCGGCCGGCCGCGCCGGCCGGCCCCCCCTCGCCGGGAGCCGGCGAGGCACTCCAGCACACGGTGATCAGGCGCGGGCCGCCGTCCGTATACGTCATCGCCGCCTGACGCGGCTCGCTCGACGGGAGCCGAGCCGCTGTGCCCCCGCGCGTCCGTGCGCGGGCACGTCCCTCGCCTCTCCTCACCGTGGAGTGTGTTTCCGCATGAACGTTTCCCGCGTTGCCGCCGCCGCCGTCGCCGCCGCCGCCGTCGTGGCCCTCTCCGGCACCGCCTTCGCCCACGTCAGCGTCCAGCCGCAGGGCGAGGCCGCCAAGGGCGGCTACGCCACCGTCAACTTCAAGGTCCCGAACGAGCGCGACGACGCCTCCACCGTGAAGCTGGAGGTGTCCATGCCCACCGAGCACCCGCTGGCGTCCGTGATGCCGCAGGACGTGCCCGGCTGGAAGGCCGAGGTCACCCGCTCCAAGCTCGACAAGCCCCTCGAGGTCCACGGCAAGCAGATCACCGAGGCCGTCACCAAGGTGACTTGGACCGCGGACGGTTCGAAGATCGCGCCCGGCCGCTTCCAGCAGTTCCCCGTCTCCCTCGGCCAGCTTCCCGAGGACGCCGACCAGCTCGTCTTCAAGGCCCTCCAGACGTACGACAACGACGAGGTCGTGCGCTGGATCGAGGAGCCGGCCGAGGGCGGCGAGGAGCCCGAGTCCCCGGCGCCCGTGCTGCAGCTCTCCGCCGCCTCCGGCGACCACCACGGCGGCGGCGCCGCCGACACCGCGGCCGACGACAAGAACGCCGGCCACGACGACGAGGCCGGCCACACCGAGACCGCCGCCTCGCCCGGCGGCAGCGACACGACCGCCCGGGTCCTCGGCGGCGTCGGCATCGCCGTCGGCGCCGCGGGCGTGGCCTTCGGCGTCCTGGCCGGCCGCCGCCGCGCCTGATCACCACCCGACAGACACGTCTGGACATCAGCTCTATGCGCAAGAAGACCGTGCTCGCGGCCGCCCTCGTGGTGGCCGCCGGGCTCTCCCTCTCCGCCTGTTCCTCCGGCTCCGGCGAGGACGGCTCCGCCTCGTCCGGCTTCGAGGTCTCGGCCCAGCCGAAGACGAAGGCGGCGACCGTCCTCGACCGGCCCTTCGCCAAGCCGGACCTGACACTGACCGACACCGAGGGGAAGACGTTCGACCTCCGGGAGCGGACCAAGGGCAGGCCGACGCTCATCTACTTCGGCTACACCCACTGCCCCGACGTCTGCCCCCTGACGATGAGCAACCTCGCCATCGCGAAGAAGCAGCTCCCGCAGGCCGACCAGGACAAGCTCCAGGTCGTCTTCGTCACCACCGACCCGGAGCGCGACACCTCCGCCGAACTGGCGAAGTGGCTGCCGAGCGCCGGCGACCCGTCGTTCATCGGCCTCACCGGCGACTTCACGGCCATCCAGGCCGGCGCCAAGTCGATCGGCATCGGCATCGACCCGCCGAAGAAGGAGAAGGACGGCTCCGTGGTCTCCATGCACGGCGCCCAGGTCGTCGCCTTCTCGCCGAGGACCGACGAGGGCTACGTCCTGTACGGCGAGGACACCACCGCCGACGACTGGGCCAAGGACCTGCCCAGGCTGGTCGCGGGGGAGAAGCCGTGATCCGCGGGCGGACCCCCGTCCTGCTGGCGGCGGCCCTGGCGTCCTCGCTCGCACTCGCCGGCTGCTCGTCGGCGGGGGAGCCCGAGCTGCGGGTCGACGGCGCGTTCATGCCGCAGCCGGTGAGCGACATGGCCGCCGGCTTCCTGACCGTCGTCAACGACGGCGGTCAGGCGGACCGGCTCACCTCGGTCACCAGCGACATCTCGGACGACGTCACGATCCACGAGACCAAGGACCAGAAGATGCGCGAGGTGGCGTCGTTCGACATCCCCGCGGACGGCAGCCTCGATCTCGAACGCGGCGGCAACCACATCATGTTCATGTCGCTGAAGCAGCGTCCCCGGGAGGGCGACAAGGTCTCCCTGGAGCTGCACTTCGAGAAGTCGGATCCGATCACCGTGGACGTCCCCGTCAAGGAGACGACCTACAACCCGCAGCACTGAGCAGTGAGGGACTGATCGCATGACGACCGCCACCGCCCCGCGCCTCGGTGCGTCCCCCGTACGGCCGCTGTCGGCCCTGGTCGTGCTGCTCGGCACGCTCATCGGGCTGCTGGCCGCCGCGGGCCCGGCGTCGGCGCACGCCGCGCTCATCGCGAGCAATCCGAAGGACGGGGCGGTGGTGGCCACCGCCCCGGCGGAGGTCACGCTCACCTTCTCCGAGCAGATCGCCATGGGCGACGACTCCATCCGCGTCCTCGAACCGAGCGGCAAGCGCGCCGACACCGCGCGGATACGCGACCTCGGCACCGGGGGCACCGTGATGTACGGCGTCACCCTGCACGGCGGGCTGCCGGACGGCACCTACACCGTGGCCTGGCAGGCCGTGTCCGCGGACAGCCACCCGGTGTCGGGCGCCTTCACCTTCTCGATCGGCGCGCCGTCCGCGTCGACCGTCGCGCTGCCCGACCAGCAGGCCGGCGGCGGCGCCGTCGGAGTGCTCTACGGCATCGCGCGGTACGCCGCGTACGCGGGCTTCGTCCTGCTCGCCGGCGGCGCCGCGTTCGTGCTGCTGTGCTGGCGGCGGGGGGCCGCGGTCCGGCCCGTGCAGCGCCTCGTGGTCACGGGCTGGGTCACGCTCACCGCGGCCACCCTGGCGATGCTGCTGCTGCGCGGGCCCTACACCGCCTCCGGCTCACTGGCCGACGTCGCCGACCTCGGGGCGCTCGGCGACGTGCTGGAGACCAAGACCGGCGCGGCACTCGTCTCCCGGCTGCTGCTGCTCGGTGCGGCGGCCCTGTTCGTCGCCGTGCTGTTCGGGGCGTACGCCCGCAGGGACGACGGCACGCAGGAGAAGCGGGACCTCGCCTTCGGGCTGGGCCTCGGCGGCACCGTGGTCGCGGCGGGCATCGCCGCCACCTGGGCGCTGTCCGAGCACGCCTCCACGGGCATCCAGCCCGGTGTCGCGATGCCGGTCGACGTGCTCCATCTGCTGGCCGTCGCCCTCTGGCTGGGCGGCCTGGTCACCCTGCTGACCGCCCTCCACCGGGTGCCGGACGTGGAGCGCGCGGCGGTGCTGCGGTTCTCACGGGTCGCCTTCGCGTCCGTGGTGGTGCTCACCGCGACCGGGATCTACCAGTCCTGGCGGCAGGTCGGCTCCTGGTCGGCGCTCACCGGCACCCGGTACGGGCAGCTGCTGCTGGTCAAGATCGGCCTGGTGGTGGTGATGGTGGCGGTGGCCTGGCTGTCCCGCCGCTGGACGCTGCGCCTGACCGAGGTGACCGCCTCCGCCGCCGCGCCGGCGGAGCGGACCCGCGAGGCCGGGGAGGCCGGCGACGCCGATGAGGTCGAAACGGCCGTCGAGGCGGAAGCGGCCGCGGAGGCCCCGGAGACGGAGGGCGGTGCGTCCGCCGACCCCGAGCGGGCGGCGCAGCTCGCCCGTCAGCGGGCCGCCGTGGCGACCGCCGAGCGCCGGCGGGTCAGGGACGCGGACGGCGAACGGACCGGTCTGCGGCGCTCGGTGCTCGTCGAGGCCGGTGTCGCGGTGGTCCTGCTCGCCGTGACGACCGTGCTCACCTCGACCGAGCCGGGACGCACCGAGGAGGAGGCGCGCGGGGCGGGCGAGCGGGCCGCGGCGACCGCGCCGGCCGCCGGGCCGACCGAGATCTCGCTGCCCTTCGACACCGGCGGCGAGAACGGCCAGGGCACCCTCCGCCTGAGCCTCGACCCTGCGCAGCCCGGCGGCAACGAGATGCACGTCTGGGCCGAGACGCCCGGCGGGGACCCGCTGGACGCCCCCGAGCTCAAGGTGTCCTTCACCCTGACCGCGAAGCAGATCGGACCGCTGCCCATCACCCCCGACCGCGTGGCCCCGGGACACTGGAGCGCGAGCGCGGTCCAGATCCCGATGCCGGGCGAGTGGCAGGTCAAGGTGACCGTGCGGACCTCCGACTTCGACCAGACGACCGTCGACGAGACCATCCAGATCGGCTGAACCACCCGTGAGCGACAACGACATCTCCAGGCGCCGGCTGCTCGGCACCGCGGGCGCGGCCGGGGCCACCGGTCTCGTCCTCGGCGCGGCGGGCGGCGCCGCCGGGTACGCGGCGGCGGACGCTCCCCCGACGCCGCTGACGGCGGTCGGCTCCAGCGCCGCCGTCTTCCACGGCACCCACCAGGCGGGCATCACCGACCCGCAGCAGTCCCACGGGCATCTCGTCGCCTTCGACCTGCGTCCGGGCGCGGGCCGCCGGGAGGCGGCGGCGCTGCTGCGGCGCTGGTCCCGGCTCGCGGCGCGGCTGATGGCCGGGGAGCCCGCGGGGGACGGCGACACGGGTGTCGCCCTCGACGCGGGGCCCTCGTCGCTGACCGTCACCTTCGGCTTCGGCCGGACCTTCTTCGACCGCACGTCCCTGACCGCGGCCCGTCCCGCGCAGCTCGACCCGCTGCCCGCCTTCTCCTCCGACCGGCTGGACGCCAGGCGGTCGGACGGCGATCTGTGGGTGCAGATCGGCGCCGACGACGCGCTGGTCGCCTTCCACGCCCTGCGCACGCTGCAGAAGGCGGCGGGCGACGCCGCCCGGGTGCGCTGGCAGATGAACGGCTTCAACCGCTCCCCCGGTGCCACGGCGAAGCCGATGACGGCGCGCAACCTGATGGGCCAGATCGACGGCACGGGCAACCCCAAGCCGGCCGAACCCGACTTCGCGGAGCGGGTGTTCGTGCCCTCCGGCACCGACCACGCCTGGATGGCCGGGGGTTCGTACGCGGTCGTGCGGCGCATCCGGATGCTGCTCGACGACTGGGAGAAGCTCTCCCTCGCCCGTCAGGAGCGGGTGATCGGCCGGCGCAAGTCGGACGGGGCGCCGCTCACCGGCGGCACGGAGACGACGGAGCCCGACCTCGAAGCGGCCGGTGCGGACGGCAGGCCGGTGATCGCCGCCGACGCCCACGCCCGGATCTCCGCCCCCGAGCAGAACGGCGGTGCGGCGATGCTGCGCCGGCCGTTCTCCTTCCACGACGGGATCGGCGCGGACGGGACGCCCGACGCGGGGCTCCTCTTCGTCTGCTGGCAGGCCGATCCGCTGCGCGGCTTCGTGCCGGTGCAGCGCAAGCTCGACCGGGGCGACGCGCTGTCCGCGTTCATCCGGCACGAGGCGAGCGGACTGTTCGCGGTGCCCGGCGGGCCGGGGAAGGGCGAGTACGTGGGGCAGGCGCTGCTGGAGGGGTGAGGCACCGCGTACCGGCCGTCGGGCGGGCCCCGGGCCATTAGGGTGACGGGTATGTCCGCCACGCGCTTCACGTATCTCGGCCCCGAGGGCACCTTCACCGAGGCCGCCCTGCGCACGCTCCCGGAGGCGGCGACCCGCGAGCTCGTCCCGATGGTCTCGGTGCCCGCGGCACTGGACGCGGTGCGGGCCGGCGAGGCCGCCGCGGCCCTGGTGCCGATCGAGAACTCGGTGGAGGGCGGCGTCACCGCCACGCTCGACGAACTGGCCGCGGGCGAACCGCTGATGATCTACCGCGAGGTGCTGCTGCCGATCGCGTTCGCACTGCTGGTGCGGCCGGGCACGACGCTCGCCGGCATCAAGACGGTGACGGGCCACCCGGTCGCCCAGCCCCAGGTGCGCAACTGGCTGCGGGCGCATCTGCCGGACGCGCTGTGGGAGTCGGCGGCCTCCAACGCGGACGGCGCCCGGCTGGTGCAGGAGGGCCGCTACGACGCGGCCTTCGCGGGCGAGTTCGCGGCGGCGACCTACGGTCTGGAGCCGCTGGTCACCGAGATCCACGACGCCGAGAACGCGGAGACCCGGTTCGTGCTCGTGGGCCGTCCGGCCCGCCCCTCGGCGCCGACCGGTGCGGACAAGACCTCGGTGGTCATCTGGATGGGGGAGGACCACCCCGGCGCCCTGCTGGAGCTGCTCCAGGAGTTCGCGGTGCGGGGGGTCAACCTGATGCTGATCCAGTCCCGCCCCACGGGCGCGGGCATCGGCAACTACTGCTTCGCGGTCGACGCGGAGGGCCACATCGCGGACCGCCGGGTGGGCGAGGCGCTGATGGGGCTGAAGCGGATCTGCCCGAAGGTGCGGTTCCTCGGCTCGTATCCGCGGGCGGGGGTGGCACGCCAGGACGTGCGGCCGCTGCGGGCGGGGACCTCGGACGCGGAATTCACCGCGGCGTCGGACTGGCTGGCCCGCTGCCAGGACGGCCGTACGGACATCTGAGCCGTCCCGGGGCACCGTCCCTGCCGGGCGCCCTGCCGGCTGCGCTGCCGGGCGCCCTGCCGTCCTTGTTGTCCGTGCTGCCCTCCGTGCCGTCCCGCGCCGTACTACCTGCAGATTTTCGTTGTCCACAGAAGTTATCCACAGGAGCGCATCTCGACCTGGGGACAAGTCGACAACGCATCGCCGCACAGTCGACAAATCCCCCAGTCCACCCAGTTCCGTCCACAGAGCCACAGGTCAGGCCCTGTCACCCGAATTACGTCGATCAACACGTCAGAGCGATGAATTCCCACCCGAATGAGTGTGTGAGTGGGGTTTAAAACAGGAATCCCGACGCCCTGGAAGGCTATTCGGAATGATCAATTCCGAAATCCACAGAGAGCCCCCACACCCTGTGGATAACTCCCCGGGAGGCCACATTCCTGTGGACAAGGGATCCCACGATCCGGACGGAACCGCGCCGCCCCGGAGTCGGGCACACCCGTGGCGGCGCAAAGGATCTTGAGGGCAGGTCCGGCGCGTCACCATTTCCCCGGCCGTACCAGCCGGTGGCAGTTTTTATCAATTCTCGCAATTCGGGCAAAGCGACACGCGTGGTTTATCGGGTGGGGTGGCCCGAGTCGGCACCGGTAGCCTGGTGGGGTGATTGACCTTCGCCTGCTCCGTGAGGACCCCGACCGAGTCCGCGCATCCCAGCGCGCCCGTGGAGAGGATGTCGACCTCGTCGACGCCCTGCTCCTGTCCGACGAGCGGCGGCGGTCGTCGGGCCTCCGCTTCGACGAGCTGCGCTCCGAGCAGAAGTCGCTCGGCAAGCTCATCCCCAGGGCCACCCCCGAGGAGCGTGCCGAGCTCCTGAAGCAGGCCGAGCAGCTCAAGACCGACGTCAAGTCCGCCGAGGCCGCGCAGAACGAGGCCGACGACGAGGCCCGTCAGCTCCTGCTGAAGCTGGGCAACCTCGTCCACAGCGACGTTCCGGTCGGCGGCGAGGAGGACTTCGTCGTCCTGGAGACCCACGGCACCATCCGCGACTTCGGTGCCGAGGGCTTCGAGCCCAGGGACCACCTGGAGCTCGGCGAGGCCCTGGGCGCCATCGACGTCGAGCGCGGGGCCAAGGTCTCCGGCTCGCGCTTCTACTACCTGACCGGTGTCGGCGCGCTGCTGGAGCTCGCCCTGGTCAACGCGGCCATCGCCCAGGCCACCGAGGCCGGCTTCGTGCCGATGCTGACCCCGGCGCTGGTGCGCCCGCGGGCCATGGAGGGCACCGGCTTCCTCGGCCAGGCCGCGGAGAACGTCTACCACCTGGAGCGCGACGACTACTACCTGGTCGGCACCTCCGAGGTCCCGCTCGCCGCGTACCACATGGACGAGATCATCGAGGCGGACAAGCTGCCGCTGCGCTACGCCGGGTTCTCGCCCTGCTTCCGCCGTGAGGCCGGTACGTACGGCAAGGACACCCGGGGCATCTTCCGGGTCCACCAGTTCGACAAGGTGGAGATGTTCTCCTACGTGGCCCCGGAGGAGGCCGAGGCGGAGCACCAGCGCCTCCTGGAGTGGGAGAAGCAGTGGCTCACCGGCCTGGAGCTGCCGTTCCAGGTGATCGACGTGGCCTCCGGCGACCTCGGCGCCTCGGCGTCGCGCAAGTACGACTGCGAGGCGTGGATCCCGACCCAGGGCAAGTACCGCGAGCTGACCTCCGCCTCGAACTGCGACTCCTTCCAGGCCCGCCGGCTCTCGGTGCGCATGCGCGACGGCAAGAAGGTCCAGCCGCTGGCCACGCTGAACGGCACCCTGTGCGCCGTGCCGCGCACGATCGTGGCGATCCTGGAGAACCACCAGCTCGCCGACGGTTCGGTCCGCGTCCCCGAGGTGCTCCGCCCCTACCTGGGCGGCCGCGAGGTGCTGGAGCCGATCGCCAAGTGAGCACCGCCCCCTTCCCGTACAAGCTCGTCGCCACCGACCTGGACGGCACGCTGCTGCGGAGCGACGACACCGTCTCGCGGCGCACCCGGGACGCTCTCGCCGCGGTGACCGCGGCGGGGGCGGCGCACATCGTCGTCACCGGCCGTGCCGTGCCGTGGACGCGGCACATCCTGGACGACCTCGGCTACGACGGTCTCGCCGTGTGCGGCCAGGGCGCGCAGGTCTACCACGCCGGTGAGCACCGGCTGCTGACCTCCCTGACGCTGGACCGGCAGCTCGCCGGCCTCGCGCTGTCCAAGCTGGAGGCGGAGGTCGGCCCGCTGGCGCTCGCCGCGAGCCAGGACGGCCTCGACGGGGAGGTGCTGATCGCGCCGGGCTACCGGGCGCAGGGGGGCCCGCTGCCCTACGTGCCGATGAAGGACCCGGCCGAGCTGTGGGCGGCCCCGCTGAACAAGCTCTACATCCAGCACCCGGTGCTCGGCGACGACGAGCTGACCCGGGCGGCCAGGGCGACGGTCGGCGGCCTGGTGGACGTGGTGATGGCGGGTCCCGGGATAGTGGAGATCCTGCCGCTGGGGCTGAGCAAGGCGACCGGGCTCTCGCTGGCCGCCCGCCGGCTGGGCGTCCGCGGTGCGGACACCATCGCGTTCGGCGACATGCCCAACGACATCCCGATGTTCGGCTGGGCCGCGCACGGTGTGGCGATGGCCAACGCGCACGACGAACTCAAGGCCGTGGCCCAGGAGATCACCGCGTCCAACGACGACGACGGCATCGCGGTGGTGCTGGAGCAGCTCCTCGCGGCCTGACCCGGGGCCCGTGTGCCGCCCGGGAAGGGCGCGCCCGGGAGCCGGGAGGGGGCGGCCCGCGCGGAACGCGCGCTCGAAGCGGCCGCCCCCTGGGCAGTGACGCCGGGCGGCGCGCGGCGGCGGCTCCACCCCGCTGCTGCCTGCTCGGCCCTGCCCGGAAGGGAGCCCGGCGGACGGGGACTCGAACTCCGCGTCGTCGCCGTGCCCCGTTCCCGGTCCGTACACCGACCTCGCACAGATGTGCGGTACCGGCAGGACCATCGTCCCGCGCCGGACCCGCCGCTGCCACCGGATTTCCGCCCGGGGCCGACGGGGTGGACGCCGACGCGCCTCCCGCACCGGCGCGCACCGCGGCCGGCCGGTTCAGCGCACCACGCGGATGGTGAAGGTGTACGTCCCGATCGCCTCGGCGATCCCCATGAACAGCAGCGCGAAGTGCTCCTGCCCACGGGCGGTGCGCAGACCGCCCAGGTCCGTGACGGCGTCCGCGGGCCAGCCGAGGTCGTGCAGCAGCGCCTCGACGGCCCGCTTGGCCGCGTCGTCGTCCCCGGAGACGAACACCGTGCCGGGGCCGGAGAGTTCGCCGGGCGCGACCATCGTCGTCGAGTCCACGGTGGACAGGGTCTTGACCACCCGGGTGTCCGGGAGCGCCCGCTGGATCTCCTCCGACACACTGGAGTTGGGGTGGGCGAGCTCCAAGTCGGCGGTCAGGCCCACCGCGACGTCCAGCAGCACCTTGCCCGCCAGCGGCCGGGCCAGCGGCGCGAGCAGTGCCGCGGAGTCGGTGCCCGGCGTGGCGTTGACGACGACCTCCCCCTGCGCGGCCGCCTCGGCGACCGTCACCACCCGGTGGCCGAGGCCCGTCCTCGCGTCCGGGTCGCGGGAGCCGAACAGCACCTCGTGACCGGCCTTCGCGAAGCCCCCGGCGAGGGCCCTTCCCACATGTCCGGTCCCGATGATCGCGATTCTCGTCATGGTCCGACGCTAGGCCGCGCGGGCCGGGCGCCGTATCGGGCCCGGGGCCCGGAAGGGCTCCGGCGCGCGGCGTAGGACCGGAGACCGGGCGGCGTCGCGGGCGCGGGCCGCAGGCACGGCGGCGGACGGCCGACCGTCCGCCAGTCCGACCGCGCGTCCGTCCGACCGTCCGACCGTCCGGAGATGGTTTTATCATGCACCGATCCAGTTGTAGGATGACCGGGCAACCACCTCAGGAGGATCCGTGACCGCACTGCGGACCGCCGGACGCACATCCCTCGTCGACACCGTCGTCGACCAGCTCCGCGCCCAGCTCGCCGAGGGCGCCTGGTCCGTCGGCGACCGCATCCCGACCGAGCACGAGCTCGCGGACCGGCTCGGCGTCGGCCGCAACACGGTGCGCGAGGCCGTCCGGGTGCTCGTCCACGCCGGACTGCTGGAGTCCCGCCAGGGCAACGGCACCTTCGTGCGGTCCACCGCCGACCCCGCCGCCGTCCTGCGCCACATGCGCCGGGCCGACGCCCTGGAGGTGCTCGAACTGCGGGTCGCCCTGGAGGCCGAGGCAGCCCGGCTGGCCGCCGAGCGCCACGACCCGGCCGACCTGCGGCGGATGCGGGACGCGCTGGCGACCGTGGTGGCCGGGGGCGACCGGGACGCGGACGCCGATGTCGCCTTCCACCTCGCGGTCGTCGAGGCCACCCACAACTCCGCCTTCGTCGAGGTGTACCGCTTCTTCTCGGCCCAGGTGCACGAGGTGCTGGTGCACGCGCTCGGCGACCGGGAGATGCCGCCGATCGACATCGCCGCGCACACCGCCCTGGTCGACGCCGTCGCCGGCGGCGACCCGGCCGCCGCCGAGCGGGCCGCCCGCGACCTGCTGAAGGTCCCCATCGAGGCCGTGCGCGCGCTCACCGCCCACCGGACGGCCTGACCGGCGCCCCCTCCTCCCCCCGCACATCGCCGGAAGCCCCTCGCCCCGCGTCCGAGGCCCGCACCCGACGGTCACCACCAGAAAGGTGTTCGCCTTGCCACGCCCGGACTCCGGACCGCAGACCCTCCTCCTGCCCCCCGACGCCGAGGCCGACGTCCGCCCCTCGGCCGAGGGCCGGGCGGCCCGGCGCGCCCTGGCGGCCCGCCCCGGGGTGCTGCTCGTCGGCGTCGTCCTCGCCTCGGTCAACATGCGCGCGGCACTGGCGAGCGTGTCTCCGCTGGCCGGTGAGATCGGCGGGGCCTTCGGGCTGTCGTCGGCCGCGGTCAGCCTGGTGACCTCGGTGCCCGTGCTCTTCCTCGGCGCGGGCGCCCTGGTGGCCCCCTGGCTCGGCCGCCGCTTCGGCACCGAACGGGTGCTGTTCGCCGCGCTGCTGCTCCTCGCGGCCGGCATCTCCGTGCGCGTACTGCCCTCGGTCGCCGCGCTCTACGGCGGCGGGGTGCTGGTCGGCACCGCCATCGCGCTGCTCAACGTGCTGATGCCGGGCCTGATCAAGCGCGACTTCCCGGACCGGGCCGCGTCGATGACCTCGCTCTACACGGGCGCGATGATCGCCGGGGCGACACTGGCCGCCGCCGCGTCCGTGCCGCTGGAGCGGGCGTTCGGCGGGAGCTGGCAGGCGTCGCTGGCGTCCTGGTCGCTGCTCGCCGCGGTCGCGGCGCTGGCCTGGCTGCCCCAGGTGCTGATCGCCCGGGGCCGCACGGGCCACGAGGTCCGCCTCCCCGCCGCCCCGGGGCCGGCGCGGAGCGTGTGGCGGTCGGCCCTGGCGTGGCAGGTCACCCTCTTCATGGGGCTCCAGTCGCTGTGGTCCTACGTGCTGATCGCCTGGATGCCCACGATCCTCACCGACCACGGGACGGACGCCTCCACCGCGGGCCTGGTCTTCGCCTTCAACAACCTCATCCAGGTCGCGAGCGCGTTCGTGGTGCCGCTGCTCGCCGGGCGGATGCGCGGCCAGCGGCCCCTGGTGGTGGTCGTGACCTCGCTGGTGGCGGCCGGGTTCGCCGGGCTGATGGCCGATCCGGCGGGCGGCGCGTGGCTGTGGTCGGCGGTCCTCGGCATCGGGCAGGGCGGCGCGCTCGCCCTCGCCCTGACGCTGATCGTGCTGCGCACCGGCACCGCGGCCACGGCCGCCCGGCTCTCCGGGATGGCGCAGGCCGTCGGGTATCTGCTCGCCGCCGCGGGGCCGCTGGCCGCCGGCACGGTCCACCAGGCGACCGGCGGCTGGACGGTGCCGCTGGCGCTGATGCTGGGGGTCTGCGCGGTGGCCGCGGGGGTGGGGCTGCTGGCCGCCCGCGACCGCACGGTCTGACGCCCGCCCGCGACCGCACGGCCCGGGGTCCGGCCGCGGCAGGCGCCCGTGAACGGCCGCGGGGCGCGAGCGCACCGGCTCCCGCCCCGCGGCGTCCTTCTCCGCCCCGGCACCGGGGCCCGTACGCACAGGAGACGGGGCCCGGGCACGTACTCCCGGGCGCCCGGGCCCCGTTCGGCGCCCGGCCCCGGCGTGCGCCCCGCCTACTCCTCGCCCGCGAGGGTGAGGGTGCGCAGCTTCTGGCCCGCGTACCAGGTCGCGGCCACCGTCACCCCGGCGAGCAGCGCCACCGCCGCCGGCAGGCCGACGTCCGAGCCGACCAGGCCGTCACCCGCGACGCGTTCGGCCAGCGACAGCGCCCACTGCTGGACGCTGAGCGTCCGCGCGCCGGGCACCAGGCTGCCGAACAGCGTCTCCCAGACCAGGGCGTAGACCAGGCCGATGACGACCGCGTGCCGGCTGACCGTGCCGAGCAGCAGGAACAGCGCGCTGTAGGCGATCGAGGCGACCAGCGCCGCGATCGTGTAGGCGACCGCGACCTGCTGGCCGTTGCCGTTGAGGATCAGGCCCGCGAGGAGGGTGGGCACCGCCGAGAAGGCCATGGTCACGGCGATCGCGACGATCAGCTTGGTGAAGACGATCGTCGGCCGCTTCACGGGCTTGGAGAGCAGGTAGACGATCGAACCGTCGTCGATCTCGGGGCTGATCGACCCGGTGCCCGCGATCACACCGATCAGCGGCACCATCGTGGCCAGCGCGAATCCGCCGAGGACGTCGGCGGCCACCTGGTCGTCGACCCCGTTCAGCATGCGCACCGCGACGGCGATCAGCAGCAGCAGGGCGGGCAGCACGAAGAGGATCGCGGCGCGGCGCCGTCCGAGGACGGCCTTGTAGGTGAGCCGGGCGACTGTGGGGTTGTACATCTGCGTCACCGCTCCTTTCAGGCCGCTACGAGGTAGGAGAAGACCGATTCGAGGGACTCGTCGGACGGCGAGACCGTCAGCAGCCGGATGGAGTGCTCACGGGCGACCCTCGGCAGCAGTTCGGTGAACCGGCCGAAGTCGACGGCCTGGATGCGCAGCGCACCCTCGGTGACGTCGACCTCGATGCCCGCCGTCGACGGGTCCGCGATCAGCGCGGCCGCGAGCGCCCGGTCGTCGCTGGAGCGCACCAGATAGCGGTGCGGGCGGTCGGTCATCAGACGGCGGATCCGGCGGAAGTCGCCGCTGGCGGCGTGCCGGCCGGCGACGATCACCTCGATGTGGGAGGCGAGTTGCTCGACCTCCTCCAGGATGTGCGAGGAGAAGAGCACCGTCCGGCCCTCGGCGCCCATCCGGCGCAGCAGGTCCATGAGCTGCATCCGCTGACGCGGGTCCATGCCGTTGAACGGCTCGTCGAGCAGCAGCACCGCCGGGTCGTGGACCAGCGCGGACGCCATCTTCACGCGCTGGCGCATGCCCTTGCTGTACGTGGAGATCTTGCGGTCCTGGGCGTACTCCATCTCGACCGTGGCGAGCGCCTTCTGCGCCGCGCGGGCGTCGAGGCCGTGGAGTTCGGCGTTGGCGACGACGAAGTCCCGGCCGGTGAGGAAGTCGTACATCGCCTCCCGCTCGGGGACGACGCCGATCTCCCGGTACACCGACTCGTTGCGCCAGATCGGCCGCCCGTCGAGGGTGACCGTGCCGGTGGAGGGGGCGAGGAAGCCGCCCATCATGTTGATGAGGGTGGACTTGCCCGCGCCGTTCGGGCCGAGCAGTCCGGTCACGCCGGGGCCGATCTCCATGGTCACGTCGTTGACGGCGACCACGTTGCCGAACCAGCGCGAGGCGTGCTCGATGCTGAGGGAGGTCACAGCCCCACCTTCCGGTAGCGGCGCATCAGGACGGCGTAGCTGCCGGCGATCAGCGCGAGGACGACGAGCAGGTAGACCGCGCCGGCTCCGGCGCCGGGGCCCGATCCGCCGGGGAAGGCCGATTCGGCGCCCAGGAACGCGGTCTGCACCCCGTCGACGAGCGTGACCGGCGAGAACAGTCCGAGCCACTGGATCGCACCGGCCGACCCGGTCTCCCAGGCGATCGCCTGCACGGTGGAGACCGCGCCGTAGGTGATGGTCAGCGTGGCGATGACGGCGGCGACACCGAAGCCGCGCCGGGGGGTGAGGGCGGCGAGCACCAGGCCGATCCCGCCGAAGAGGACGGACAGCAGCGCGACGGAGACCATGCCCTGTGCGAAGCCCTTCGTCTGGTCGGTGAAGTCGAACTTCGCCAGCATCGCGCCCATGTAGAGGATCACCAGCGGCGTGCCGGTGAGCACGAACAGCGCCGACGCCATGGCGGCGAACTTGGCGACCACGTAGTCCACCCGCTCGATCGGGCGCGAGAAGTACAGCGGGACGGACTTGAACCGCAGGTCGCGGGAGACCGACTGGGGGGCCTGCGCCGCGAGGAAGAGGCCGATGAGCGCCTGCATCACGATCGCGTAGCGGGTGTACTCCACCGGCAGGTCGGTGGTGCCCGGCACCGCCACGGCGACGGCGACCATGATGGCCGCGACCAGGCACATGATGCCCATGAGGATCATCGGCAGGACCTTGGACTTGGCCGACCGGCCGAGCCCGAAGGAGCCGCGCAGGGACTGCGAGTACAGCGAGCGGCGCGCGTAGGCGCGGCCGAGGCGGGGGCCGTCGTAGTTGCGGTATCCGATGTTGTGGATCCGCGTGGAATCGGGCGCCCCGGGGGTGTGGGTGCTCACCGGGCCTGCACCTCCCTGCCGGCCGCAGCCGCCGTGCCGGTCTCGTCGTCCGTGCCGTGTCCGCCGTCGCCCGCTGCCGCGGCACCGGCCGCGGCGGGCCGGAAGACCTCGGCGATGTGGTGGCGTCGCTGTTCCATCCGTACGAGCCCGAGGCCGAGGTCGGCGACGGTGTCCCGGACGGTGTCGTACGTCTCCTCGCCGGCCGCCTCCAGCAGCAGGATGTGGCCCGCCCCCGGCAGGCCCTCCTCCGTGCCCTCGTGGATGCGGACCCCGGCCGCGGCCAGCGCGGTGCGCAGGGCGCCGGTGCCGTCCGGGTGGGCGTCGGAGTCGGTGACCTCGACGGCGAGGGTGGCGGTGGCCTGGGTGAAGTCCTTGGTGGAGCTGGAGCGCAGCAGGCTGCCGCCGTCGATGACGACGACGTGGTCGCAGGTGCGCTCCAGCTCGCCGAGCAGATGGGAGGTGACGAGGACGGAGATGCCGAAGTCGGTGTGGATCCTGCGGATCAGGCCCAGCATCTCGTCGCGGCCGACCGGGTCGAGGCCGTTCGTCGGCTCGTCCAGCAGCACCAGCTGCGGGTCGTGGACGAGGGCCTGGGCCAGCTTCACCCGCTGCTTCATGCCGGTCGAGTAGCCGCCGATGGGCCGGTAGCGCTCCTCGTACAGGCCGACGTGGCGCAGGGTGTCGGCGGTGCGCTCGCGCGCCGCGGTCGGCGGCAGGCCCGACATCCGCGCCATGTGGACGACGAACTCGGTGGCCGAGACGTCGGGCGGCAGGCAGTCGTGCTCGGGCATGTAGCCGACGCGCTCGCGGATCTCGGCGCCGCTCGTGGCCACGTCGAGGCCGAGCACGGCGGCACGGCCCTCGGTGGCGGGGGACAGACCCAGCAGGATCTTGATCAACGTGGACTTGCCGGCTCCGTTGGCGCCCACCAGGCCGGTCACACCGGGGCCGATGTCCAACGAGAGCCGGTCAAGCGCGGTCACCCGGGGGAACCGCTTGCTCAGGCTTTCGGTCGCGATCACAGTCACACTCCGACCGTAGTGGCGCGCGCCACATCCGACGTCACCCTCGCGGCCCGACCTTGTCCGACTCCAGAGGTACGGCACCCCGAGAGCGGATGCGACCTGAGTGGGGGTTCGCCCTTCGGGGGCGGCGGCTCCGAGCCCCCGGCGGCGCCCTTGACGCGGGCGCGGAGCATGGTCAGATTCGTCGGTGTCAGGTGCGGGAGGGGACAGGGGAGGGGCGAACCGGTGGGCGTCGAAGGTCTGCGAGGGGCACGTGAGCGCCGGGTCCGGACGGGCGGGGTCGACCTGTGCGTCGCCGAGCTCGGTGACGAGGGCCGCCCGGTGGTGGTGCTGGTGCACGGCTACCCGGACAGCAAGGAGGTCTGGGCCGGGGTCGCCTCCCGGCTGGCGGACCGCTTCCACGTGGTGCTGTACGACGTCCGGGGCCACGGCCGCTCCACCGCGCCCAGGCCGCTGCGGGGCGGGTTCACGCTGGAGAAGCTGACGGACGACTTCCTGGCCGTCGCGGACGCCGTGAGCCCGGACCGCCCCGTCCACCTCGTCGGGCACGACTGGGGATCGGTGCAGGGCTGGGAGTTCGCCACCGTCGCCAGGACCGAGGGGCGCATCGCCTCCTTCACCTCCATGTCGGGACCGTCGCTCGACCACTTCGGCCACTGGATCAAGCGGCGGGCGACCCGTCCGACCCCGCGGCGGATCGCCCAACTGCTGGGCCAGGGAGCCAAGTCCTGGTACGTCTACCTGCTCCACACCCCCGTCCTCCCCGAACTGGCCTGGCGCGGGCCGCTGGGCAGCCGGTGGCCGAAGCTGCTGGAGCGCGTCGAGGGAGTGCCGTCGGGTGGCTACCCGACGGCCTCGCTGCCCCGGGACGCCGCCCACGGCGCCTGGCTCTACCGCGACAACATCCGTGCCCGGCTGCGGCGTCCGCGCCCGGACGCGTACGCCCACACGCCCGTCCAGCTCATCACGCCGACCGGTGACGCCTTCCTCTCCGAGCGGCTCTACGACGACCTGGACACCTGGGCGCCCCGGCTGACCCGGCGCACCCTGCCGGCGAAGCACTGGATCCCCCGCAGCCGGCCCGACCATCTCGCCTCCTGGATCGCCGAGTTCGTCTCCGCCCAGGAGGGTGCGGCATCCGGCGTCACGGCGGTCGCGGCGCCGCGCCGCGAGAACGCGTACACGCAGCGGTTCGCCGGACAGCTCGTGCTCGTGACCGGTGCGGCGAGCGGCATCGGACGGGCCACGGCCCTCGCCTTCGCGGGCGCGGGAGCACGGGTCGTCGTGGTGGACCGCGACGCCGAAGGGGCCGCCGGGACAGCCGAGTCGGCGCTCGAAGCGGGCGCCGCCGAGGCATGGGCGGAGACCGTGGACGTCGCCGACGAACAGGCCATGGAGACGCTCGCCGAGAAGGTCACCGCCGAGTACGGCGTGGTGGACGTGCTGGTCAACAACGCCGGTGTCGGGCTGGCGGGTTCGTTCCTCGACACGGACACGGAGGACTGGAAGCAGGTCCTGGACGTCAACCTGTGGGGCGTCATCCACGGCTGCCGTCTCTTCGGCCGCCGGATGGCCGAGCGCGGCCAGGGCGGCCACATCGTCAACACCGCCTCGGCGGCGGCCTTCCTGCCCTCCCGGACGCTGCCCGCGTACAGCACGTCCAAGGCCGCGGTGCTGATGCTCAGCGAGTGCCTGCGCGCCGAGATGGCGGGCAAGGGCATCGGGGTGTCGGCGATCTGCCCGGGCATCGTCGACACGGGCATCACGTCCACCGCGCGCTTCACGGGCGTCGACGCGGTGGAGCAGCAGCGGCTGCGGAAGCGGTCGGCTCGGCTGTACGGGCTGCGCAACTACCGCCCGGAGAAGGTGGCCGACGCGATCCTGCGCGCGGTGCTCACGAACCGCGCCGTCGTCCCCGTGACCCCCGAGGCGCGTGTCGCGTACCTGCTGTCCCGTCTCGCCCCCGGCGCTCTGCGCGCGACGGCGCGGCTGAAGCCGCCGCTGTGAGGACGCCGGACCGGGGCGCTCCTGGACCTGTTTGGGGTCTTCTTGCCGCAACACAGCCTGCGGCGGGTGTCATTGGACGCGTGCGCCCCAACAGGGCTCACCTGCGATCGAGTTGGGATGCGGAACAACAAACTAGCCTGAACGATGACATATTGCCCAAATCAACCTGTCTACACCTTCGTTGTCCACAGAATCGTCAATTTGCCTGTGGATAAGTGCAGTTGGCTGTGGATCAAACATCCGGGTCACAGAAATTCGAGTGGCGTCCACGACATCCCGCGCGGCACTCTGCCGACATGACCACAGGACCAGCCGGCGCCTCCCCGGACGACCGGCGCACCGTGAAGGTGTCGAAGTACCTCTCGAAGCATCTGCGCCACCAGCCGGAGCGCATCGGCCTCATCCTCGACGAGAACGGCTGGGTGCCCGTCGAGGAACTGATCCGAGCGGCGGAGGCCCACGGCTTCCGGTTCACCCGCGCCGAACTCGACCATGTCGTGGCGG
The DNA here is from genome assembly GCF_016919245.1 of Streptomyces zhihengii. NCBI lineage: Bacteria > Bacillati > Actinomycetota > Actinomycetes > Kitasatosporales > Streptomycetaceae > Streptomyces > Streptomyces zhihengii. The sequence goes on along the minus strand of NZ_JAFEJA010000001.1, from coordinate 4,219,186 downwards.
CCAACGACAAGAAGCGCTTCACGATCGACGGCGACCGGATCCGCGCCAACCAGGGCCACACCGTCGAGGTCGACCTCGGCCTCCCGCGGTCCGAGCCGCCGGAGTACCTGTACCACGGCACCGTCGCCCGCAATCTGGACGCGATCCGCGCGGAGGGTCTGCGGCCCATGAGCCGCCACGACGTCCACCTCTCCCCCGACCGGGAGACCGCGACCCGGGTCGGCGCCCGCCGCGGCCGTCCGGTCGTCCTCCCCGTGCACGCCGGCGCCCTCCACCGCGCCGGTCACGTCTTCCGCGTCAGCGCCAACGGGGTGTGGCTCACCTCGTCCGTGCCGCCGGAGGCCATCCGCTTCCCTGGCGGCTGATCCCGGCCGGCCCGGCACCCCGGCACCCCGGCAGCGGCAAGGCAGGCAGGCAGGCAGGCAGGGGGATCGTCGTAGGCTCGGGGCATGACCCTGCGCCTGAGCACCGTGATCCTCCCCGTCGACCGCTGGCACGAGGGGGGCCGCGCGAAGTGGCAGCGCGCGGAGGAACTCGGCTTCCACGCCGCGTACACCTACGACCACCTCTCGTGGCGCTCCTTCCGCGACGGCCCCTGGTTCGGCGCCCTGCCCACGCTCACCGCCGCGGCCACGGCCACCGGGCGGATCCGTCTGGGCACCCTCGTCACCTCACCGAACTTCCGGCACCCCGTGACGCTCGCCAAGGAGCTGATCTCGCTCGACGACGTCTCCGGCGGGCGCGTCACCCTCGGCATCGGGGCGGGCGGCAACGGCTTCGACGCCACCGCCCTCGGCCAGGAGCCGTGGACCCCGCGCGAACGCGCCGACCGCTTCGGCGAGTTCGTGCCGCTGCTGGACCAGCTCCTGACCCAGGACGCCCTCTCGAACCGCGGCGAGTTCTACTCCGCCGAGGAGGCCAGGAACATCCCCGGGTGCGTCCAGCGCCCGCGGCTGCCCTTCGCGGTGGCGGCGACCGGCCCCCGTGGGCTGCGGCTGGCCGCGCGGTACGGCCAGGCGTGGGTGACCACGGGCGACCCGAAGCTGTACGAGGCGGGCACGCCGGAGCAGTCGGTCGAGGCCCTGCGCGGCCAGGTCACCCGGCTCGGCGCGGCCTGCGCCGAGACGGGCCGGGAGGTGGCGGATCTGGACAAGATCCTGCTGACCGGCTTCACCCCGGACCGCACCCGCCCGCTGGACTCGGTCGACGCGTTCGTGGACTTCGCCGGCCGCCACCGCGAGCTCGGCTTCACCGAGATCGTGGTCCACTGGCCGATCCCCGGCACGGACTTCGCCGCCGACCAGGGCGTCTTCGAGAAGATCGCCGCCGAGGCGCCCGCGCAGCTCGGCTGAGCGGCGGTACGGCCGTACGCACCGTGCGACGGAAGTGGCACCGGTGCCGGACGGGACGGGACGTGTGCGGAGGGAAGTCATTCGGACACCCCCCGCACATGATCGATCACTCACATGTGCAAGCTCATGCACGCCCGTGCACCTCGTGAGCGAGAATGACCCGGTGACGACTGATATCGATCCCCGGCCCCTGCCCGCCGTCCCCCGGCTGATCGCCACCGATCTGGACGGCACCCTGCTGCGCGACGACAAGTCCGTCTCGGAGCGGACGATCGCCGCGCTCGCCGCCGCCGAGGCGGCCGGCATCGAGGTCTTCTTCGTCACGGGCCGGCCGGCCCGCTGGATGGACGTCGTCAGCGACCATGTGCACGGACACGGGCTGGCCATCTGCGGCAACGGCGCGGCCGTGGTGGACCTCCACTCCGGCGGCACGCTCGTCCGGGTCCGGGACCTGCCGCGGCCCGTCGCGCTCGACGTCGTGCACACCCTCCGCGCGGCCGCGCCCGGCACCTCGTTCGCGGTCGAACTGTCCACCGGCATCCACTACGAGCCCGCCTACCCGCCGTTCCACCTGGACCCCGGGGCGACGGTCGCCTCCGCCGAGAAGCTCCTCCACGAGGCGCTGCCGGGCGAGGGCGTCCCCGTGCTGAAGCTGCTGGCGCACCACACGGACCTGACCCCCGACGGCTTCCTCGCCCTCGCCCGCACGGCGGCGGGCGACCGCGCGTCGATCACCCGCTCCAGCCCCACCGCCCTGCTGGAGATCAGCGGTCACGGCGTCAGCAAGGCCAGCACCCTCGCCCTGTGCTGCGCCGAGCGCGGCATCTCGTCGGACGAGGTCGTCGCCTTCGGCGACATGCCGAACGACGTGGAGATGCTGACCTGGGCGGGCACTTCGTACGCCATGGGCAACGCCCACCCGGACGTCGTCGCGGCGGCCTCCGGGCGGACGGTCGCCAACAACGAGGACGGCGTCGCGGTGATCATCGAGGAACTGCTGACCCGCCGCGCGGCCTCCCGCCGGTAGGCCGTCCCCGTCCGGGGCACCCTCGCGTCAGGGCGCCGGGGGCGTCCCGGGCGCGTGACGACTCACAGGCGCACGCCGTGCTCGGCCAGCCAGACGGCGGGGTCGACACCCGATCCGAGATCCGGTGTCAGCCGCACCTCGAAGTGCAGGTGCGGCCCCGTCGAGTTGCCCGTCGTCCCGGCCTGGCCGATCCACTGGCCGCCGCGCACCCGTTCGCCCTGGTCGACGCCGACCCCGGCGAGATGCGCGTACTGCGTGTAGTAGCCGTTGTCGTGCCGCACGACGACCTGGATGCCGAACGCCCCGCCGCACGCGACGGACTCCACCACCCCCGGGCCCACCGACCGCACCGGGGTCCCGATGTCGACGGCGAAGTCCTGGCCGGTGTGCCCGCGTGCCCAGCGGTCGCCGGTACTCGCGAAGCCGGCGGACAGCGCGTAGCGCTCCACCGGCGCCACCCACCCCGCGCCGCGCGGCAGGGCCAGCTGGTCGAGCCGGACAGCTCCCGCGCAGGCGCCGGCCGCCACGCTGGAGTCGGCCTCGCCCTGGAGCCGCCACCGCGCCGTCTCCAGCCTCGCCTCGACACCGCGCTTGACGGCCGCCAGCCGTGCGGTGCGCGCGGCGAGGTCCCGCCAGGCCGCGCGCGCCTTCCGCTCCGCCTCGGCATAGCTCCGTTCCGCCGTCCTGGACCGGTCCAGCAGCCGGTTGACCGCCCGTTCGGACTGGGCGGCGAGCTCGTATCCGCGCAGCAGTGCGTCCGGGTCGTCGGCGAGCAGCAGCCGGGCGGTGTGGGCGAGTGATCCGCCGGTGCGGTACTGCTCCCGCGCGACGCCCCCGATGACGTCGTGCAGGCGGGCCAGCCGCGCCCTGCGGTCCGCGAGACCCCTCTGGAGCCGGCCGGCCGCGACCCGCTGGGCGTCGGCGGCGCGGCGGCCCCGCTCGTAGAGCCGCGTGGCACGGGCGGCCTCCGCGTACAGCCGGGCCACCTGGACGGCGGTGGGCCCCGGTTCACCGGGGGCGGCGCGCTCCGGACGGGGCGAGGGCCGCGCGGTGGCGTCCGCCGCGGGGGCCGGGGAGGGCGGAGCGGTGGGCGCCGTCCACGGGAACGTGTGGGCGCCGGTGGTGAGCCCGTGCGGCGGGACGTCGCCGGGCAGCGGCCCGTGCAGCGGCAGCGGGGGGCGCGTCCCGGGCACCCGCGGGGCCACGTCCCCGGGGGCAGGGTCGTCGTGCGCGGTCGCGCCGGGGAGCGCGGCGGGACGGAGCCGGGCGGCGATGGACAGGAGGGGGCGGCGCTCCTCCGCCCCGGCGCCGGTGGCGGCGGGCTGGGGCCGGCGCTCCTGGCGGTCGCCGGACGCGGCGGGGCGCGCCTCGGACCGGGGCGCCGCCGCGACGGGCGCCGGCGTCCCGAGGAGGACGCCCAGCACCACCGGCAGGATGATCATCCGCTTGCGGCTGCTCGAGCACATCCAGGGATCGTGACCCGTCCCGCGCGCGGAGCCCGGGAGCGCTGCGGTGTCGTAGGGCCACCTGGCCCAGCCGCGCCCCACATCAGCGGGCGCCGCCCGCTCCACCATCCACCCGGCGCCGCGACCGCCCGGCCGTCCACGCGGCCGCGGGCAGCCGGCCCGACCACTACCGACGACACCCCGGCGGGAGCCCCAAAACCGGGCAGCCCCGGCGGCGCCCCCGACGAGGAACACCCCCGAAGCGGCAGCCACCCCGGCCCGGCGCCCGGCCGCGGGCACCCGGCCCGACCACGGCCCACGACACCCCGGCGGGAGCCCCAAGACCGGGCAGCCCCCGGCCCACCAGCCGACGGCGGGCACCCGGCCCGACCACGGCCGACGGCACCCCGACGGGAGCCCCAAGGCCGGGCAACGCGCCGGCCCACCGCCCGGCGGCGCCCCCGACGAGGAACACCCCCGAAGCGGCAGCCACCCCGGCCCGGCGCCCGGCCGCGGGCACCCGGCCCGACCACGGCCCACGACACCCCGGCGGGAGCCTCAAACCCGGCAGCCCCCGGCGGCGCGCCTCCTAGAGAGGCGCCTCCCAGTGGACGGTCGTGCCCGCGCCGTCCGGTCCGATGCCGGGGCCGCTGCCGCTCGAACCGCCGAGGGACTCGGCCCGGCGGGCCAGGTTCCGCAGGCCGCTGCGCCGGCCCCCCTCCGGGAGACCGACGCCGTCGTCGCCGACGCTCATCCGGACCCCGGGCGACCCGTCGGGAAGCCGCACCGTCGCGTCCACGACGACCTCGATGCGGGAGGCCTCCGCGTGCCGGAACACGTTCGACAGGGCTTCCCGCAGCGCCGCGATCAGGTTCTTGCCGGTCAGCTCCCCCACACCCGGCTCGACCGGGCCGACGAACCGGTGGGTGGGTCGGAAACCGAGCGGCACCGCCGCCATGTTGATCTCGCGCAGCACACGCGCGCACAGCCCGGCCTGCTCCTCCGCGGGCCCCTGCTGGAGCGCGAAGACGGCACTGCGGATCTCCTGGATGGTGACGTCCAGTTCGCCGACGGCCCTCCCCACGCCCTGCTGCACGCCGACCGACGCCGTGCCGCGCTGCGCGCTCTCCAGGAGCATCCCCGCGGCGAACAGCCGCTGGATCACCAGGTCGTGCAGGTCACGGGCGATCCGGTCGCGGTCCTCCAGGACGGCCAGCCGCTCCCGGTCCCGCTGGGCCTCGGAGGTCATCAGCGCGAGCGCGGCCTGCGAGGCGAACTGCACGGCCAGCGCCCGCTCGGCCGCCGTGAACCGCGGGGCGCCCACGGCCCTCGGCACCGCGAGCGCGCCGAGCACCCGGCCGCCGCTGCGCAGCGGGAGCAGCAGCGCCGGGCCGTAGCCGGCACCCAGCCGGGTGACCATCCGCGGATCGTTCGCGGCGTCGGCCACGACCACCGACTCCCCGGCCAGCAGCGTGGCCACCACGGCGCTGTCCGCCGGGACGACCACCCCCGGCGCGGGCGCGGGGCCGTCCGACGAGACCGCCACGATCTCCAGTCCGCCCCCGCCGTCGGGCAGCAGCACGAGCCCGGCCGCCGCGTCGGCCAGCCGCCGGGCCTGTTCGGCGACGACGGTCAGCGCCTCGTCCGCGTCCCCGCCGGACAGCAGGGCCGTGGTGACGGCCACGGCTCCGTCGATCCAGCGCTCCCGTCTGCGGGCGGCCTGGTAGAGCCGGGCGTTGCCGATCGCGATGCCCGCCTCGGTGGCGAGCACCTTCACGAGCTGGAGGTCGTCGTCGTCGAACTCCGCCCCGCCGGCCTTCTCCGTCAGATAGAGGTTCCCGTAGATCTCGTCCTGCACCAGGACGGGGACGCCGAGGAAGGTCCGCATCGGCGGGTGCCCCGACGGGAATCCGGCCGCCCGCGGGTCCGCCGTCAGATCAGCCAGCCGCAGGGCCACCGGTTCCCGGATCAGGGCGCCGAGCAGTCCGCGCCGGCCGTCGGGCCTGCGGCCGATCGCCTCCTCCACGCCGTCGGCCACCCCGTGGGTCACGAAGTCCGCCAGCCCGTCGCCCTCGGTGTTCACGACGCCGAGGGCCGCGTAGCGGGCGCCGGTGAGTTCGGCGGCGGTGCGGCAGATCCGGGTGAGCGTGGTGTGCAGATCCAGACCGGTGCCGATGCAGCGCATCGCCTCCAGCAGCCGCGGCACGCGCGACGCCGGCCCGGCGGTCCCGGGCGGCGCGGGCCCGGTCCCCGCGGTCCCGGCGCCCGGCGGCTCGTCCGGCGGAGGCGACGTCATGCTGGGGAGCCTAATGAGGAGCGTTTGCCGCAGAAAGTCGGAAACATCCCGCCTCGGCCTCCCGCTCGCGCTCCAGCATCCCGCGCAGCGGCCCGTCGACCGGCGCGAGATCCTCGTACCTGCCGCGCTGCACGACCTGTCCGGCGTCGAGCACCACCACCTCGTCGACGCCCTCCAGCCCCTTCAGCCGGTGGGTGATCAGTACGGTCGCCCGGCCGGCGCCGGTGCGGCCGCGCGTCGCCGCCAGCAGGTCCGCCGTGAGGGCGTCGGCGGTGGCGAGGTCGAGGTGCTCCGCGGGCTCGTCCAGGACGAGGACCGGGAAGTCGGCCAGCAGGGCCCTGGCCAGCGCGAGCCGCTGGCGCTGGCCGCCGGACAGGCGGGCGCCCTGCTCTCCGACGAGGGTGTCGATCCCGTCGGGGAGCGCCTCGGCCCACTCCAGCAGGCGTGCGCCGGCCAGTGCCTGCCGCAGTTCCTCGTCCGTGGCCTCCGGCCGGGCGATCCGCAGGTTCTCGCGCAGCGAGCTGTCGAACAGGTGCGCGTCCTGGGCGCACAGGCCCACCAGCCGCCGCACGGCGTCCCCGTCCAGGCGGCGGGCCTCGATGCCGCCGATCGTGTACGTCCCCCCGTCCAGGTCCAGGAACCGGAGCAGGATCTGGGCCAGCGTCGTCTTGCCCGACCCGGAGGTGCCGACGACGGCGATCCTGCTGCCCGGGGTGAGCGTGAGGTCGACTCCGCCCAGCGAGGCCCGTCCCCTGCCCTCGTACGTGGCGCCCGCGCCGCGCAGGATCAGCGGGAAGGCGGTCGCCGGGGGCTCGGCCGGGGTCCGGGGCTCGTGCACGGGCTCCGGGGCGTCCAGCACCTCGTGGACCCGTTCGGCGCTGCGCTCCACCCGCTTGCGGTACTGCACGGCGAGGGGGAGTCCGGCGACCGTCTCGAAGGCGGCGAGCGGGGTGAGCACGACGACCGCGAGCGCCACTCCGCCGAGCCGTCCCTCGTACACGGCCTGCACTCCCACGGCGGCGGTCGCGGCCACGGTGAGCCCGCAGAACAGTGCGGACAGGCCGCTGCCCAGCGCCGTCACGGCCGCACCGCGCGCGCTGATCCGGGTGAGCCGGGCGTCCGCCGCCCGCGCCTCGGCCAGCCGCGCCGGCAGTGCGCCCGCGACGGTCAGCTCCGCCGTGCCCCGCAGCAGATCGGCCACCACCGTGGCCAGGGCGCCCCGTGCCGGGGCGAGCCGGCGCTCGGTCCGGCGGGCGACGAGACCGCTCAGCAGCGGCACGCCCACGCCCGCGGCCAGCAGACCGGCGGCGAGCACGGCGCCCGCCTCCGGCAGCAGCACGGCGGTGAAGGTCACCGTGCCCGCGCCGACCACGGCGGCGGCACTGGCCGGCAGCAGCCACCGCAGCCAGTAGTCCTGGAGGGCGTCCACGTCGGAGACCAGACGCGACAGCAGGTCGCCCCGGCGCCGGGGGGCCAGCCCCGCGGGGGAGATCCGCTCCAGCCGCCGGAAGACGGCCACGCGCATCTCCGCGAGCATCCGCAGCACCGCGTCGTGCGAGACCAGGCGCTCGGCGTAGCGGAAGACGGACCGGCCGATACCGAAGGCCCGGGTCGCCGTCACCGCCACCATCAGGTACATCACCGGGGGCTGCTCGGAGGCCCGGGAGATGAGCCACCCGGACACGGCCATCAGCCCGACGGCCGAGCCGAGCGCGAGCGCGCCGAGCAGCAGCGCGAGGGCCAGCCTGCCGCGCAGCCCCCGCGCCGCGTCCCGCACCCGCCCCAGCGCCGCCCGGCCGGGGCCCCCGGCCCCGTGGCTCCTTCCGTCACCGGACCCGCTTCCGGCAGCGGCCCCGGGGCCGGTCCCGATACCGGAGCCGGCCCCGGCCCCGCCGGGCGTCCCCACCGTGGTGGCGGCCTCCCGGAGCGGCAGGTCCACTTCCCCACCGGTCATCACGACCGGACCACGGCCCGCCGGGGCCGATGCCCCGCCGCGCTCCGGCCCGGCCGTGCCGGCCCCGCCGGCTCCCTCCACGGGCACACCGTCCCCGGGCGGGCGCGCGCCGGCCGCCGCCTCCGCCCGCGCGGCGGGCACGGCGCGGGCATCCTCGCCCGCGGCCGGGGCCGCGCCCTCCTCGTCCGGCCTGCGGGCGAGTGTCACCACCCGGTCGGCGAGGGCGAGCAGCGCGGGCCGGTGGACGACGAGCAGGACGGTACGGCCCCGGGCCAGACGGCCGACCGCCTCGACGATCCCCGCCTCCGTCTCCCCGTCCAGCGCGGCGGTCGGCTCGTCGAGCAGCAGCACCGGCCGGTCCGCGAGGAACGCCCGTGCCAGGGCGATCCGCTGCCGCTGTCCGGCCGAGAGGCCGGCGCCGTCCTCGCCGAGCAGGGTCTCGGCGCCCCGGGGGAGCGCCGCGACGACATCGTGGGCACCGGCTTGGCGCAGCGCGTCGAGCACCGCCGCGTCGTCGGCGTCCGGCCGGGCGAGGCGCACGTTGTCGGCGACCGTCCCGGCGAAGAGGGTGGGCCGCTGCGGCACCCAGGCGATCCGCTCCCGCCAGAGCACGGGATCGATGTCGCCCAGATCCCGGCCCCCGACGAGCACCCGCCCCTCGGCGGGTTCGGCGAAGCCCAGCACCACGTCCAGCAGGGTCGACTTCCCGGTGCCGCTCTCCCCGGTCAGTGCCACCGTCTCGCCCGGTTCCACCGACAGGGACGCCCGGTGGGGCGTCGCCTCGCCGCGCCCCGGGTGACGCACGCTCACGCCGTCGAACTCCACCCGCGGGTCCGCCGGTACGGGGGCCGTTCCGGCGTTCCGCGGCCGGGTGCCCAGAACCTCGAAGATCTCCTCGGCGGCCGAGAGCCCCTCGGCCGCCGCGTGGTACTGCGCACCGACCTGGCGCAGGGGGAGGTACGCCTCGGGGGCCAGGATCAGGATCACCAGGCCCGTGTAGAGGTCGAGTTCGCCGTGCACCAGACGCATGCCGATGGTGACGGCCACCAGGGCCACCGAGAGCGTGGACAGCAGCTCCAGCGCGAAGGACGACAGGAAGGCGATGCGCAGGGTGCGCATGGTGGCCTGCCGGTACTGCGCGGTGATCGTACGGATCGAGTCGGCCTGTGCCTTCGCCCGGCCGAAGACCTTGAGCGTGGGCAGCCCGGCCACCACGTCCAGGAAGTGCCCGGAGAGCCGGGAGAGCAGCCGCCACTGACGGTCCATCCGCGTCTGGGTCGCCCACCCGATGAGCACCATGAAGAGCGGGATCAGCGGCAGGGTCCCGACGATGATCGCGGCGGAGACCCAGTCGTCGGTGACGATCCGCGCGAGGACGGCCACCGGGACGACGACGGCGAGCCCCAGTTGGGGGAGGTAGCGCGCGAAGTAGTCGTCGAGGGCGTCGATGCCCCGCGTCGCCAGCGCGACCAGCGACCCGGTCCGCTGACCGCTCAGCCAGCCGGGCCCCAGCTCCGCCGCCCGCTCCAGCAGCCGCCCCCGCAGCTCGGACTTGACCGCGGCGCCGGCGCGATGGGCGGCCAGCTCGGTGAGCCAGGAGACGAGCGCCCGCCCGGCCGCCACCGCGGCCAGCAGGATCAGCGGGGTGGTCAGCCCCGACACGGACAGCCCCTGCTCGAAGCCGCCGACGACCACCTCGGCGACGAGCATGGCCTGGGCCACGACGAGTGCCGCGCCGAGCAGGCCGAGCACCACCAGGGACACCAGGAAGACGCGGGTGGCCCTGGCGTACCGCAGCAGCCGCGGGTCGATCGGTTTCACGTGAAACATCCCCTCGCTGTGACGCGCGCTAGTGGGAGTCGGCCAGGTGCTGGGTGCCGATCCGCTTGCGGAACACCCAGTAGGTCCAGCCCTGGTAGAGCAGCACCAGCGGTGTGGCGATGACGGCGAGCCAGGTCATGATCTTCAGCGTGTACGGGCTCGACGAGGAGTTGGTGACCGTCAGGCTCCACTCCTCGTTCAGGGTGGACGGCATGACGTTCGGGAACAGCGCCAGGAAGAGCATCGCGACCGCGGCCGCGATCGTGATCCCGGACAGGGCGAACGACCAGCCCTCCCGGCCCGCCCCGATCGCCCCGATCGCGCCCAGCAGCGCCACCACGGTGACCGCCAGCGCCACCAGGCTGGGGCCGTCGCCGCGCAGCGCCTGGGTCCATACCAGGAAGCCGGCCGCCGGCACCGCGGCCGCGACACCGAGCCGGAAGGCGAGCCGGCGGGCCCGCATCCGGATGTCCCCGACCGTCTTCAGCGCCGCGAACACCGCGCCGTGGAAGGTGAAGAGGGCGAGGGTCACCACTCCGCCGAGGAGTGCGTAGGGGTTGAGCAGGTCGGAGAGGCCGCCCACGAACTCCTTGTCGCCGTCGATCGCCACGCCGCGCACGATGTTGCCGAAGGCGACTCCCCAGAGCACGGCGGGCAGCAGCGAGGTCCAGAAGATCGCGTGCTCCCAGTTGGTCTGCCAGCGCTCCTCGTCCCGCTTGTGCCGGTACTCGAAGGCGACACCGCGCACGATGAGGCAGACGAGGATCAGCAGCAGCGGCAGGTAGAAGCCGGAGAAGAGGGTGGCGTACCAGTCGGGGAAGGCGGCGAACGTCGCGCCGCCGGCGGTCAGCAGCCACACCTCGTTGCCGTCCCAGACCGGCCCGATCGTGTTGATCAGCACCCGGCGCTCGGCCCGGTCACGGGCGAGCAGCTTGGTCAGCACCCCGATGCCGAAGTCGAAGCCCTCCAGGAAGAAGTAGCCGGTCCACAGGACGGCGATCAGGACGAACCAGACGTTGTGGAGTTCCATGCCCCATCAGCTCCTCAGCGCTCTCAGCGGGCTCAGTACGAGAAGGCCATCGGCCGGTCGGGGTCGCGGTCGTCGCCGCCGATCCGGGTGGGCGGGTTGAGGTCGGCCTCGGTGAGCTCGGGCGGGCCCGCCTTGACGTACTTCACGAGGAGCTTGACCTCGATCACCGCGAGCACCGCGTAGAGCAGGGTGAAGGCGATCATCGAGGTGAGCACCTCGCCCTGGGAGACACCGGGGGAGACCGCGTCGCTGGTGCGCAGCACTCCGTAGACGACCCACGGCTGGCGGCCCATCTCCGTGAAGATCCAGCCCCAGGAGCTGGCGATCAGCGGGAAGGTCATGGTCCACAGGGCGATCAGCCAGTACCAGCGGGCGAAGCGCGGTGCGAGGGCCTTGTTCCGGAAGAGGACCAGATGCGGCACCTCGTCCTCGCCGGTGCGCAGCGCGGGCGGCAGCAGGAACCTCTTGCGGGTCAGCCAGAGGCCGATCATGCCGATGGTGAGGGAGGCCATGCCGAAGCCGATCATCCAGCGGAAGCCCCAGTAGGCGACCGGGATGTTGGGCCGGTAGTCCCCCGGGCCGAACTTCTCCTGCTCGGCCTTGTTGATGTCGTTGATCCCGGGGACGTACGAGCTGAAGTCGTCGTTGGCCAGGAAGGACAGCAGACCGGGGATCTCGATCGCCACCTTGTTGTGGCCGGCGTCCACGTCCCCGTAGGCGAAGATCGAGAACGGCGCGGGCGCCTCGCCCTCCCAGAGGGCCTCGGCCGCGGCCATCTTCATGGGCTGCTGCTTGAACATCACCTTGCCCAGCAGGTCACCGCTGACGGCGGTGAGCAGGCCGGCGATCGCGACGGTGACCAGCCCCAGGCGGAGCGAGGTGCGCATCACCGGGATGTGCTTCTTGCGGGCCAGGTGGTAGGCGGCGATGCCGACCATGAAGGCGCCGCCGACCAGGAAGGCCGCGGTGATGGTGTGGAAGAACTGGGTGAGCGCGGTGTTCTGGGTCAGGACCAGCCAGAAGTCCGTCAGCTCCGCGCGGCCGCGCTCCTCGTCGATCCGGTAACCGACGGGGTGCTGCATCCAGGAGTTGGCCGCGAGGATGAAGTAGGCCGACAGGATCGTGCCGATCGAGACCATCCATATGCAGGCCAGGTGGATCTTCTTGGGGAGCTTGTCCCAGCCGAAGATCCACAGCCCGATGAAGGTGGACTCGAAGAAGAAGGCTATGAGCGCCTCGAAGGCGAGCGGGGCGCCGAAGACGTCGCCGACGAAGCGCGAGTAGTCGGACCAGTTCATGCCGAACTGGAACTCCTGCACGATCCCGGTGACCACGCCCATGGCGATGTTGATCAGGAAGAGCTTGCCCCAGAACTTCGTCGCCCTGAGGTACTTCTCCTTCTCGGTCCGCACCCAGGCCGTCTGCAGGCCGGCGGTGAGCGCGGCGAGCGAGATCGTGAGCGGCACGAAGAGGAAGTGGTAGACGGTGGTGATGCCGAACTGCCATCGCGCCAGGGTCTCCGGCGCCAGTGCGAGGCTCGAATCCACGTCGTCTCTCCTTACGTACGTCGGCGTGGTGACCGAGGTCCGCGCGCCCCGCATATCCCCGCAGTACGGGAGAAGCCAGGCGAGCTTGTGAACGCGTTCACATTCACAAGCATTATGGCGCACACGAAATCCACACCGTTTGCCGGGGGTCCCTTTCGGCCACGGCACACGACGGGGCCCCCGTGAGCAGCTCGCTCACGGGGGCCCCGTGTTGCTTCCCGGGCACGGCCCGGGCCCTGGGGTCTCTCGTTTGGATCCTGGCGGGCTGGCGTGCCCTGATCCAGACGAAAGGCCCTCGGCGTCAGCCGGTCACGATCTTGCGGAAGGCCTCCGCCGTGTGCAGGAAGACGTCGTTGGCCTCGGCCTCGCCGATGGTCACGCGCACGCCCTCCCCCGCGAACGGGCGCACCACGACGCCGGCCTTCTCGCAGGCCGCGGCGAAGTCCAGGGTGTGCTCGCCGAGGCGCAGCCACACGAAGTTCGCCTGGGTCTCCGGCACCGTCCAGCCCTGGCCGACCAGACCCTCGTGGACCCGGGTGCGCTCGCAGACCAGCGAGCCGACCCGGCCGAGGAGTTCGTCCTCGGCGCGCAGCGAGGCGACGGCCGCGTCCTGGGCCAGCTGCGAGACGCCGAACGGCACCGCGGTCTTGCGCAGCGCGGCGGCCACCGGCTCGTGGGCCACGGCGAAGCCGACCCGCAGCCCGGCGAGCCCGTACGCCTTGGAGAAGGTCCGCAGCACGGCGACGTTCGGCCGGTCCCGGTAGATCTCCAGACCGTCCGGCACCTCCGCGTCGCGGATGAACTCGCGGTACGCCTCGTCCAGCACCACCAGCACGTCGGACGGCACCCGGTCGAGGAAGCGCTCCAGCTCGGCGCGGCGCACGACGGTGCCGGTCGGGTTGTTGGGGTTGCAGACGAAGATCAGCCTGGTCCGCTCGGTGATCGCGTCGGCCATGGCGTCCAGGTCGTGCACCTCGCCCGCGGTGAGCGGCACCTGGACCGAGGTCGCCCCGCTGATCTGCGTGATGATCGGGTACGCCTCGAAGGAGCGCCAGGCGTAGATCACCTCGTCGCCGGGGCCCGAGGTCGACTGGATCAGCGACTGGGCCACCCCGACGGAGCCGGTGCCGGTCGCCAGATGCGTCGCGGGGACGCCGAACCGCTCGGAGAGCTCGTTCATCAGACCGCTGCACGCCATGTCGGGGTAGCGGTTGAAGTTCCGGGCCGCGGCGATCGCGGTCTCCATGACCCCCGGGAGCGGCGGATAGGGGTTCTCGTTGGAGGACAGCTTGAAGGCGACCGGCCCGTCGGCCGCCGCCGGCTTGCCCGGCTTGTACGTGGGGATGCCGTCCAGCTCGGCGCGGAGCTTGGGACTCGTCTCGCTCACCGCAGGTCCTCCTCAGACCGTCATGCCTCTCGGTACCGCGGTGCGCGTCGGTACGGGACACCGGGCCTCCGCACACCAATACTGCTCACCTTATGAGGATTCGGCTCCGCTGCGAATGGCCCGCGGAAAGGAAGGGGGGGAGCACGCCGCCCTGGCGCGCGCCCCTGGCTCACTCCGTGGCGCGCATCACCCGTAGTGGTGAGTTGAGACCTCTTCGCAACATGGGCCCCTCGCCAGGTCCACACGCGCCGATACCGGCAACTCCTCACCCCGTGGGTCCAACTTCCTTGCTAAGCAAGGCTTTTGAAGCTTAATGATCATGCAGAAACGTGCCTGTCAACGCGTGCATATGCGACCGGCCAGACCCACCGCCAGCGCCCTACTATCGGCACGCCATGACAGCAGCAGGGAAGCACCAGGTGAGCCGGACGGAAACATCCCGCAGAGGCAGTCGGCAGGGGCGGGCGGGCATCCGGGACGTCGCCGCCGCGGCCGGCGTCTCCATCACGACCGTCTCCGACGCGCTCAACGGGAAGGGCAGACTCCCGGACGCCACCCGCCGGCACGTCCGGGAGGTCGCCGACCGGCTGGGCTACCGCCCCTCCGCCGCGGCCCGCACCCTTCGTACCGGGAAGTCCGGCTTAATCGGCCTCACCGTGACGACATACGGGGATGAACCTTTCACCTTCACGGAGTTCGCCTACTTCGCGGAGATGGCCAGAGCCGCCACATCGGCGGCGCTCGCCCGCGGCTACGCGCTGGTCATCCTGCCCGCCACCTCACGCCACGACGTCTGGTCGAACGTCGCCCTCGACGGCACCGTCGTCATCGACCCCTCCGACCACGACCCCGTCGTGACCGAACTGGTCCGCCAGGGCCTGCCGGTCGTCTCCGACGGCCGCCCGGCCGGCACGCTGCCCGTCACCGCCTGGGTCGACAACGACCACGAGGCCGCCGTGCTCGACCTGCTCGACCACCTCGCGGCGGCCGGCGCCCGCCGGATCGGCCTGCTCACCGGCACCACCACGGACACCTACACCCGGCTGTCGACCACCGCCTACCTCGACTGGTGCGAGCGCGTGGGACAGGACCCGGTCTACGAGTCCTACCCCGCGCACGACCCGTGCGCGGGCGCGGTCGCCGCCGACCGGCTGCTCGCCCGGCCCGACCGCCCCGACGCCGTCTACGGCCTCTTCGACCCCAACGGCACCGATCTGCTGGCCGCCGCCCGCCGCTACGGGCTGCGCGTCCCGGACGACCTGCTGCTGGTGTGCTGCAGCGAGTCCACGGTCTACGCGACCACCGAGCCGCCCATCACCACGCTCTCCCTCAAACCGCGCCGCATCGGCACGGCCGTGGTCCAGCTCCTGATCGACGCCATCGAGGGAATCGACGAGGACCGTCCGGTCGAGCAGGTGATACCGACCGAACTGATCGTCAGGACGTCCTCCCAGCGCCGCCCCCCGCGGACCACGGTGAGCGCCCCGCGGTCGCCCGCCAACGAGTAGGGCCCGATCCCTATGCAGGACTAGACCTTCCGAATGGGGATGAATCGACCGGCGAACCGGGGGTGCGGAAGGATTCATCACCCCTGGTGCGTCACACACCGCCGGGCTCATTCCTATGATGGGCGAACGACACCGCGGACCACCCCGACCAGGCTGGGCCGAGAGGTGAACGGCGGCGCGACGGTGTGGAGGGGTCGATGACTCAGGGGGCCGGTCAGGGACCCGTGGTGCGGACGGCGACACTGCGCGATTTCCGCGTGCCGCCCTATGCTCAGGTGCCGGTGCAGTCGCAGGTCGCGGACCCGGGGCACCCCGGCAACGCGTACCCGGAGGGCGAGGCGCCGGAGGGCTACACGCCCACCGCGCGCGACCTGCCGGTGATCAGCCTCGGCGGCCCGGGCGACACCGTCCAGGTGCGGGTCGAGCCCGACCCGCAGCCCGCGCCCGGCGGCCGCGGTCCGCTGTACGTGGTCGGCGACGTCCACGGCTACCTCGAGGAACTCGTCGCCGCCCTCGCCGAGCAGGGCATCATCGACGCGGACCTGCGCTGGGCGGCCGGGAACGCCCGGCTGTGGTTCCTCGGCGACTTCACCGACCGCGGCCCCGACGGCATCGGCGTGATCGACCTGGTGATGCGGCTCTCCGCCGAGGCGGCCGCCGCCGGCGGCTACTGCAAGGCCCTGATGGGCAATCACGAGCTGCTGCTGCTGGGCGCGAAGCGCTTCGGCGACACCCCCGTCAACTCGGGGGCCGGCACCGCCACCTTCCAGGCGGCCTGGCTGCTCAACGGCGGCCAGAAGTACGACATGGACCGGCTCCAGGAGGTCCACCTCCAGTGGATGGCCCGGCTCGACGCCATCGTCGAGGAGGACGGCCATCTGCTGCTGCACTCCGACACCACCGCCTACCTCGACTACGGCGGCACGATCGACGACGTCAACGACGCCGTGCACGAGGTCCTCACCCGCAACGACGCCGACCAGTGCTGGGACCTGTTCCGCAAGTTCACCAAGCGCTTCGCCTTCCGTGACGAGGGCGGCCCGGACGCGGTCCGCGAGCTGCTCGCCGCCTACGGCGGCCGGCGTGTGGTGCACGGCCACAGCCCGATCCCGTACCTGCTCGGCGAAGTCGGCACCGAGGACGGCGAGGACGGCGCGCGCCCCCTGGTCGACGGCCCGCACGTCTACGCGGACGGACTCGCCATCGCCATGGACGGCGGAGTGACCATGGCCGGAAAGCTCCTCGTGCAGCAGCTCCCCCTCCAGGACTGAAGCCGGTTCGCCACGTACGAGCCGTTTCGCGACGGGCGATTTACGGAAACCCTCTGTCACGCCGCGCCGTCGCCGCTCTACCATCGGCTTATCCGTAGCAGGCTCTCCTCCGTTCAGGCCCCATCGCCCGGCACCGACGGGCGATCCGCGGCTTACGGAGCATCGGGGGATGCACATGAACAGCGCTCCGCACCTGCTGACCGAGGACCGCGCAGAGTACGAGCGAGTCCTCGACGAAGCACTGCGCGACGACCGGGAACGCCGTGATCCGGCCGCCGGTACGGCACGGCTGAGCACCGAACAGCTCCGCACCATGGCGCTGAACGCGACGGCCCTCATCGTCGCCTCGGCCGCCGCCGAGTACGAGCACTACGTGAAGGTCCGCGCCGAGGTGCGCGCCACCGCGGGCGGCGCCGTCCACGGCACCGGCGGCGGGCTCGGTCCCGCCGTCGGAGCGGCGGAGAGCGGCGCGGGCGTCGCCGCCGTGGTCGCCGTGCTCGCCCCGCTGCTCGCGGGGACGGCCGCCGCGATCTTCCTGATCGTCGGCTACCTGCTGAAGATGCTCAGCCCGCCGCCGGCCTTCGCCGACACCCTGCTCTCCGCGGGATGGGTCTTCGGCGCGCTCACCGCGGCCGCCATCCTGGCCGCCGCCGTCGCGCTGCTGCTGACCGCGTTGCGCAACGACGCCAGCCATGTCGCGGACAAGGAACCGTACGGCGGGCCGCCACCCGAGGTCAGGGACGCGAAGGAGGCGTGGTGCGAGGCGCTGCTGGACCGCGGCATCCTGCCGTTCCTGCGCGCCGCGCTGGCCGAGCGCCCCGAGGCGCCGGCGCCCACGGACGCCGGGCGCCCGGTGGGCCGGATGCCCAAGATCGGCTACAGCGGCCCGGAGTTCTCCAGTCCGGCCGAGGGCCGCACCGCGGGCCGCCGCCCCCGGTACTCCAGTCCGGACTTCTCCAGCCCCGACTTCGGGGGCCCCGAGCACCGTCCCGACTGACCGCCACGCGCACGGAGCCCGGCCCGGCGGCCACCGGGCCCGCCCGCCCGCGCCCGCCCGCGCCCGGGCCGTGCGCCGTACGGCGCCCCGGGCCGGCGGCTCCCCCGTGGGCCGCCGTGCCCGGACGCCGTACCCGGCTCAGTCGGCCAGCGGCAGATAGACCCGGTTGCCCGCCGCGGCGAACTCCGCGGACTTCTCGGCCATCCCCGCCTCGATCTCCTCCTGGCTGCCGCCGTGCTCCCGGCGGATGTCCTGCGAGATCTTCATCGAGCAGAACTTCGGACCGCACATCGAGCAGAAGTGCGCGGTCTTGGCCGGCTCGGCGGGCAGCGTCTGGTCGTGGAACTCCCGTGCCGTGTCCGGGTCGAGGGCCAGGTTGAACTGGTCCTCCCAGCGGAACTCGAACCGGGCGTCCGACAGCGCGTCGTCCCACTCCTGCGCGCCGGGGTGCCCCTTGGCGAGGTCGGCGGCGTGTGCGGCGATCTTGTACGTGATGACACCGGTCTTCACGTCGTCGCGGTCGGGCAGGCCGAGGTGCTCCTTGGGCGTCACGTAGCAGAGCATGGCCGTGCCCCACCAGGCGATCATCGCGGCGCCGATGCCCGACGTGATGTGGTCGTACGCGGGGGCGACGTCCGTGGTGAGCGGGCCGAGCGTGTAGAACGGCGCCTCCTCGCAGATCTCCTGCTGGAGGTCGATGTTCTCCTTGATCTTGTGCATCGGGACGTGCCCCGGGCCCTCGATCATCGTCTGCACACCGTGCCGCTTGGCGATGCCGTTGAGCTCGCCCAGCGTGCGCAGTTCGGCGAACTGCGCCTCGTCGTTGGCGTCCGCGATCGACCCGGGGCGCAGCCCGTCACCGAGGGAGTAGGTCACGTCGTACGCGGCGAGGATCTCGCAGAGCTCCTCGAAGTGCTCGTAGAGGAACGACTCCTTGTGGTGCGCCAGGCACCAGGCCGCCATGATCGACCCGCCGCGCGAGACGATGCCGGTCTTGCGGCGCGCGGTCAGGGGCACGTACCGCAGCAGCACGCCGGCGTGGACGGTCATGTAGTCCACGCCCTGCTCGGCCTGCTCGATGACGGTGTCCTTGTAGATGTCCCAGCTCAGCTCCTCCGCCTTGCCGTCGACCTTCTCCAGCGCCTGGTAGAGCGGCACCGTGCCGATGGGGACGGGGGAGTTGCGCAGCACCCACTCGCGGGTGGTGTGGATGTTGCGGCCGGTGGAGAGGTCCATGACCGTGTCGGCGCCCCAGCGGGTCGCCCAGGTCATCTTCTCCACCTCCTCCTCGATCGAGGAGGTGACGGCGGAGTTGCCGATGTTGGCGTTGACCTTCACCAGGAACCGCTTGCCGATGATCATCGGCTCGATCTCGGGGTGGTTGACGTTGGCGGGCAGCACGGCCCGTCCCGCCGCGATCTCCTCGCGCACCACCTCGGGCGAGACGTTCTCGCGGAGGGCGACGAACTCCATCTCGGGGGTGATCTCGCCCCGCCGGGCGTAGGCGAGCTGGGTCACGGCCCGGCCGTCGCGGCCGCGGCGCGGCTGGCGCGGGCGGCCGGGGAAGACGGCGTCGAGATTACGCAGGCCACCGCGCGGCGACGTGTGCTTGATGCCGTCGTCCTCGGGGCGGACCGGCCGCCCCGTGTACTCCTCGGTGTCGCCGCGGGCGGTGATCCAGTTCTCCCGGAGCGGCGCCAGACCCCGGCGGACGTCGGTCTGTTCGGCGGGGTCGGTGTACGGGCCGGACGTGTCGTAGAGCGTCACGTCCTTGCCGTTGGTCAGGTGCACCTTGCGGACCGGCACCCGGATGTCGGGGCGGGAGCCCTCGACGTAACCCTTGTGCCAGCCGATGGACTTCCCGGCCTCGTCGTTCTGACTGGAGGCAGGCGTGCGCGCGTCCGATACGGTCATGAGACCTACTCCCTACGCCGGCATTACCCGGTAACAGGTTCGGCGGTCGGCGCAGCCCTCCCGTACGACGTACGGCGATCAGCGCCCTCTCAGCCCGGTGCTCCGAGCTCCCGCGTGTGCAAAGTGCCACCACGCTAGCGCCCGCTCTGGCGCGCTGAACAGAGGGCCCCCCGCGTTCTTGCGATGATCTGTCGGTGACCTCATCGCCGCAGAACCCCGAACCGCACGGCCACGACCACGGTCATGTGCACAGTCACGGGCCGGCCGCGCCCGTTTCCCAGCACCTGCGGAAGGTGATCGCCGCGGTGCTGATCCCCTTCGCGACGGCCGTCCTCGTCGGCCTCGCGGTGCTGTGGCCGGGCGGGACACCCGGCCACGAGCGCTCGGGGGTCGGCTTCGACCGCCAGACCGAACAGGGCAAGGTGGTGAGCCTGGAGCGGGTCGACTGCAAGGACGTCAACGCGGCGCAGGTGCCGCCCACCGGGGACACCTCGACCCCCGAGGGACGCGAGGCGGTCGAGTCGCAGCGCGGCGACTGCGGCAAGGCGACGGTCGAGGTCGTCACCGGCCAGGACAAGGGCCGGACCTTCGTCGAGATCGTCCAGCCGGACGCCCCGCGGCAGTTGAAGCAGGGCCAGGGCGTGATCGTGGCCTACGCGCCGGACGCGCCGCGGGATCTGCAGTACTCGGTCACGGACGTCGACCGGGACTTCCCCATCGCGCTGCTGGCGGGCATCTTCGCGCTCGTGGTGGTCGCGGTGGGCCGGATGCGCGGCGTGATGGCGCTGATCGCCCTCGCGGCCTCGTTCGCCGTGCTGACGATGTTCATCCTGCCCGCCATCCTCCAGGGGTCGAACCCGCTGGTGGTGGCCATCGTGGGGGCGAGCGCGATCATGCTCATCGCGCTGTACCTGTGTCACGGGGTCAACGCCCGCACCTCGGTCGCGGTGCTGGGCACGCTGATCTCGCTGCTGCTGATCGGGCTGCTCGGTTCGCTCTTCATCGGCTGGGCGAGTCTGAGCGGCAACACCGACGACAACACCGGTCTGATCAAGGGGCTCTACCCGGAGATCGACATGAGCGGTCTGCTGCTGGCCGGAGTGATCATCGGTTCGCTCGGTGTCCTCGACGACGTCACCGTGACCCAGACCTCGGCGGTCTGGGAGCTGCACCAGGCGGACCCCTCGATGGGGCCCCGCGCGCTCTACCGCTCCGCCATCCGCATCGGACGCGACCACATCGCCTCCGTGGTCAACACCCTCGTCCTCGCCTACGCGGGTGCCGCGCTCCCGCTGCTGCTGCTCTTCTCGATCGCGCAGTCGAGCGTGGGCACGGTCGCCACGAGCGAGCTGGTGGCGGAGGAGATCGTGCGCACGCTGATCGGCTCGATCGGCCTGGTCGCCTCCGTGCCCGTGACCACGGCGCTCGCGGCCCTGGTGGTCTCCGCGGACCGCCCGCAGGAACGGCCGGACGGCACGGCGGCCGCCGCCCCGGGCCGGGGCGGCCGGGGGCGTCGCCGCAAGCGGTAGCCGCCGGGCGGGCTCGGCGGCGGGCTCAGCCGGCGTTCTCCTCGGCGAGGATCCGGCCCAGCGCGTCCTCCAGACTCAGTTCGAAGTCACCGAGAGCGAGCTCCTGCCCCAGCGGCACCAGCTTGTCCGTGCGGTCGAGGAAGGCGACCAGCGGTGGGGCGCCCACCCGGAACAGGGCCGAGTCGTCGCCGACCCGGAGCCGGATGTGGACGTCGGAGAGCGCCTCGGGCCGGGTCGGCGCGATGTGCACATCGCCGTCCCCGCTCGGCGCGTTGATCCCGTCGAGAAGCAGTTCCCGGCCGAAGGCCCAGGTCACCGGCGCGTCGCCGGGCAGGTGGAACGTCATCCGGACCGCGTACGGATCGGATGTCTCGTAGCCCAGCTCCACCGGGATCCGGAAGGAGAGCTCGTCGGAGACGAGAAAGCTCATCTGAACCTCGGCCTGAACCGACTCGCGCATCACATACCTCGCAGTAGATGAAGCAATGAATGACCGTGCTGGCGAAGCAAGAAGTTGGCCAAGAACGATCCCCGTTGGGCACAGAGGCCCTCTTGACGCCATCGTGCTGCAAGCGCTAGCAGATCACAAGGAGTGATTTTTCAGATACTGATAGAGAAGGCAAGTGACCCCAGAAGGCCACCGATTCCCTCGCGTAATTGCTCAACTGCCGGACGCAGCCTGGCTTCTTGGTGCAAGGGAAGAGAAATGGCCATCGTCGCGGCGATGTCACCCACAGTGATCGGGATGGCCGCGCAGACGGTACCGAGTGCGTACTCCTGACGCTCGACCACCGGTTCCATCCGGCCGACGGCGGCGAGGCGTTCCATCAGTGCCGCCCGGTCGCGCACCGAGTACGGTGTCACCGGCTGGACGGGATGGCGGTCCAGATGGTCCCCGCGCGCCGCCTCGTCGAGCTGGCTGAGCAGGCACTGACCGATCGCGTGGGCATGACCGGTCTCCCGGAAGTCCGCCCATTCGTGGACGGCGGGGGAGTACGGCGTGTCCGAGACCGCCACCAGCTCGATCTCGCCCTCGCGGTAGACGGCGAAGTAGACGGGCACGCCGATGGCGTCCCGCCAGTGGGTCAGGGATTTCTCCAGCGTGCTGCGACGATTCTGCAGGTCACCGCCGAGCGCCAGCCGGTCGACGGCCTCGCCGAGGGTGAACACGCCCTTGTCGCGCCGGAGGTACTCCTCGTGCGTCAGGGTGCGCAGCAGATGGTAGGCGGTGGGGAGCGGGATCCCGGTCTCCCTGGCGAGCTGCTTGGCGGGGGCACCGTCGCGGTGCGAGCCCGCGGCCTCCAGCAGCCTCAAGGCACGCTGCACCGAGCCGATCAGGGTGGGGACAGCGGCATTCGTGGCCCCGGCCAAAGGTCACCCCCCAGGCATGGTGACGGGCCCCGGCCCGCCCGCGGGAACCGCCCCCGCGCTGCCACCGCGACCCCCGGGTCTCCCGAACGGCTGCCCGCCCGGCCCGGCAGCCGGTGCGAACGCCTGGGCGGCCACGAAACGGCGAATTCGCCGGTCGGAGCCGTCACATGAGGAGAGGTGCCGAAGAGTGCGGCAGAGAGCTGCCACTCTAATGGCAGCCCTCTGCCGTGACAGGCATAAAGCGGAGCGTTCCCCCGGGCGGGCTAACGCGCCCGCCGGCTCCGCTCACCACTCCTTGGTCGAGGAGCCCGACGAGCCCATGAACTTCCGTACGACGAAGACCAGTCCGCCGACCAGGGCGACGAAGAGCAGCACCTTGAAGAGAACCCAGAGCACGAATCCGAGGATGCTGGTGATCAGCCCGCCGAACACGACGAGGGCGATGACGGGCACCGCGATCCACTTCACCCACCAGGGCATCCCCGCGAATATCTCCCGCACAGCCATCGTCCTACCTCTTTCTCCGAGTGCGTGCTGTCGATGCTAGGCGGCGAGGCGGGGCGGGCGGGGGCCCGCGAGCCCTTGAACTCCCCGGAGCGGACCCTTAAGGGAACGACGCCGTCCGGAGGTCATCCCTCCGGGGGCGAGAAGACCACCATGACCCTCAGGTCCTCGCTGATGTGATGGAACTTGTGCGGCACCCCGGCCGGCACGTAGACGACGCTGCCCCGTCCCACCTGCGTCGTCTCCATCCCGACGGTGATCGCCGCCCGGCCGCTGACGACGAAGTAGACCTCGTCCTGGTTGTGGGGGAGCTGCGGGTCGACCTGGCCGGCATCGAGCGCGTACAGCCCGACCGACATGTTCCGCTCACGCAGGAACTGCAGATACGCGCCGTCGTTGGCGGCGCGTTCCGCCTCCAGTTCGTCCAGCCGGAATGCCTTCATCGCCGTCCGCCCCTGCCGTTGATCCGATCATGTCTGCCACGATCAGACACATGATGAATTTCGTAGTCAAGACGCTCGCGAACGCGGGGGCCCTGCTGGTCGCCATCTGGCTGGTGCAGGACATCACGCTCACCGGGGACAGCACCGGCAAGAAGGCACTCAGCCTGGTGCTGGTCGCGCTGATCTTCGGTCTGGTCAACGTCGTCGTGAAGCCCGTGGTGAAACTGCTCACGCTGCCGCTGTTCATTCTCACCCTCGGGCTGATCACCCTGGTGATCAACGCCCTCATGCTGCTGCTGACCTCTTGGCTCGCGGACCAGTTCTCCCTGAACTTCCACGTCGAGGGCTTCTGGACGGCCATCCTCGGCGGTCTGATCATCTCCCTGGTCTCCTGGGCGCTGAACGTGGCCCTGCCCGACAAGGACTGAGCCGAGGCCGCTCCGGCGCTGCCCGAGAATGGTGGCGGCGCCGGACGAGGTCCCTCCCGGCGCGGCACCACACCTCAGCCGAGGAGCGAACGTATGACGGACATCCCCCTGGGCGAGGGCACCCGAGCGGTACGCGCGGGACTGCCCGAGCCCCAGCAGTACGAACCGACCCTTCCCGGCCCGGTGTTCGCCGCCCACTTCCATCTCTCCGGCGACCCCACCGGCCCCTACACCTACGGCCGCGACTCCAACCCGACGTGGACGCATCTGGAACGCGCCATCGGCGAGCTGGAGGCCCCCGGGGAGGACGTGCACACCGTCACCTTCGCCTCCGGGATGGCCGCGATCTCCGCCGTCCTGATGTCCCAGCTCCGCACCGGTGACGCGGTCGTCCTCCCCGACGACGGCTACCAGGCGCTCCCCCTGGTGCGCGAACAGCTCCGGGCGTTCGGGATCGAGGTGCGCACCGCCCCCACCCGCGACGACTCCCAGCTCCCGCTGATCGACGGCGCCCGGCTGCTGTGGATCGAGACCCCGTCCAACCCTGGCCTCGACGTCTGCGACGTACGGCGGCTGGTGGAGGCCGCGCACGCGGCCGGCGCCCTGGTCGCCGTCGACAACACCCTCGCCACCCCGCTCGGCCAGCGGCCGCTCGATCTCGGCGCCGACTTCTCGGTGGCCAGCGACACCAAGGGCATGACCGGCCACGGGGACATCCTGCTGGGCCATGTGACCTGCCGCGACGCCGAGCGGGCGGCCGAGGTGCGGCGCTGGCGCAAGGTCGTCGGCGCGATCCCAGGGCCCATGGAGGCATGGCTCGCCCACCGTTCGCTCGCCACGCTCCCGTTGCGCTCCGACCGCCAGAACGCCACGGCCCTCGCCCTCGCCGAGGCCCTGGCACGGCGCGAGGACGTCACCGGCCTGCGGTACCCGGGGCTGCCGGGCGACCCCTCGCACAAGATCGCCGCGCAGCAGATGCGGCGCTTCGGCTGCGTGGTCTCCTTCGTGCTGCCCGACCGCGCCCACGCCGAGCGCTTCCTCGCCGCGCTGCGCCTGGTCGACGACGCCACCAGCTTCGGCGGCATCCGCTCCACCGCGGAGCGCCGCGGCCGCTGGGGCGGTGACGACGTCCCCGAGGGCTTCATCCGCTTCTCGGTCGGCGCCGAGGACGCCGAGGACCTGCTGGCCGACGTGGCCCGGGCCCTCGACGAGGCGGCGGCCCCGGCCCCCTGAGCCGGGACCCGCCCTCTTCGCTCCGCGCACGGCCCTCATCTTGAGCGCCCCGGAGGCGAACCGAGCCCGGAAATAGGGCACGGGCGGTCCGAGCCTCCCCCCTCGTGGCTCGGACCGCCCCGGTTCCCGCGAGCGAAGAACCGTGCGGACAAGGCTAGTTGACTGAGCGTCAGTGTCCAATCACAGTAGCGACAGCGCCCTATCGACTTATTTATAGTTGACCGGGTTCGGGAGCAACGTCGGACCGGGAGGGGCATGGGATGGATCTGGCCCTGCTGCGCACATTCGTCACGGTGCACCGGGCCGGCTCCTTCACGCGCGCCGCCGCCCTCCTCGGCCTCTCCCAGCCCGCGGTCACCGGCCAGATACGCACCCTCGAACGGCAGCTCGGCCGCCCTCTCTTCCTGCGCCAGGCCCGCGGTGTCACGCCCACCACCATCGGGGACGAGCTCGCGCACCGGGCGGCGCCGCATCTGGACGCGCTGCTGGAGATCGCCGAGGCGGAGCTCGACGGCGAGTCCGCCGTCCGCACCGTGCATCTGACCGGTCCCCCGGAGTTCACGGCGCTGCGCGCCCTGCCCGCGCTGACACCGCTGACCGGCCAGGGGCTGGCGCTGCGCACCTCGTTCGGCACCGCCGAGGAGTCGCTCGACGGGCTGGCCGCCGGCCGGCACGACATCGCCATCACCACCGCCCGCCCGCGCGGCGGCCTGCTGAGCGCCACCGCCCTGTGCGACGAGGAGCACGTCCTGGTGGCGGCTCCGCGCTGGGCGGCCCACCTCGGGCCGGAGGAGCTGCGCGAGGGCCATGTCGTGCTGGAACAGCTCCCCGTGGTCGAGGTCCACGAGACGCTGCCGCTGGTGTCCCGCTACTGGCACAGCGTCTTCGAGTCCCGTCCGGCGGCGTCCGGAGCGGTCATCGCCCCCGATCTGCGGGCCGTGCTGGAGGCGACCGCCGCCGGCGCCGGGCTCGCGGTGCTGCCGCGCTACCTGTGCGAGGAAGCCCTGGCACAGGGGCGCCTCGTCGCCCTCCTCGAACCGGCGGTCCCGCCGCTGCGCACGTACTTCCTGGTCGTCCGCACCGGCACGCTGGCCCACCCGCACGTCGCACGGGCCCATGAGTGCCTGCTGCGCGCGGCCGCCGGGTGGTGAGCGCCCGCTCCGGTGGGGCCCGTCGCGTTTCAGACGCCGCGGCGTGGGCCACTCTCTTGCCATGACCGAACGACCAGTGGTCAAGCGCACCGCACGCGCCATCCTGCTCGACGGGGACGACCTCGTCCTGATCAAGCGCACCAAGCCCGGAGTCGATCCCTACTGGCTCACTCCCGGCGGCGGCGTCGAACCGGAGGACGCGACCGTCGTCGACGCCCTCCACCGCGAGGTCCACGAGGAACTGGGCGCCAAGATCGTCGATGTGGTGCCCTGCTTCGTCGACACCGTCGAGCACATCGCCGACGGCGGGGTGACGGGCGTGAAGGTGCAGCACTTCTTCGTCTGCCGGCTGGAGTCGATGGACCCCTCGCAGCGCCACGGCCCCGAGATCGACGAGCCCTGCGGGGAGTACGAGATCGTCCGGGTGCCGTTCAGCCGGGTCGGCATCGCGGCGGTCCATCTCGTGCCGCTCTCCCTGCGCCACTACCTGGACGGCAACATCGAGGGCGTACGCGCGATGCACGCGCCGGACCTCGGCTGACGCCCGGATGACGCGGTCGCGCCCGGGGTCACTCCCCGACCGCGACCAGGTCCTCCAGCGAGTCGTGCCGGATCCGGTTCACGGGTATGCCGATGCCACGCAGGGCGTGCACCCCGCTGCGGATCATCCCGGGCGGCCCCGAGAGATAGGCGTCGAAGCCGTCCCACGGGCCGTGCCGGCCGAAGTCGCGCAGCGCGGAGGGGAACCGGGCGCGGTCGTCGACCACGGGGCGGACCGAGAGCCACGGATGGGCCTGCTGGAGCCGGAGCATGGTGTCGATGTCGTAGAGGTCGTAGTCGGTGCGGGCGCCGTAGAACACCTCGACCGTCCGCCGCTCGCCGTGCTTCGCCACGTCCTCCACCAGGGCCTTGATCGGCGCGATGCCGGTGCCTCCGCCGAGGCAGAGGAGCCCGTTGTCCGTGGTGTGGTCGACGGTCATCGAACCGGCCGGCGGGCCCAGCCGCAGGACGTCGCCTGGGCGGGCGCGGTGCACCAGCGCGTTGGAGACCCAGCCCGCAGGGACCGCCTTGACATGGAACGACAGCAGACCGTCCGAACGCGGCGCGCCGGCGAACGAGTAGTGCCGCCACACCCGGGGCCACCAGGGCGTCTCCAGCGTCGTGTACTGACCGGCCAGGAACGGGTACGGGGTGTCCGGCCGCACGGTGACCACCGCGATGTCGGGGGTCCGCAGATCGTGCGACACCACCTCGGCGTCCCACCACGCGGGGGCCTGGAGTTCGTTCTCCGCAGCCGCGTCGATCATGATCTGGGAGATCGTCGTGTACGTGCGCACCCAGGCCGCCTCGGATTCGGCGTCCCAGGTCGTGGTCGCGTAGCGGGCCAGGGCGCCCATCAGGGCCTCGCCCACCGCGGGGTAGTGCGCGGGCTGCGTGCCGTACTTCCGGTGGCCGCGGCCCAGGTGCTGGAGGTACTCCGTCAGCACGGCCGCGTTGTCCATGTGCTCGGCCGCGGTGAGCAGCGCCTTCAGCAGCCGGTCGCGCTGGGTGTCCATGGCCACCGGGAACATCGAGCGCAGGGCGGGGTGGCGGGTGAAGAGCAGGGCGTAGAAGTACGAGGTGACCTGGTCCGCCACGGGCTCGATCTCGACGAGGGTGCGGCGCACCAGACGCGCGTCCGGCGACGCGGGCGGTCCGGTCTCCCGGGGCGGGGCCGGCTCCCGGGCCTGGGCGGCGGCACCGGCCGGTGCGGGGGCCGTCCCGACGGGAACGGTCCCGGCGGGGGCGCTGCCGGCACCGGCCGGGCCGGCGTCCTCGCCCGCCTCGTCCCGGGGCAGGTCGGGAACGACCGAGAGCCGGGGGCGGTCGCGCCGGGAGGCGCCGGAGCCCACCGGGCGTATCGCGCTCACCGGTCGGGAGGGGGTGACGGCCGGGCCGGCGTTCTCCGTGTCCGCGCTCCGCTCGCCCGGTTCGTTCCGGCCGGGGCCCTCGGGGCCGGCGGACCGCTCATCCGGGGACGGCTGCCTGCGAGGGCTGAACCATCCGCCGTTGTCGTCCGACATCCCGTTGTCCCCCGACGTGGTGGCCGGAGCATCCATTGACTGCCTCGCCTCGAACATCTTCTGGTCGGTTGCCGCACGTCCGCCTCCGGACGCACTGCCTTACCTGCTCTGTCCGCACCTGCCCGCTGTCGCAGCATGTCAGGCGACCCGCGTTCAGGGGACGAAGACCGGAAAGTCCGGGCAGCCGAATCCGATTCCCCCCTCAGTCCATGCCCCCGCGGTGCCGTCCCGGCCCGCAAGGATCTTCGCGCCCCACATGGAACCACCAGGGACGACGCACCCGTCCAGCCCTCACCCGATTTCTGCACAGCGCGGGTCCCCGATCTTCACGTTCGCCATGTCCGCGCAACCCTCCTCCGTGGACGCCACCGCGGAGCGGCGTACGCCCCCGCGCGTACGGACGGATACTCCCCTCGTCAGACGCGTCCGCCGAGTGCTCCCGGCAGGGTGTTTCACGTGAAACATCTCCAGCGCCCCGTCCGCCGGGGAGTCCTCGTCGTCCATGTCGTCGCCTCCGCCGGCTGGCTCGGGCTCACCCTCGGCCTGCTCACCCTGGCGCTCACCGCCTTCACCACCGGGGCGCCCTCGGTCGTGGAGGCGTCCTGCCGGTCCATGAAGGTCTTCACGGACTGGCTGGTGCTGCCGATCGCGCTCGCCACCCTCCTCAGCGGCCTGGTGCTCTCCCTCGGCACCCCCTGGGGCCTGGCACGCCACCGATGGGTCGTCACCAAGTTCTGGCTCACCCTGGCCACCACCGTCGCCTCCGTCCTGCTGCTGCGGCCGGGCGTGGACAGCGCCGCGGCAGCCGCCGCCTCCGGGCGGGCCGTCCTGGAACCACGCGATCTGGTGATGGGACCGGCGGTCTCCCTCGCGGCCTATGTGCTCATGACGGCCCTCTCCGTCCTCAAGCCCTGGGGCCCGACCCGACGCGGCCGCCGTCTGCGGAGCGCGTCACACGAAGCATCCGGTTCCCGGAAAGGGCTGGACGCGCGATCAGTGCGTCGGACAGCCTGACCCCATGTCGACTCCGCTCTCCGAACTCCCCATCCGACGCCTCACCCACGAGGACGTCGTCTCCTGCGCCGACCTCTCCGAGAACCGCGGCTGGCCACGCGAGGACCACAAGTGGGGTCTGCTGCTGACCGCGGGCACGGGATACGGAATCGACGACCCCGACGGCAAGGGCCTGATGGCCGCCTCCGTCCTCACCTCGTACGGCACCGGACTCGCGGCCATCGGCATGGTGCTCGTGGCCGATCACCACGCCCGGCGCGGGGTGGGCCGCCGGCTGATGCGTCATGTGCTCGCCGAGGCCGGCGAGACCCCCCTCACCCTGCACGCGACCCCCAACGGGCAGCCGCTCTACGAGGAGCTGGGCTTCGCCACGGTGGGCAGGGCGGAGATGGTCAAGGGCCACTTCACCGGGACGGAACCGGTCCCGGACGTGAGCACCAGGCCGGCGACCGCCGAGGACATGGCCGCCGTCGTCCGGCTGGACTCCGAGGTCTTCGGCGTCGACCGCACCCGGATGATCGCCCGGCTGCCCGCCTTCGCCGACCAGATCCGGGTGGCCGAGGAGAACGGCGAGCTCATCGGCTACGCGGCGGCCTGGCCGAACATGGCCACCCATGTCGTCGGGCCGCTCATCGCCCGGGACACCCCGACGGCCCAGGCCCTGGTCGCCTCGCTCGCCGCGCACACCGACCGCCCGCTGCGTACGGACATCGACGTCCGGCACGAGGAACTGCTCTCCTGGCTGCGGCGGCAGGGGCTGGAGACGATCGCCTTCAACGCGGTGATGGCCCGTGCCATCCCAGCCCTGCCCGGTGACTGGACCCGCAGGTTCGCACCGCTGACGGTCGCGGCAGGCTGAGACACCGACGACGCCGGAGGCCGGTGACAGGACTGTCCTGTCACCGGCCTCCGGCGTTCGGGCCACGGCGTTCGGGCCACGGCCCTCAGTGCACGGCCGGCTCCGGGACGCGGAGGAGAGGGGCGGCCGCCCGCCGGTCCGAGCGGCGTTCGAGGGCGGCGGAGAGCACGGCGAGGCCCAGCGCCGAGACGGCCAGCAGCGCGCCGACCCAGTTGGGGGCGGTCAGCCCGAACCCGGCCGAGATGACCAGACCGCCCAGCCAGGCCGCGAGGGCGTTGCCCAGGTTGAAGGCGCCGATGTTGACCGCGGAGGCCAGCGTGGGCGCCCCCTTGGCCTGGTCCAGCACCCGCTTCTGGAGCGGCGGCACCGTGGCGAAGCCGAGGGCGCCGATCAGCACGATGGAGACCGCCGCGAGGACCTTGTGGTGCGCGGTGACCGTGAACAGCGCGAGCACCAGCCCCAGCGCTCCGAGGGTGATGTAGAGCAGGGGCATGAGGTGCCGGTCGGCGTAGCGGCCGCCGAGGAGGTTGCCGCCGACCATGCCGAGCCCGAACAGCACCAGCAGCCAGGTCACCGAGGAGTCGGCGAAGCCCGCGGTCTCGGTCATCATCGGGGCGATGTAGGTGATCGCGGCGAACACTCCGCCGAAGCCGAGCACGGTCATCGCCATGGCGAGCAGCACCTGGGTGTTCTTGAAGGCGGCCGCCTCGTCCCGCAGGCGCACCCCCTCCGGCCGGGGGAGGTCGGGGACGAGCTTGGCCACCCCGGCCAGCCCGACCACACCGAGCCCGGCGACCACGGCGAACGTGGTCCGCCAGCCGATGGACTGGCCGATGAACGTGCCGCCGGGGACACCGACGACATTGGCGACGGTCAGTCCGGTGAACATCATCGCGATCGCGCCCGCCTTCTTGTGCGGGGCGACGAGTTCGGCGGCGACGACCGAGCCGATGCCGAAGAAGGCGCCGTGGGCGAGCGAGGCCACGATCCGGCCGGCGAGCATCGCGCCGAAGGAGGGCGCCAGGGCCGAGAGCAGGTTGCCGAGGACGAACAGGCCCATCAGCAGCATCAGCATCCGCTTCCGCGGGATCTTGGTGCCCAGTGCCGTCATCAGCGGGGCACCGGCGACCACGCCGAGGGCGTAGCCGGTCACCAGCAGCCCGGAGGTGGGGATCGAGACCCCGAAGTCGGCGGCCACCTCGGGCAGCAGGCCCATGATCACGAATTCGGTGGTGCCGATGCCGAAGGCTCCGACCGCCAGAGCCAGTAGCGCGAGAGGCATGGGTTGGCCCCTTCCAGGTTGCTTGAGCGCTTTACAGGCGTTCACAATAATTGCAGACGCCGATTAATTGCAAGCGCGGGCTATTGCGGTCGTCGTCTATCCTGGCAAGGACTGGTGGCGCGCCACCCGGCACCGAGGAGAGACACATGACGGCGACCGATCCCGCACTGACCGCCCTCGCCCAGGGGTGGTGCGCCCTCTCGCTGCTCCACGGCAGGATCGAGTCCCACATCGAACGGGCCCTGGAGGCGGGGCACGGACTGAGCATGCGGGAGTTCTCCCTGCTCGACGTCCTCAGCCGCCAGCACAACGGCCCCGGCGGGCACCTCCAGATGAAGCAGGTCGCCGACGCGGTCGTGCTCAGCCAGAGCGCCACCACCCGGCTGGTCTCCCGCCTGGAGGACCGCGGCCTTCTCTCCCGGTACCTCTGCGACACCGACCGCCGGGGCATCTACACCGACGTCACGGAGAGCGGCCTCGCTCTGCTCGCCGAGGCCCGCCCGACCAACGACACCGCGCTGCGCGAGGCTCTCGACGAAGCGGCGAAGAACCCGGAGCTCGCCCCGCTCGTCAGGGCGGTCGAGGAGCTGAGGGTCCCCGCGTAATCTGCCGATCATGAGTGATCTCGAGATACGCGCCGCCGGCGTCGACGACGTACCGGCGATCGTGGCCATGCTCGCCGACGACCCCCTGGGCCACCAGCGCGAGTCGCCCGACGACCTGGCTCCCTACCTGGAGGCGTTCGGCAGGCTGGCCGCCGATCCCCATCAGCACCAGACCGTCGCCGTCCGGGACGGCCGGGTCGTCGGCACCCTTCAGCTGACCGTGATCCCCGGCCTCTCTCGGCGGGGTGCCACCCGCTCGGTCATCGAGGCCGTCCGGGTGCACACGGACGAGCGCGGCAGCGGACTGGGCACCCAGCTCATCGAGTGGGCCATCGGGGAATCCCGCCGCCTGGGATGCAGCCTGGTCCAGCTCACCTCTGACGTGCAGCGGTCCGACGCCCACCGTTTCTACGAGCGGCTCGGATTCAAGCCGTCCCATGTGGGCTTCAAGCTCCCGCTCTGACGATGACCGGACGGCACGGGAAGCGCTCGGACAGGAGACAGGGCCGGTGGAATCCACCGGCCCTGTTTCACGTGAAACCCTCGCTCAGCGCCGTCGGCCCCGTCAGAGGCGCCGCCCCCTCAGCGCCGCGGAGCTCTCAGAGCCCGCGCCACCCGGCCTCGTCCACACCGCCCGGCACCGCGTCCGCGGGCCCGTAGGGCTCACGGGTGAAGACGAAGGACCCGAGGTCCAGATGGCTCACCGAGCCGTCGGCCCGCCGCACCACCGACAGGGTCTCCCCCGCGTAGTAGCCGTCCAGACCGGTCCAGCGGCCCTCCCCCGCCGCGACGAAGCGCGACTTCCGCCCGCCGCCCCGGAGCATCTCCAGTTCCACCCCGCCGTCCGCGGCGAGACGCAGACCGTAGGAGTAGGTCCCCCAGTACCAGGGGCCCGTCAGCTCCAGCAGTTCCGGATCGACCGAGGGAAGCGGCCGCCACGGCCGGGGGATCCTGGGCTCGGCGTCGGCCACGATGCCCACCAGCTCGGCCGCCGTGACCCCGGTGGCCGGCCCCGAGGTGACATTGGTGAGCGCCACCGCGGCGACACCGTCCTCCACGCTCACCCACAGCCCCGCGAGGAAGCCGGGCAGCGAACCGCCGTGGCCGATCAGCGTCCGGCCTTCGCTGCGGACGATCTGCACGCCCAGGCCGTAGGTGCCGACCCAGTCCCCCGTCTCGGCGGGCACGGAGGGCGTCCGCATCTCCCGCACGGACGCGGCACCGAGCACCCGGTCGTCCCCTTCGGCGAGGAACCAGGCGAAGCGGCAGAGATCCTCGGTGGTCGACCACAACTGGCCCGCGGGAGCCATCAGTCCCAGGTCCTCGGAGGGTTCGGGCAGCATCACGTCCGCCCAGGGGTGGACGGCCCAGCCCCCCGCGTGCGGCGCGCTCGGCCGGGCGGCCGTACGGGTCAGCCCCAGCGGGTCGAGGATCTCCCGTTGCAGCGCCTCCTCCCAGGACACCCCGCGCACCGTCTCCACCAGCGAACCCAGCACGGTGTAGCCCGGGTTGGAGTAGTGGTGCCGCCGGCCGGGCGGGTGCATGCGCGCCCCCTCGCCCAGGACATCGGCGAGTTCGGGGCGCAGCGTCCCGGGCGTCCGCTCCCACCAGGGCGCGGGGGACTCGGCACTCAACCCGGCGCTGTGTCCGAGCAGTTGGGCGATGGTCACCTCCCCGGCCCCGGTGCCGGGGAGGTGCTTCTCCAGCGGATCGCCCAGATCGAGCAGCCCCTCGTCGCGCAGCCGCATCACCAGGACGGCGGTGAAGGTCTTGGTGATCGACCCGATGCGGTACTGAGTGCCGGGCTCGGGGGCGTGTCCCTCGACACAGCTCCGGGACCCCGTCCATACGATCTCCCCGTCCCTGAGCACGGCGGCCGCGTAGGACGGGGTCCGCCCCTCCGACTGGGCGACGGCGATGCGGTGCAGCAGCGCCCTGCGCGTACTGGGGAGCAGTTCTTCCGGCGATGACGTCATACGGCAGTGTCTACCGGCGCGCGCCCGGACGCGTCGAACCCTTTATGCCGGGTGGATCAGCGCAGCCCGGCGAAGAGGTCGTTCTCGGGTACGGCCGCGCCGGTGGCGTCCTGGACACGGACGAAGGTCTCCGTCCCCATCAGCTCGCCGAACCTCTCCTTGCCCATCTTGAGGAAGAAGATGTTCTCGCCCTGGCTGGCGTGCGCGGCCAGCGCGTCGAACTTCTGACCGCTGAAGGCGGTGGTGTCCACCCAGGTGGTGATCTCGTCGTCGGGCAGGCCGATCTCGGCCATCGCGGCCGCCTCGGCGGGATCCGGCTCCGGCATGTCGGGGTGGAACTCGCGCATGATCTCCCCGAACCGCTGCATCCCCGAGCGGGGCATGGTGGTCCAGTACACCTTCGGCGTCAGCTCCGTCATCTCCAGCGCCGCCATGGTGATGCGGTGGGCCTGGATGTGATCGGGATGGCCGTAGAAGCCGTTCTCGTCGTAGGTGACGACCACATCGGGCCGGTAGTGGCGCATGAGGTCCGCGAGACGGGCCGCGCCTTCCGCCACCGGGGTCTGCCAGAAGGATCCGGGGGCGTCGTTGCTGGGCCAGCCCATCATCCCGGAGTCGGCGTAGTCCAGCGTTTCCAGATCGCTGATCTTGAGGACGTCACGGCTCGCCTCCAGTTCCTGACGGCGCATCAGCGCGACGGCAGCCGGATCGTGGCCGGGATCGCCCGGCTTGAGGCCTCCCGGTCCGTCACCGCACCCGCCGTCGGTACAGGTCACGAGGACCGTGCGGATGCCTTCGGCCGCGTATCGCGCGAGGACCCCTCCGGTCCCGGTGGCCTCGTCGTCGGGGTGGGCGTGTACTGCCATGAGCGTCAAGGGCCGGTCGGTCATCTAGCAGTCCTCCTGCGGAAATACGTCTGGTCCAACTGCGCGGCGGGGGTGTCCCGTTCACCGGGCCCGGATCCCGGCGGACGGACGTCCTCGCGGTCCACCGGGCTCTCCGCCCGTGCGGCCGGGCCCCCGCTGGATGCAACGGTGCCGGCTGGACCGACTGTTCCCGGCGCGGCCGCACTTCGGGGTGCCGGGCCGGATCAGGTCTGTGCCATGTCCACGAAGCGCGAGTAGTGCCCCTGGAAGGCGACGGTGATGGTGGCCGTGGGGCCGTTACGGTGCTTGCCGACGATGATGTCCGCCTCGCCCGCGCGCGGCGACTCCTTCTCGTACGCGTCCTCACGGTGCAGCAGGATCACCATGTCGGCGTCCTGCTCGATGGATCCGGACTCACGCAGGTCGGACACCATGGGCTTCTTGTCGGTGCGCTGCTCGGGGCCTCGGTTGAGCTGCGAGAGCGCGATCACGGGCACCTCCAGCTCCTTCGCCAGGAGCTTGAGGTTCCGGGACATGTCCGAGACCTCCTGCTGGCGGCTCTCGGCACGCTTGGAGCCGCCGGACTGCATCAGCTGCAGATAGTCGATGATCACGAGCTTGATGTCGTTGCGCTGCTTGAGGCGGCGGCACTTCGCCCGGATCTCCATCATCGACAGGTTGGGGGAGTCGTCGATGTACAGCGGGGCGGACGACACCTCGGGCATCCGGCGGGCCAGCCGCGTCCAGTCCTCGTCCGTCATGGTGCCGGACCGCATGTGGTGCAGCGCCACCCGGGCCTCGGCGGACAGCAGACGCATGGCGATCTCGTTGCGGCCCATCTCCAGGGAGAAGATGACGCTCGGCAGGTTGTGCTTGATCGACGCCGCCCGGGCGAAGTCCAGCGCGAGCGTCGACTTGCCCATCGCGGGACGCGCGGCGATGACGATCATCTGACCGGGGTGGAGTCCGTTGGTGAGGGAGTCGAAGTCGGTGAATCCGGTGGGGACACCGGTCATCTCGCCGCTGCGGGAGCCGATCGCCTCGATCTCGTCGAGGGCGCCCTCCATGATGTCGCCGAGCGCCAGGTAGTCCTCGCTGGTGCGCTGCTCGGTCACCGCGTAGATCTCGGCCTGCGCCGAGTTCACGATCTCGTCGACGTCGCCGTCGGCGGCGTATCCCATCTGCGTGATCTTGGTGCCGGCCTCGACCAGGCGGCGCAGCACGGCGCGCTCATGGACGATCTCCGCGTAGTACGAGGCGTTCGCGGCCGTGGGGACGGACTGGACCAGGGTGTGGAGATACGGCGCTCCGCCGACCCGGGTGATCTCACCGCGCTTGACCAGTTCGGCCGCGACGGTGATGGGGTCGGCGGGCTCGCCCTTGGCGTAGAGGTCGAGGATCGCCGTGAAGACCGTCTCATGGGCCGGCCGGTAGAAGTCGTGGCCCTTGATGATCTCGACGACGTCCGCGATGGCGTCCTTGGAGAGCAGCATGCCGCCGAGGACGGACTGCTCCGCGTCCAGGTCCTGGGGAGGCACCCGCTCGAAGCTCGGACCGCTGTCCCAGCCGCTGTCGCTGCCGCGGTCGTGCCGGTCCTCACGGCCGCCACGGCCGTCGCTGCCACGCCGGCGGGAGGCGGGGAGGCGGTCCCCGGGGGAGTCCGCCGCCCACGGATCGTCCAGAGGCTCGGAGATGCTCACCCGCGCCACCTCCTCCCGTCCGCTCCGCGGACCTCTGCCGTGGCACTCTTTGTACGGCACGACACTGACAAATCGACCCGCCCGACTCCGCTGCGGCGCGTCGGGCGACGGTCCACGGTAGGCCCCTGGAAGGCCTCAGCCAATCTCGTTATCCACAGGCTGTGTGGATGAACGACCCAATGCTGTGGAGAACCCTGCGCATCCTGTGCACGGACCGGGGGACAGCACTGTGGACAACATCGGAGATCACCCACGACACAGCGGTTGACCTGCACGATTGCCGTCCACCGGCTGTGGGGGAGAAAAACTTTCCCGCTCGGATCAAGATCATCCCAAACGGGCCCCGGAGGCATCCGGCCGTCGACAGGCTGTAAGGGCTGCAAGACAATTGCGTCTCTTACCTGTGGAAGATTAGATTGACCGTATGACTCAGGCCCCCGCGACCGTCCGCGCCCATCGGCGCCGGCATGACCGAGAGATCATCGCCCTGGCCGTCCCGGCCTTCGGCGCACTCGTCGCCGAACCCCTCTTCGTGATGGTCGACAGCGCCGTCGTCGGTCATCTCGGCACCCCCCAGCTCGCGGGCCTCGGGGTCGCCGCCGCCCTCCTGATGACGGCGGTCAGCGTCTTCGTCTTCCTCGCCTACGCCACCACGGCGGCCGTGGCACGACGCGTCGGCGCGGGCGATCTCCGGGCGGCGATCCGCCAGGGCATGGACGGCATCTGGCTGGCGCTCTTCCTCGGTACGGCCGTGGTCGCCGTGACCCTGCCGGCCGCGCCCTGGCTCGTGGACGTCTTCGGAGCATCGGAGACCGCGGCCCCGCACGCGATCACCTATCTGCGGATCTCCAGCCTCGGCATCCCCGCCATGCTGATCGTGCTCGCCGCCACCGGTGTCCTGCGCGGCCTCCAGGACACCCGCACACCGCTCTATGTGGCGGTCGGCGGGTTCGCCGCCAACGCCGCGCTCAATGTCGGGCTCGTCTACGGAGCCGGTTTCGGTATCGCGGGATCCGCCTGGGGCACCGTGATCGCCCAGTGCGGTATGGCGGTCGCCTATCTCGTCGTGGTCGTCCGCGGCGCCCGCACCCATGGAGCCCCCCTGCGCCCCGACGCGGCGGGTATCCGTGCCAGCGCCCAGGCCGGCGTGCCCCTGCTGGTGCGCACGCTCTCGCTGCGCGCGGTGCTGATGATCGCCACCGCCGTGGCCGCCCGCATGGGCGACACCGACATCGCGGCCCATCAGATCGCACTCTCGCTGTGGAGCCTGCTCGCCTTCGCCCTGGACGCCATCGCCATCGCCGGGCAGGCGATCATCGGGCGCTATCTCGGTGCGGGGGACTCCGCGGGGGCCCGCGAGGTCTGCCGCCGCATGGTGCAGTGGGGGATCGTCTCGGGCTTCGTGCTCGGTATCCTGGTCATCCTGGCCCGCCCGCTGTTCATCCCGCTGTTCACCGGGGACCAGGCCGTGCACGACACCCTGCTGCCGGCTCTGCTGGTGATCGCCCTCTCCCAGCCGATCGCCGGCGTGGTCTTCGTCCTCGACGGCGTGCTGATGGGCGCGGGGGACGGCCCCTACCTGGCGTGGGCGATGCTCCTCACCCTGGCGGCCTTCGCCCCGGTCGCCCTTCTGGTGCCGGTCTTCGGCGGTGGGCTCACCGCACTGTGGTGGGCCATGACGCTGATGATGGCCGTACGCCTGCTGACGCTCTGGTGGCGGGCACGGTCGGGCCGCTGGATCGTGACCGGCGCGACCCGCTGATCACCGGACTCCCCGGGCCGGACGCTCTCAGCAGATCCGAGGGAGGGCACCCGCCCGGTTTCACGTGAAACATGCACCCGGGGGCGTTTCACGTGAAACACCCCCGGCGAAGGAGTCCGCGACAGAACGGAAAGGGCCGCACCCATCGGGTGCGGCCCTTCCTACTGCTCAGTCGAGCGCGCTGCTCAGGCGGCGACGACCTCGACGCCGAGCTGTGCGGCGACCTCGGGGTGCAGACGCACGGACACCTGGTGCGAGCCCAGGGTCTTGATCGGCGCACCGAGCTCGACACGACGCTTGTCGACCTCCGGACCACCGGCGGCCTTGATCGCCGAGGCGATGTCGGCCGGGGTGACGGAACCGAACAGGCGGCCCGCGTCGCCGGAGCGAACGGCCAGGCGCACCTTCACGGCCTCGAGCTGACCCCGGATGGAGTTCGCCTGCTCGATGGTCGCGATCTCGTGGATCTTGCGGGCGCGGCGGATCTGCGCCACGTCCTTCTCGCCGCCCTTGGTCCAGCGGATCGCGAAACCGCGCGGGACCAGGTAGTTGCGAGCGTAGCCGTCCTTGACGTCGACGACGTCGCCGGCGGCACCGAGGCCAGAGACCTCCTGGGTGAGGATGATCTTCATGTTTAGGTCACCCTTCCCTTATCGCGCGGTGGACGTGTAGGGCAGCAGCGCCATCTCACGGCTGTTCTTGACGGCCGTGGCGACGTCACGCTGGTGCTGCGTGCAGTTGCCGGTCACGCGGCGGGCACGGATCTTGCCGCGGTCGGAAATGAACTTCCGCAGCATGTTCGTGTCCTTGTAGTCCACGTACGCGGTCTTGTCCTTGCAGAACGCGCAGACCTTCTTCTTAGGCTTGCGCACAGGCGGCTTCGCCATGGTGTTTCTCCTGTGTGATCAAGAAGTGGGGTACGAGCTGCCCTAGAAGGGCGGCTCGTCCGAGTAGCCGCCGCCGGAAGAACCGCCGGAGCTTCCGCCCCAGCCGCCTCCGCCGCCCTGCTGGCCACCGCCGGCCGGCGCGCTGGTGGCCCAGGGGTCGTCGGCGGGTGCACCGCCGCCGCCCTGCTGGCCGCCGCCACCGGGGCCGCCGCCCCAGTTGCCGCCGCCGCCACCCTGCTGACCGCCGCCGTATCCGCCCTGGCCGCCGCGGCCCGTGGTCTTGGTGACCTTGGCCGTGGCGTTCTTCAGGCTGGGGCCGACTTCCTCGACGTCCAGCTCGAAGACCGTCCGCTTGACGCCCTCGCGGTCGTCGTACGACCGCTGCTTCAGACGGCCCTGCACGACGACGCGCATGCCCTTCTGAAGCGACTCGGCGACGTTCTCCGCCGCCTGCCGCCAGACCGAGCAGGTCAGGAACAGGCTCTCGCCGTCCTTCCACTCGTTGGTCTGCCGGTCGAAGGTGCGGGGAGTGGACGCGACGCGGAACTTCGCGACCGCCGCACCGGACGGGGTGAAGCGCAGCTCGGGGTCGTCGACGAGATTGCCGACGACCGTGATGACGGTCTCGCCTGCCATGGGTGAACCTCTCGGCGGGATTGCTTCTGGCTGCTTGCTGCTACTCGAA
The DNA here is from genome assembly GCF_016919245.1 of Streptomyces zhihengii. Lineage (NCBI taxonomy): Bacteria > Bacillati > Actinomycetota > Actinomycetes > Kitasatosporales > Streptomycetaceae > Streptomyces > Streptomyces zhihengii. The sequence goes on along the minus strand of NZ_JAFEJA010000001.1, from coordinate 4,179,279 downwards.
CCCGATGACCTCTGAGCCGGAAGCTCAGTGGGTCTCGGGACGGAGGACCTTGGTCCGGAGGACCGACTCGTTCAGGTTCATCTGGCGGTCGAGCTCCTTGACGACCGCAGGCTCGGCCTGCAGGTCGATGACCGAGTAGATGCCCTCGGGCTTCTTCTTGATCTCGTAAGCGAGACGACGACGGCCCCAGGTGTCGACCTTCTCCACCTTTCCGTTGCCCTCACGGACGACGGAGAGGAAGTTCTCGATCAGCGGGGAGACAGCGCGCTCCTCGAGATCGGGGTCGAGGATGACCATCACCTCGTAGTGACGCATGTGGAACCCACCTCCTTTGGACTCAGCGGCCACGGTCGTTCCGTGGCAGGAGGGTCGTGATGCGTACGCAACGGTATCGGCGGCCACTGACAATCCCGCGCGTACGCGCGGGATCGTGTCCTGGCCAGGGCAGACACCGGTGCAGACCGTACAGCGTACCCGCAGACCGGCTTCCGGTTGAAATCCGGTGCCAGATGGACGCAATCTGTACACATCGGGTGCGCGCGGCGCTACGATGCGCCGCGCTCCGGCACAGCCAGGAGGTGCCTCATGGCACACGCAATGCGACGACAGGCCGCCCCCGCCGGGCTTCTCTCCACCGACGGCAAGCCACATCCCCTCCAGGACTCCCTGATGGCGGCGACCCTGGTGCTCGGCGCCATCGCCTTCATCACCGCGATGTTCCACAGCCTGCATCTGCTCAGTTCGTGGGCGGGGCTCATCGGCATCCTCACCGGGGCGTACGGACAGTTCGTCTCGGTGACCACCCGGGAGCGCTTCCTGCTGATCGTGGGACTCGGCGCATCGGCCGTGGGCTTCTACCTGGGGATGGCGCACGGCGGTCTGTTCGGCGGCGTCCTCGGCTGACCGGGGGCGCCCCGGCGCCGCAAGGGTGCCGTCCGCCCCCCGCGGACGGCACCGCCGGCCGTTCCCGCCGGGCCCGCACACCGGCCCGGCCCCCGGACAGCGCATCGGCGGCGGACCTCTGCGAACGGCCCGGCGGGGCCGTGTCCGGCCGCTTCCGCCTCCGGGCGGCGGTCCCCTCCTGCGCACAACCATTCGGGGCGGTTCCCGGGCGCAGTAGGCTTCGGCGCGAGAGCCGGAGCCCCTGAACCCATGGGGACACACCTGCCGAGGAGCGCCCCGCATGAGCCTGACCCTGAGGACCATCAGCCGTGAGCAGCATCTGGCGTACATCCAGAGCCTGCCCTCGGCCAGTCACTGCCAGGTCCCGGCGTGGGCGGACGTGAAGACCGAGTGGCGCTCGGAGAACCTGGGCTGGTTCGACCGGAACGGTGAGCTCGTCGGCGCCGGCCTGGTGCTCTACCGCCAGCTCCCCAAGATCAAGCGGTACCTCGCGTACCTCCCCGAGGGCCCGGTCATCAACTGGTACGCCCCGAACCTGGACGACTGGCTGCAGCCGATGCTGGCCCACCTGAAGAACCAGGGCGCCTTCTCCGTGAAGATGGGCCCGCCGGTCGTCATCCGCCGCTGGGACGCCCCCGCGATCAAGGCCGGCATCCAGGACCCGGACGTCAAGCGCCTGCGCGACGTCGAGGCGACCCACATCGAGCCGCGCGCCTTCGAGGTCGCGGACCGGCTCCGGAAGATGGGCTGGCAGCAGGGCGAGGACGGCGGCGCCGGCTTCGGCGACGTGCAGCCCCGGTACGTGTACCAGGTGCCGCTCGCGAACCGTTCGCTGGACGACGTCCTCAAGGGCTTCAACCAGCTCTGGCGCCGCAACATCAAGAAGGCCGAGAAGGCCGGCGTCGAGGTCGTGCAGGGCCGCTACGAGGACCTCGCCGAGTGGCAGCGCCTCTACGAGATCACCGCCGAGCGCGACCGCTTCCGGCCGCGTCCGCTCTCCTACTTCCAGCGCATGTGGACCGTCCTCAACAACGAGGACCCCAACCGCATGCGTCTCTACTTCGCCCGGCACAACGGCGTGAACCTCTCCGCGGCCACCATGCTCGTCGTCGGCGGCCACGTCTGGTACTCCTACGGCGCCTCCGACAACATCGGCCGTGAGGTCCGCCCCTCCAACGCCATGCAGTGGCGGATGCTGCGCGACGCGTACGCGATGGGCGCCACCGTCTACGACCTGCGGGGCATCAGCGACTCGCTGGACGAGACGGACCACCTCTTCGGTCTCATCCAGTTCAAGGTCGGCACCGGCGGCGAGGCCGTCGAGTACGTGGGCGAGTGGGACTTCCCGCTCAACAAGCTGCTCCACAAGGCGCTCGACATCTACATGTCCCGCCGCTAGGCCGCCGCACCCGCCCGCCGTCCCGAAAGGGCCGGCGGGTCCGTAATCTCGTACCTGTCCCCAGTCACACCGAAGTCACCAGAAAGGTCCCGGGCCTGCCATGGCGCTCTCCCTCTACGTAGACACCGCGCGCTGGCGGGCTCACCAGAAGTCGGTGATCGACCAGTTCCCCGGTCTCGTCCCGGTCTGCAAGGGCAACGGCTACGGCTTCGGCCACGAGCGGCTGGCCGAGGAGGCGGCGCGCTTCGGCTCCGACATGCTGGCCGTGGGCACGACCTACGAGGCGGCCCGGATCAAGGACTGGTTCGGCGGCGACCTGCTGGTGCTGACGCCGTTCCGGCGCGGTGAGGAGCCGGTCCCGCTGCCGGACCGGGTGATCCGCTCGGTGTCCTCGGTCGACGGGGTGCACGCCCTGGTCGGCGCCCGTGTGGTCATCGAGTGCATGAGCTCGATGAAGCGCCACGGCATCACCGAGCAGGAGCTGGGGCAGCTCCACGCCGCCATCGAGGACGTCCGGCTGGAGGGCTTCGCCCTCCACCTGCCGCTGGACCGCACCGACGGCTCGGACGCCGTCGAGGAGGTCATCGCCTGGATGGACCGGCTGCGCGCGGCCCGGCTGCCGCTGCACACCATGTTCGTCAGCCATCTGCGCGCCGAGGAGCAGGCACGGCTCCAGCAGCAGTTCCCGCAGACCCGCTTCCGCGCCCGGATCGGCACCCGGATGTGGCTGGGCGACCACGAGGCGACCGAGTACCGCGGCGCGGTGCTGGACGTCACGCGGGTGTCCAAGGGCGACCGCTTCGGCTACCGCCAGCAGAAGGCGGCCTCGGACGGCTGGCTGGTGGTCGTCGCCGGCGGCACGTCCCACGGCGTGGGCCTGGAGGCCCCCAAGGCGCTGCACGGGGTGATGCCGCGGGCCAAGGGCGTGGCCCGGGCCGGTCTGGCGACCGTGAACCGCAACCTGTCGCCGTTCGTCTGGGCGGGCAAGCAGCGCTGGTTCGCCGAGCCGCCGCACATGCAGGTGTCGATCCTGTTCGTGCCCGCCGACGCGCAGGAGCCGAAGGTGGGCGACGAGCTGGTGGCCCATCTGCGCCACACCACCACGCAGTTCGACCGCCTGGTCGAGCGCTAGGACGTGTTGTTCGGATCGTGGCGGGCTCGCGTGCCCTGATCCGGACGAACGCCCCCGGGACCTTCGCGGGAGCGGACCGTCCCGGGGGCGCCGGACGCCCCCGGGGGAGCCTCAGGCGGTCGCCTGGGGCTCCTTCTCCGTGCCCGGGCCGGGACGGCCGCCCCACTCCACCCGCGGCCCCTCCGCCGCCCGTGCGGGCTCCTGCTCCGACCGCGCCGCGCGGCCCAGGACGAACGCGTCGCCGGCCCCGTCGAGCACCCCGCCCGAGGGGTCGTCGGAGCCGTCCGTCCGCACACCGTCGCGCTCGGGCTTCAGGATGTCCCTGACGATCACCGCGCAGAGGTAGAGCGTTCCGAGCAGGTGGAGCGCGATCGCGAGCTGGTAGCCCTCCGGCGGCAGCCCCTGGTGCTTCTCACCGGTGGTGTACGCGAGGTACATCCAGATCCCCAGGAAGTACATGACCTCGCAGGCCTGCCACACCAGGAAGTCCCGCCAGCGGGGCCGTGCCAGCGCGGCGAGCGGGATCAGCCACAGCACGTACTGCGGCGAGTAGACCTTGTTGGTGAGGATGAAGACGGCGACCAGCAGGAAGGCGAGCTGGGCGAACCGGGGCCGCCGGGGCGCGGTGAGGGTGAGCACGCACAGCCCGATGAACGCGGCGACCACCAGCAGGATCGCCGTGTCGTTCACCGTCTTGACGTCGATCGGCTCTCCGGTGCGCTGGGTGATGACCAGCCAGAAGGAACCGAAGTCGATCCCCCGCTCCTGGCTGAACGTGTAGAACTTCTTCCACCCCTCGGGCGCGAGGAGCATGACGGGCAGGTTGACCACCAGCCAGGCGCCGGCCGCCGCCAGGGACGCCGTGAAGAACTCCCGCCACTTCCCCGCCCGCCAGCACAGCGGCAGCAGCGGGGCCAGCAGGAAGACGGGGTACAGCTTGGCCGCCGTCGCCAGACCGATCAGGATGCCGAACGCCAGCACCCGCCCGCGGGACCACATCAGCATCGCCGCGGCCGTCAGCGCCACCGCGAACAGGTCCCAGTTGATCGTCGCGGTGAGCGCGAAGGCCGGGGCCAGGGCCACCAGCAGTCCGTCCCACGGGCGGTGGCGGTGCGTCCGGGCGGTGCAGACGGCGATGACGGCCGTGCACGCCATCAGCATGCCGGCGTTGACCAGCCAGTAGAGCTGCTCCTGCTGCATCACGTCGCCGTCGGAGATGCCCAGCCAGAAGCCGATGTCGCTGATCCACGCGGCGACCTGCATGAACAGGCCGGTCAGCACGGGGTATTCGAGGTACTGCATGTCGCCGGGCAGCCGGTCGAAGTACGGGATCAGCCCTTCGGAGAAGCCCCGCCCCAGGTAGAGGTGGGGGATGTCCGAGTAGCAGGCGTGGGTGTACTGCGAGCTGGTGCCGCGGAACCAGGCCCAGTTGTAGCAGGGCAGCTTCTGCACCATGCCCAGGGCGAACAGGCCGATGGCCGTCAGCGCCACCACGGCCACCGGGGCCAGCCTGCGGCTGCCGTCGGGCAGCATTCTGCGGCCGGCCGGGCCGCCGATCAGCTCGCTGCCCGCCCTCGCGACGCTGTCCCGCAGGGTGGGAGCCACCTCGGGGCGCTCCCGCCGCGGGGACCGGTCCTCGTTCACGCTCGTCTCTTCTGCGCTGGGCATGCTGCACATCCTGCCGTAAGGGGGCGGGGATGCGGCGAGGGCCGCCGCATCCCGTCCGGCGCGCGGAGCGCTGTGGGGGATGCGACGGCCCTCCGGGGTCCGTCGAGGAGGCCGCTAGGTGCCGTCGGACCCGCCGATCCACCCTCCGCCGCCGTTGCCGTTGCCGCCGCCGTTGTTGCCGCCGGAGCTGTCCCCCGAATCACTGGGACTCGGTGAGACGCCGCCGTTGGTGGCTCCCTGGTCGCTGCCCTGGTCGGTCCCGCCGGAGGGCTGGCAGGTCCAGTCCTCCCACCGGTTGCACGACTCGGTGGGCCGCGGGGTGATCGAAGGGCTCGGCGTCGGGGTCGGGGTCGGGGTGGGCGTCGGGGTCGGGGTCGGCGTGGGGCTGGGCGTGGGCTCGGGGCTCTTCGCGCCACCGCCCCAGACCGCCTCGCCGTCGAGCTCGCCCGGCTCGGTGAACTTGAGGACCTTGCTGCCCTTGAGGGCGTTGGTCATGTAGTCGTGCCAGATCTGCGACGGGAACGACGAACCGTGGATCTGCGGCTGGGCACCCGTGCCGAACATGTCCTCGAACTGGCGGTTCTTGTTCTTCTCGTTGTCGTCGAGGCGGTACATGTCGATGGCGGTCGAGAGTTGCGGCGTGAAGCCGACGAACCAGGCCTGCTTGTTGCCGTCGGTCGTACCGGTCTTGCCCGCCACCTGACGGCCCGGGATCCGGGCCTTGCGGCCGGTGCCCTCGTCGCTGTCGACGACGCTGCGGAGCACATCGGTCACATTGGTCGCCACGGCCTTGCTGAACGGCCGCTTGACCTCGTCCTCGTGCTCGTAGATCACGGTGCCCTCGTACTCCACCCTGGTCACGGAGTACGGGTCGCGCTGCTCGCCGTCGGCGGCGAAGGTGCCGTAGGCGCCTGCCATGCGAATGGCGCTGGGCGAGGAGATGCCGAGCGCGAACGACGGCACGTCGCCCTTCACCAGGCTGCTCTCCAGCAGACCGGCGTCGACGGCTGCCTCGCGGACCTGAGGGATGCCGATGTCCATGCCGAGTTGCACGTAGGGCGAGTTGGCGGAGCGGACCATCGCACGGCGCAGCGTCATGTCCGGATAGTTGGCGTCGTCGTCGTTGACCTGCTGCCACTCCTTCCCGTTCTCGTCGTGCCAGACACTGCGGTCGTAGTTGCGGATGGTCAGCTTGTTCTGGCCGCTGTAGCGGCTCTTGTCCGGGTCGACGATCGTCCGGTCGCCGGAGCCCTGTTCCTTGCCCAGTTTCGGGTCGCGCACGCCGTCCCGCATCGCGGCGGCCAGCACGAACGGCTTGAAGGTCGAGCCGACCTGGGCGCCGGTCGCGTCGGCGTTGTTGGTGAAGTGCTTGGTGGCGTCCGTACCACCGTAGATCGCGATGATCTTGCCGGTCTTCGGCTCGACGGACGCGCCGCCGAACTGCACATGGGTGTCGGTCTTCGGCCGCTTCTTCGGATCGATGTGCTCGTCCTGGATCTTCTTGACGGCCTTCTCGAGCTCGGTGACCTTCTTCTTGTCGAAGGTCGTGTGGATCTCGTAGCCGCCCGTGGCGAGCTTGACCGAGTCGATGCCCCGGTCGTTGTTGTTGATGAAGTTCGCCTTGGCCAGGTCGACCAGGTATCCGATCTGACCGCTGAGCTGGGCGTTCTTCTTCAGCGGGTCGGGCATCGGGAACTCGGTGTACTTGGCGCGCTCCGCGGCGTCGAGGTGGCCGTCCTTGACCATCTCGTCGAGGATCCAGCTCCAGCGCTTGGTGGCCCGGTCCAGGTTGTCCTTGGGGGTGGCCTTGGAGTCGATCTCGGGGGCGCCGGCCGGGTCGTAGTAGGTGGCGCCCTTCAGCAGCGCCGCAAGGAACGCGCACTGGCTGGCGTTGAGCTTGTTGGCGTCCTTGCCGTAGTACGTCCGGGCGGCCGCCTGGATGCCGTACGCGCCGCGGCCGTAGTAGGCGGTGTTCAGGTACCCCGCCATGACCTCGGGCTTCTTCACCTCGGTGTCGATCTTGATCGAGATGAAGAGTTCCTTGAGCTTTCGCGTCACCGTCTGCGACTGGTCGTTCAGCCGGTTGTTCTTCACGTACTGCTGGGTGATGGTCGAGCCGCCCTGGGTCTGCTCGCCCGTCGCCATGTTCAGCACGGCACGGCCGATGCCCCGGGGGTCGATGCCCGAGTCCTTCCAGAACGTCTTGTTCTCGGCCGAGACCACCGCGTTCATCATCTCGCGCGGGATCTGGTCGAAGGCGATGATCTGCCGGTTGGTCTCACCGCCGGTCGCGGCCATCTGCGAGCCGTCGGCCCAGTAGTAGACGTTGTTCTGCGCGGTGGCCGTCTTGTCCGGGTCCGGGATGCCCACCATCGCGTACGCGATCGTCGCGGCGCCCATGACGGTGCCGAGGAAGGCGATGCACAGGCCCGTGACGAGCTTCCAGGACGGCATCCAGCGACGCCAACCGTCCTTGTCGTACCGCGGATAGTCGATCAGCCGCTTCCGGCCGGGACCGCGCCCGGCACCGACCGCGCCGCCGCCTCCGCCGGTGCCCCGGCGTCCACCGCCGCGGCCGCCCGGGCCTGAATGGCCGGCGCCGGCCGGCTCCTCACCACGCCGGCGTCCGCCCCGCTGGGCGGCGCGACGGGCCTCCGCGCGGCCTCCGTAAGGCCGCTCCTCCTCGCCGAAGGAGGCGGAAGGGGAAGCTGACGTGGCACTTCGGCCGGGCGCCGCACGGCGTCCAGAAGACTGCTGTGCGGCGCGACGGGCCGCGGCGCGACCGCCACCCTGCGGCTGTGGCGGTTTGCGACGGTGCTCGCTCATCGAACGACTACTCCTCGGGCAGGCGAGACGCCTGGAAGCGGCAGTTGAGTTCCGGTCCCCCCGAAATGGATACGGACGAGCTCTCCGCAGAGCTCATCCGCTGCGCATCCACGGCGATGACGCTCAGGAGCGTCACTTGGTTCCCGGTGGTCTGCATGCCGCACAGACTACGCACGGTCAAAACCCTCCTAGCCCCGAAGTTCACCCTATTTCAGGCAACTCGGCGCCTGTGAATTGATGATGTGACGCCGTTCACGATGGCCCCCCTTGTCGCAGGGGGAACACCGCTCTATCGTGCTGATGTATCGACTCGATACATCAGCACGACACATCGGACAGACATACGGGCCCCGTACGGCGAGGGAGGCAGCGGTGAGCAGGCGCTCAGGCATCCTCGAGTTCGCCGTACTCGGACTGCTCCGTGAAGCCCCGATGCACGGATACGAGCTGCGCAAGCGGCTCAACACCTCGCTGGGGATCTTCCGCGCCTTCAGCTACGGGACCCTCTACCCCTGCCTCAAGACGCTGGTCGCCAACGGCTGGTTGATCGAGGAACCGGGACACGCACCCGAGGACGCCCTCGCCGCCTCCCTCGCGGGGCGCCGGGCGAAGATCGTCTACCGGTTGACGGCCGAAGGAAAAGAGCACTTCGAGGAGCTGCTCTCCCACACCGGCCCCGACACCTGGGAGGACGAGCACTTCGCCGCCCGTTTCGCCTTCTTCGGCCAGACGGAGCGCGAGGTGCGGATGCGGGTGCTGGAGGGCCGCCGCAGCCGGCTGGAAGAGCGCCTGGAGAAGATGCGCGCCTCTCTCGCCCGCACCCGTGAACGCCTCGACGACTACACGCTCGAACTGCAACGGCACGGCATGGAGTCCGTGGAGCGTGAAGTGCGCTGGCTGAACGAGCTCATCGAGAGCGAGCGGGCGGGACGGGATCAGCGACACCCGTCCCCCGGGAACACCGCTCAGCAGGACAACACATCTGGAGCGACGGACGGCCTGCCCCGGCGGACCGAGAGGAGCGGGGAGACATCTCCCGGCGACTCCGGCCCGTCGGATCCGTCCGACGACACCGCCAAGTGAAGCCCCGCGCTCCGCAGGGTTTCATCCGGAATACCGAGATCACACAGGGAGCAACCGGAATGGGTTCGGTTCGCGTAGCCATCGTCGGCGTGGGCAACTGCGCCGCCTCGCTGGTGCAGGGCGTCGAGTACTACAAGGACGCCGACCCGGCCGGCAAGGTGCCGGGTCTGATGCACGTCCAGTTCGGCGACTACCACGTCCGCGACGTCGAGTTCGTCGCCGCCTTCGACGTGGACGCCAAGAAGGTCGGTCTCGACCTGGTCGACGCCATCGGCGCCAGCGAGAACAACACCATCAAGATCTGCGACGTGCCGTCCTCCGGCGTCACCGTGCAGCGCGGCCACACCCTGGACGGCCTGGGCAAGTACTACCGCCAGACCATCGAGGAGTCCGCCGAGGCCCCGGTCGACATCGTCCAGACCCTCAAGGACAAGCAGGTCGACGTCCTGGTCTGCTACCTGCCCGTGGGCTCCGAGGACGCTGCGAAGTACTACGCGCAGTGCGCCATCGACGCCAAGGTCGCGTTCGTCAACGCCCTCCCGGTCTTCATCGCCGGCACCAAGGAGTGGGCGGACAAGTTCACCGAGGCCGGTGTCCCGATCGTCGGCGACGACATCAAGTCCCAGGTCGGCGCCACCATCACGCACCGCGTGATGGCGAAGCTGTTCGAGGACCGCGGTGTCATCCTGGACCGCACCATGCAGCTGAACGTCGGCGGCAACATGGACTTCAAGAACATGCTCGAGCGTGAGCGCCTGGAGTCCAAGAAGATCTCGAAGACGCAGGCCGTCACCTCGCAGATCCCCGACCGCGACATGGGCGAGAAGAACGTCCACATCGGCCCGTCGGACTACGTCGCCTGGCTCGACGACCGCAAGTGGGCGTACGTCCGCCTCGAGGGCCGCGCCTTCGGCGACGTCCCGCTGAACCTCGAGTACAAGCTCGAGGTGTGGGACTCCCCGAACTCGGCCGGTGTCATCATCGACGCCGTGCGTGCCGCGAAGATCGCCAAGGACCGCGGCGTCGGCGGCCCGATCCTCTCGGCCTCCTCGTACTTCATGAAGTCCCCGCCGGTGCAGTACTTCGACGACGAGGCCCGCGAGAACGTCGAGAAGTTCATCAAGGGCGAGGTCGAGCGCTAAGCGCCGTATCTCACCGCACCATCGAGGAGGGTCCCCGGGTCACCGCCCCGGGGACCCTCCTCGTATGTGACGCTTGCTCGCATGTCCGCCGTTGGTGATCTGCGCGTCCTGCTGCGCCTGAAGAACTTCCGCCGGCTTCTGGCGGTCCGGCTGCTGTCCCAGTCGGCCGACGGCGTCTTCCAGGTCGCCCTCGCCACCTATGTGGTCTTCTCCCCGGAGCGGGAGACCTCGCCTGCGGCGATCGCCTCCGCCATGGCCGTACTGCTGCTGCCCTACTCGCTCGTCGGCCCCTTCGCCGGTGTGCTGCTCGACCGCTGGCGCCGGCGCCAGGTGCTGCTGTACGGCAATCTGCTGCGGGCCGCCCTGGCCTGCTGCACCGCTCTGCTGATCCTGGCGTCCGTGCCGGACTGGCTCTTCTACGCCTCCGCACTCACGGTCACCGGCGTCAACCGCTTCGTCCTGGCCGGGCTCTCCGCCTCACTGCCCCGGGTCGTCGACGCCGACCGCCTCGTCGTGGCCAACTCCCTGTCCCCGACCGCCGGCACCCTGGCCGCCACCGCGGGCGGCGGGCTGGCCTTCGCGGTGCGGCTGCTCCTCTCGGACTCCGACGCCGCGGTGGTCCTCCTCGCGGCTCTCCTCTATCTCTCCTCCGCGTTCATGAGCCTGCGGATGAGCCGGGCCCTGCTCGGGCCGGACCCGGAGGTGCTCCAGCCCCGTCTCCTCGCGGCTGTGGTCTCGACGGCCCGTGGCCTGTCGGCCGGGCTGCGCCATCTGCGGCACCGGCCGGCCGCCGCCCACGCCCTGGCGGCCATGACGCTGCTGCGCTTCTGCTACGGCGCCCTCACCGTCATGGTCCTCATGCTCTGCCGGTACGCCTGGTCCGACACGGACGCCGACGGCCTGGCCCTGCTCGGCCTCGCGCTCGGAGTCTCGGGCGCCGGCTTCTTCGCGGCGGCCGTCCTCTCCCCCTGGGCGGTCGAGCGATTCGGGCGCTACGGATGGATGGCCACCTGCGCGGGTATCGCGGCGGTCCTCGAACCGGCTCTCGCGCTCCCCTTCGCTCCGGCTCCGATGCTGGTCGCCGCCTTCCTCCTCGGACTGGTCACCCAGGGAGCGAAGATCGCCACGGACACCGTCGTCCAGACGTCGGTGGACGACGCCTACCGCGGCCGGGTCTTCGCGCTCTACGACATGCTCTTCAACATCGCCTTCGTCGGAGCCGCCGGCATCGCGGCCCTGATGCTGCCGCCCGACGGACGCTCGGTGCCTCTGGTGGTGATGGTGGCGGCCATCTACGCGGTCGCCTGCCTCACGCTGACCCGGTGGCGGCACAGCGAGCAGGCGGGCTGACGACGAGAGGCCGTGTTTCACGTGAAACACGGCCTCTCGTACGCGGCGGGGCGATGTTTCACGTGAAACATCCCCCCGCCGGCACCGGGGACTCAGCTCTGGGCCGCCCACCACTCCTTCAGCGCGGCGACGGCGGCGTCGTGCTCCATCGGGCCGTTCTCCAGCCGGAGGTCCAGAAGGAAGGCATACGCCTTGCCGATCACCGGGCCGGGACCGATGCCGAGGATCTTCTGGATCTCGTTGCCGTCGAGGTCCGGGCGGATCGCGTCGAGCTCCTCCTGCTCCTGGAGCTGGGCGATCCGCTCCTCCAGTCCGTCATAGGCGCGGGAGAGGGCAGTGGCCTTGCGCTTGTTGCGGGTGGTGCAGTCCGAGCGCGTCAGCTTGTGCAGCCGGTCGAGCAGCGGGCCGCCGTCCCGCACATACCGGCGGACGGCGGAGTCGGTCCACTCGCCGGTGCCGTAGCCGTGGAACCGCAGATGCAGCTCCACCAGCCGCGACACGTCCTTGACCATGTCGTTGGAGTACTTCAGCGCCGTCATCCGCTTCTTGGTCATCTTCGCCCCCACGACTTCGTGGTGGTGGAAGGAGACCCGGCCGTCGCCCTCGAACCGGCGCGTCCGCGGCTTCCCGATGTCATGGAGCAGAGCAGCCAGCCGCAGCACCAGGTCCGGACCGTCCTGCTCCAGGTCGATGGCCTGGTCGAGCACGGTCAGTGAGTGCTCGTACACATCCTTGTGACGGTGGTGCTCGTCACTTTCCAGACGAAGCGCGGGAAGCTCGGGCAGAACGTACGCGGCGAGGCCGGTGTCCACCAGCAGGCCCAGGCCCTTGCGGGGGTGCGCCGACAGCAGCAGCTTGTTCAGTTCGTCCCGCACCCGCTCGGCGGAGACGATCCCGATCCGCTCGGCCATCGCCGTCATGGCCTCCACCACGTCCGGCGCCACCTCGAAGTCGAGCTGGGCGGCGAAGCGGGCCGCCCGCATCATCCGCAGCGGATCGTCGGAGAAGGACTCCTCCGGTGTGCCCGGGGTGCGCAGAATCCGGGCGGCCAGGTCCTCCAGGCCGCCGTGCGGATCGATGAACTCCTTCTCCGGGAGTGCCACGGCCATGGCGTTCACGGTGAAGTCACGGCGGACGAGGTCGTCCTCGATGGAGTCGCCGTAGGAGACCTCGGGCTTGCGGGAGGTCCTGTCGTAGGCCTCCGAGCGATAGGTCGTGACCTCGATCTGGAACCGCTGGACGTCGTCGCCCACCCGGCCGTCCTTCTGCGCCCCGACCGTGCCGAAGGCGATGCCGACGTCCCAGACGGAGTCCGCCCAGGGCCGGATGATCTTCAGGACGTCCTCGGGCCGGGCGTCGGTGGTGAAGTCCAGATCATTGCCGAGCCGCCCGAGCAGCGCGTCCCGGACCGACCCTCCGACCAGCGCGAGACGGAATCCGGCATCCTGGAATCTGCGGGCGAGGTCATCGGCGACAGGCGAGACCCGCAGCAGTTCGCTCACCGCGCGGCGTTGCACCTGGCTCAGGGCTGTGGGGCTGTCTTCATTGGCGTTCGGCACAGCAGAAAAGGTTACGTGCCCCGGCCCGCCGAAGCAGTCGGGTTGTCTCCGGGCCCCGGGCGGCACCTCACGGGTCCGTCACGATCCTTCCGGTGGCGATCTTGTGGAGCAGACCGCGGCACTTCGACACAGCGGGTCTCGTTACCATGCGTGGACGCAAGGACCAGAGAACCACCCAGGGCAAGCAGACGACGAGGGACGGGCGCGCGTGGCCGAGGCGGCAGACATCCAGGGGATGCGTACTCCTCCGGCCCGCCGGTGGCTGCGCCGCACAGCCTCCGTGGTCGCGGGGCTACCGCTCGTGGCCGGACTCCTGTGGGGGCCCGGCGCCCCGGCCGCGTCCGCCGCCGAGGAGGCCACGGGCAGCCGCACCGTCGATGTGTCCCTGAACACGGTGACGCCCGCCTCTCCCGGCGAGAAGGACACGATCCGGGTCACGGGCACGGTGATCAACCGCGGCAAGCAGCCGATCAGCGACGCCCATGTCGATCTCCGCGTCGGACAGCAGCTCACCGGACGCGCCGCCATCGACCGCGCCGCGGAGCGCCAGGCGGAGGGCAGGGCCTTCGACCCGATCCTCGACGGCTCCCGGATCGACGACAAGTACGCGGTCGAGATCCCCCGGCTGGCCGCCGGCGTCAGCCACGACTTCTCGCTCTCCGTCCCGGCCGGCGAACTGGACCTCGACGAGAACGGCGGGGTCTACCAGCTCGGCGTCTCGCTGTCGGGCCAGACCCCGGCCCTCGGGTTCGACCAGGTGCTCGGCATCGAGCGGACCTTCCTGCCCTGGCAGCCGGAGGCGACCGAGAAGCGGACCCAGCTCACCTACCTCTGGCCGCTGATCTCGACCACCCACCTCACCTCGGAGACCGGCTCCGACGAGCAGCAGACCCCGGTGTTCGAGGACGAGTCGCTGGTCGCCGAGCTGTCTCCCGGCGGGCGCCTCGAACAGATGGTCTCGCTCGGCTCGCAGCTTCCCGTGACCTGGGTCGTCGACCCCGACCTGCTGGCCACGGTCGACGCCATGGCCGAGGGCTACGTCGTCCGGCAGGGCGACACCACCGTCCCCGGCAGCGAGAAGAACCAGAAGATCGCCCAGACCTGGCTGAACGACCTCGGAAAGGCGGTGCAGGGCCGCACGATCGTGGCGCTGCCCTTCGCCGACCCCGATCTCGCCTCCCTGGCCCACCGCGGCAAGGCCGTGTCCGGCTCCCTCAGCCACCTGCGGCCCGCGACCGAGGTCGCCAGGACCACCGTGGAGTCGACGCTCCTCACCACGCCCTCGGTGGACTTCGCCTGGCCCGTCGACGGTGCCGTCGACGCCGCGATCGTCGACGTCGCCACCTCCGCCGGCGCCGACAACGTGATCGCCCGCAGCGACAGCATCGGCGACGACCTGGCGTACACCCCCACCGCCGCCCGCCCCATCGGGGGCGGCACCACGGCCGTGGTGGCCGACTCACGGCTCTCCAGGGCCTTCCAGGGCGACATGACCCGGTCCGACGACTCCGCGCTCGCCGTGCAGACGTTCCTGGCCCAGACGCTCGCCCTGACCCTTCAGGACCCGGAGAAGCAGCGCAGCATCGTCGTCGCCCCGCAGCGCATGCCCACCGCCACCCAGGCGCAGAGCATGGCGCGCGCCCTGAAGGCACTGGACGGCAAGCGCTGGACCCAGCCGCTCGACCTGACGGCCGCCGCCGAGGCCAAGCCCGACGCGGACGCCAACACCCGGGTACCCCGCTCCTCCGAGTACCCGTCCAAGCTCCGCAAGCAGGAGATGTCCGTCGAGGCGTTCCGTGAGATCAGCGGCACCCAGAAGAACCTCGACATGTTCGAGGGCATCCTCACCCAGGCGGACCGGGTGAGCACCCCCTTCGGCCGGGCGATCGACCGCCAGCTCTCGACGTCCTGGCGGGGCAATCCGCAGGGCGCCCAGCAGTACCGCGGCGGGGTGCAGACCAACCTCAAGAACCTCACCGAAGAGGTCCAGCTCATCCAGAAGTCGGATGTGACCCTCTCCGGCCGCAGCGCGATGATCCCCGTCACCGTGCAGAACCAGCTCGTCCAGGGCGTGGACGACCTGGTGCTGCGGCTGACCTCGCAGAGCCCCACCCGGCTGGGGCTCGACGACAAGGCCATCGCGGAGCAGCCCGTCCGGGTCGGCGGCGGTCACAGCCAGACCGTGAAGTTCCCCGCCGTGGCCAACGCCAACGGCCAGGTCCAGATGACCGCGCAGCTCTTCACCAAGGACGGGACCCCCTACGGCGACTCCATGGCCTTCACCGTGAAGGTCTCGGAGATCACGCCCCAGGTGATGCTCGTCATCGCCGGCGGTGTGCTGCTTCTCGTCCTCGCGGGTATCAGGATGTACACCCAGCGCCGGCGCGCGGCCGCGTCGGCGGCCGACGGCTCCGGCGGCACCGCCGCGGAGGAAGCCGCCGAGGGGACACCCGGCACCGGGACCGGCGAAGATGTCGGGAGGGCCGGCGACGGCCCGGATCCCGGGCAGGCGAGTGACCTGTCACCTGACACCCGACCGGAAAGCGCCGACCCGTCCGGCGCTGGTGAGAAAGTGGACCGTTGAGCGATGTCGTGGCCGGTCGGCCGGGGACGATGAGGTGGGGTAGTCATGAACGCGCCGTATGACGGTGACCGCGGTCAGGGCGCGGGCGGTAACCCGTCCGGCCAGGGCCCGACGCCTCATCAGCCTCCCCACGATCCGTACGCCCCGCAGGACCAGTACGCCCAGGACCCCTATCTCCAGGACGCGTACGCCCCCGATCCCTACGCGGCCCAGGACCTGTCCGCCCAGGACCCGGTCTCGGAGGCCCTCTACGACCGGTCGGCGCACCCGCCGCCGCCCCCGGGGAGCTACCCGGCGCCGAACCCCCTCTACCAGCAGCCGCCCGCGGCGCCCTACGCCCCGGACCCCCGGGTCTGGGCGCAGACGCCGCCGCCGGAGCCGGACGGCCCCTCGCGCCACCTGCCCTACGGGGACGACGCGCGGACGACCCAGTTCACCGGTGTCGACGATCTCGTCACCCGGGCCGGTGAGCAGCAGCCGGAGCCCGACGCCTTCGCCCATCTCTTCCGGGACCAGCAGGCCGCGGGCGTCCCCGCGCCGTCGCCGGAGCCCGACCCGGTCCCCGCGGCACCGAAGAAGCCGGCGGGGAAGGCCTCCGGGCTGCTGAAGTCCAGCGCCGTGATGGCGGCCGGCACCCTGGTCTCCCGTCTCACCGGATTCGTCCGCAGCCTGGTGATCACGGCCGCGCTCGGCGCCGCGCTGCTCGGTGACACCTTCACCGTCGCGTACACCCTGCCGACGATGATCTACATCCTCACCGTCGGCGGCGGCCTCAACTCCGTCTTCGTCCCGCAGCTCGTCCGCGCGATGAAGAACGACGAGGACGGCGGCGAGGCCTTCGCCAACCGGCTGCTGACCCTGGTGATGGTGGCGCTCGGCGCCATCGTCGCCGTCGCCGTCTTCGCGGCGCCCCTGCTCGTCCAGCTCATGTCGGACACGATCGCGAGCGATCCGGCGGCCAACAACGTGGCCGTCACCTTCGCCCGCTACTGCCTGCCCACCATCTTCTTCATGGGCATCCATGTGGTGATGGGCCAGATCCTGAACGCGCGGGGCAAGTTCGGCGCGATGATGTGGACCCCGGTCCTCAACAACATCGTCATGATCACCACGTTCGGCCTCTTCATCTGGGTGTACGGCACCTCGGCCGAGTCGCAGATGGGTGTCCAGACGATCCCGCCGGACGGTGTGCGCCTGCTCGGCATCGGCACCCTCCTCGGCCTGGTCGTCCAGGCCCTGGCGATGATCCCCTACCTGCGGGAGACCGGTTTCCGGTTCCGTCCGCGCTTCGACTGGAAGGGCCACGGGCTGGGCAAGACCGTCAAGCTCGCCAAGTGGACCGTGCTCTTCGTCCTCGCCAACCAGGCGGGCGTCCTCGTCGTCACCCAGCTCGCCACAGCGGCCGGTGAGGCCTCCGGCAAGCAGGGCGCCGGCTTCATCGCCTACACCAACGCCCAGCTGATCTGGGGCATGCCGCAGGCCATCATCACCGTCTCGGTGATGGCGGCCCTGCTCCCGCGGCTCTCCCGCGCGGCCCACGACGGCGACCCGGGCGCGGTGCGCGACGACATCTCCCAGGGGCTGCGCAACTCCGCGGTGGCGATCGTGCCCGTCTCCTTCGCCTTCCTCGCGCTGGGCGTCCCGATGTCCACGCTGCTCTTCGCCTCCAGCGGCCACCAGGCCGCCCAGGGCATGGGCTTCATCCTGATGGCCTTCGGTCTCGGTCTGATCCCCTACTCCGTCCAGTACGTCGTCCTGCGCGGCTTCTACGCCTACGAGGACACCCGGACGCCCTTCTACAACACGGTGATCGTCGCCGCGGTCAACGCGGGAGCCTCCGCCCTCTGTTACGCGCTGCTCCCCGCCCAGTGGGCGGTCGTGGGCATGGGCGCCTCCTACGGCCTCGCCTACGCGGTCGGCGTGGGGGTCGCCTGGCGGAGGCTCAAGAAGCGGCTCGGCGGAGACCTGGACGGTTCCCATGTGACGCGGACCTACGCCCGGCTGTCCATGGCATCGGTACCCGCCGCGGTCGCCGGCGGCGCGGTGGCCTACGGTCTCACCACCCTGCTCGGCAACGGTGCGGGCGGTTCCCTGGTCGCGCTGGTCATCGGCGGAATCGTCCTGTTGGGCGTCTTCTACGTCGCGGCGAAGAAGATGCGTATCGCGGAGCTCAACGCACTGGTCGGAATGGTCCGCGGGCGTCTCGGACGCTAGGACGATCCGGCCCTCGCACAACCATCGTCGGACGCCGTGTGTCGTGCATAGCGTCCGACTGTGGGCACAATTGGCATGGCGTTTCAGTACGGCGCAATGGATGGGGAGGCAGGAGCGACGGTGGCGGAACGTAGCACGGCTGCCGTCGACGTGGCCGACAACGGCGGGGACGAACCGCTGACAGCGCAGACGCGCGAGGCCACGACCGACGGGGCGGCTGAATCCCAGAAGACTCCGGAGACGACCGCGCCGGAAACGGACGGCGGGGCGAAGGGAGCCGAATCTCCGGTCGCGGCGCCCGAACTGCACAGCGGCCACAAGCTCGCCAGACGCTACCGGCTCGAGGAGTGCGTCACCCGTCTGGACGGTTTCAGCAGTTGGCGTGCCGTCGACGAGAAACTGCGCCGGGCCGTCGGCGTGCACCTGCTGCCCGCGGACCATCCGCGCGCACGGTCCGTCCTCGCCGCCGCCCGTTCCTCGGCGCTCCTCGGCGACCCCAGGTTCGTCCAAGTCCTCGACGCGGTCGAGGAGAACGAGCTGGTCTACGTCGTCCACGAATGGCTTCCGGACGCCGTCGAGCTGACGGCGCTGCTCGCCGCGGGCCCCCTCGAACCACACGAGGCCTACCAGCTCGTCGAGCAGGTGGCCCTCGCGATGACGGCAGCCCACCGGGAAGGGCTCGCCCACCTCCGGCTGACGCCCGGGGCCGTGCTGCGCACCTCGACCGGCCAGTACCGCATCCGCGGTCTCGCGGTGAACGCCGCCCTGCGCGGCATCTCCGCCGACCGCCCGCAGCGCACCGACACCGAGGCCATCGGCGCCCTCCTCTACGCCGCGCTCACCCAGCGCTGGCCGTACGAGAACGACGCCTACGGGCTGTCGGGCCTCCCCAAGGGCGTCGGTCTGGTCGCGCCCGACCAGGTCAGGGCGGGCGTCCACCGGGGACTGTCCGAGCTCGCGATGCGGGCGCTGGTCAACGACGGGGCCACGGCGTCCCGCCAGGAGCCGCCGTGCACCACGCCGGACGAACTGGCGAAGGCGGTCGCGGCGATGCCGCGGATCCGCCCGCCGGAGCCGACGTTCGCGGCCCCGCCGGACTACCAGCGCACCACCTACCAGCAGGGCAGCTACGGACGTCCTCCGGCCCGCCCGGGCGCCGGCGTCACCCAGCCCGCCCCGGTGCCCCCGGCTCCCCTGGAGAGCCGCACGGGCAAGGCCCTGAAGTGGACGGTCTCGGCCCTGCTGATCGCCGCGCTGGGGCTCGGCAGCTGGCAGGTCGCCGACAAGCTGCTGGACGACAAGGGGGCCCGGGAGACGCCGTCCTCCGAGACCTCGACCACGGACGGCGAGAACGACAAGCCGTCCGCACCGACCCCGCTGAAGGTCCAGGCCGCCCAGGAGTACGCCCCGGACGGCTCCCCGCAGAACGCGGCGAACGTGGGTGCCGCCTACGACAGCGATCCGTCGACCTTCTGGCGCACCAAGTCGTACTTCGACGGGCCGGAGTTCGCCCCGTCGGTGAAGCAGGGTGTCGGGATCGTCTTCGACCTCGGCAGTGAAAAAACTGTCACGGGTTCCTCCATAGCGTTGCGCTACGGAGGCGAGCACACCACGATCAGCCTCTATGCCGCTGATTCCCTGGCGCCGTCGGGGCCTGTGGGCTCCATGAAGCAGATCGCGACCGGCCGGACCGGCGGCACCACGCTCGACCTGAAGGGCAAGGCCTCCGCGGACCCCGTCTCCACCCGGTACGTGCTCCTGTGGATGACGGCCATGCCGCACTCCCCTCAGGTCGGGTTCAGCGACGCCGGTTACAAGCAGGGGATCACGGACGTCTCCTTCACCGGCTGACGGACCAGAGGGGAGGGGGCTCACCGTTGAACGACGAGACACTCGGCGACCGGAGCGACCAGGATCTCCTGGCACTCCATGTCGCCGGGGACCCGGAGGCCTTCGGTGAGCTCGTACGCCGGCACCGCGACCGGCTCTGGGCCGTGGCCC
Source organism: Streptomyces zhihengii (assembly GCF_016919245.1). Taxonomy (NCBI): domain Bacteria; kingdom Bacillati; phylum Actinomycetota; class Actinomycetes; order Kitasatosporales; family Streptomycetaceae; genus Streptomyces; species Streptomyces zhihengii. The sequence continues at coordinate 4,159,418 of NZ_JAFEJA010000001.1, read as the reverse complement.
TGCGCACCCTGGGGGACAGGGAGGAAGCCGCCGACGCGGTCCAGGACGCCTTCGTCTCCGCCTTCCGCGCGGCGGCCGGCTTCCGGGGCCAGTCAGCGGTCACGACCTGGCTGCACCGCATCACGGTGAACGCCTGCCTCGACCGGGTCCGCAAAGCCGCCTCCCGCAAGACCTCCCCCGTGGACGACACCGAGCGGCTGGAACAGCTGCTGGAGCCCCATGAGTCCGCCGAGGCACCGGCGGAGCGGGGCGACCTCCACCGGGAGCTGCTCGCGGCGCTGGCACGTCTCCCCGCGGAGCAGCGCGCGGCACTCGTGCTGGTGGACATGCAGGGCTACCCGGTCGCCGAGGCCGCCAGGATCCTCGACGTCCCCACGGGAACGGTCAAGAGCCGCTGCGCCCGGGGGCGGGCCCGGCTGCTGCCCATGGTCAGCCATCTGAGAGCCGAGGGCCCGGATATCCCCGAGGACAACGGGGGAAGGAACCGGACGGCAGGGGCATCCGTCCCACCGGAGTCGGGAGCGAAAAAGCCGGGACCGAACGGTCCGGCTGCGGTGAAAGGTGGAGGTGGGCGCGCGTGACTTCCTCGACCGACGCGGATCGGCACCCCGATGTCTCGGAGATCTCCGACCTCACCGAAGGTCTGCTCCCACCGTCCCGTGCCGCGGAACTGCGCCGCCATCTCGACGACTGCCCGCTCTGCGCGGATGTGCACGCCTCGCTGGAGGAGATCCGGGGCCTGCTGGGGACACTGCCGGGCGCCGGGCGGATGCCCGCCGATGTCGCCGGCCGTATCGACGCCGCGCTCGCCGCGGAAGCCCTGCTGAGTGCCACGGCTCCGGCCGAACCGGTCGATGTTTCACGTGAAACATCGACCGGCACCCCCCCGGTGACTCCGGCCCCCACCCCCTCCGTGAGCCGTCCCGCCGGACACGCGCGTGCTGCCACCGGCCCCGGCCGCGGACGCCGTCCCCGCCGCCGGACGGCGGTGCTCGGTGCCGTCCTGAGTGCGGCCGCCGTCGGTATGAGCGTCCTGCTGCTCCAGTCCGGCACCCAGATGTCGGCCGACTCGGGGGCCACCAAGGACGCGTCGGTCAGCGCCGCGTCCGGTGACTCCGGGGAGTTCTCGGGAGAGCCGGTACAGGAGCGGGTGCACACCCTGCTGTCGGCCGGCGTCAGCTCGGCGGAACCGCGGATGGAGAATGCCCCCTCGGCCGAGTCCGACGGCTTCCCGGTCTCCCCGAAGAGTTCGCCCGCGGTCTCCGTGCCGTCCTGCGTCCAGCGCGGCACCGGCCGCACGGACCAGCCCCTCGCCTCCGAGGAGGGTCGGTACGCCGGGACGGACGCCTACCTGGTGGTGCTGCCGCACGCCACCGACCCCACCCGCGTCCAGGCCTATGTGGTCGATGCCGCCTGTGTGGACGCCTCCGGTTCCCCTGCCGGGGATCTGCTTCTCACCAGGACCTTCCCCCGGGACTGAGAGGCCGCCCGGCCCGCTGTGCGGATGCGGGAATGCGCGCCCCTTAGGATCCGTTGGGTGGGGTGAGAGCGATGAGCAGCCCCGTAGGCAGTAGGCAGTCCCCAGAGACGAGGAAGAAACCCGTGAGCGACGTTCGTAACGTGATCATCATCGGCTCCGGGCCCGCGGGCTACACGGCTGCCCTCTACACCGCGCGTGCTTCGCTGAAGCCGCTGGTGTTCGAGGGCGCGGTCACCGCCGGTGGCGCACTGATGAACACGACCGATGTGGAGAACTTCCCCGGTTTCCGCGACGGCATCATGGGCCCGGACCTGATGGACAACATGCGCGCCCAGGCCGAGCGCTTCGGCGCCGAACTGGTGCCGGACGACGTCGTGGCCGTCGACCTCACGGGTGCGATCAAGACCGTCACCGACACCGCCGGCACCGTGCACCGTGCCAAGGCCGTGATCGTCACCACCGGTTCGCAGCACCGCAAGCTCGGTCTGCCCAACGAGGACGTACTCTCCGGGCGCGGTGTCTCCTGGTGCGCCACCTGCGACGGCTTCTTCTTCAAGGACCAGGACATCGCCGTGATCGGCGGCGGTGACACCGCGATGGAGGAGGCGACCTTCCTCTCGCGCTTCGCCAAGTCGGTCACCATCGTCCACCGCCGGGACACGCTGCGCGCCTCCAAGGCCATGCAGGACCGTGCCTTCGCCGACCCGAAGATCTCCTTCGCCTGGGACAGCGAGGTCGCCGAGATCCACGGGGACCAGAAGCTCTCCGGTCTGACGCTGCGCAACACCAAGACCGGCGCCACCTCGGAGCTCGCCGTCACCGGCCTGTTCATCGCCGTGGGCCACGACCCGCGCACCGAACTGTTCAAGGGCCAGCTGGAGCTGGACGACGAGGGCTACCTCAAGGTGGCGGCTCCCTCGACGCGGACCAACCTCACCGGCGTCTTCGGCGCGGGTGACGTGGTGGACCACACCTACCGCCAGGCGATCACCGCCGCGGGCACCGGCTGCTCCGCCGCCCTGGACGCCGAGCGCTTCCTCGCCGCGCTCTCGGACAGCGAAAAGACCGCCGAGCCCGAGAAGACGCCCGTCGTCTGACGGCTCGACTGCTTTCCTCCCACCCCCGCAGAGAAGAAGTTAAGGAGGCCGCCGTGGCCGGCGCCCTGAAGAACGTGACCGACAGCTCCTTCGAAGAGGACGTCCTCAAGAGCGACAAGCCCGTGCTGGTGGACTTCTGGGCCGCCTGGTGCGGACCGTGCCGTCAGATCGCGCCCTCGCTCGAAGCCATCGCGGCCGAGCACGGCGACAAGATCGAGGTCGTGAAGCTCAACATCGACGAGAACCCGACCATCGCCGCCAAGTACGGCGTGATGTCGATCCCGACGCTCAACGTCTACCAGAACGGCGAGGTCGCCAAGACCATCGTCGGCGCCAAGCCGAAGGCCGCGATCGTGCGCGACCTCGAGCCGTTCCTCGGCGAGTAGTCGACCGTCGCTGTTTCACGTGAAACACGCAGGGCCCACCCTCTCGGGTGGGCCCTGTGTCGTGTGCGCGGAGAATGCCGCTCACAGCGGCCGCAGCGCCGGCTCCTTCTGGACCGCCCCCAGCAGACGATCGAGGGCCAGCTCCACATCTTCCTTCCAGGAGAGCGTGGTTCTCAGTTCCAGCCTCAGCCGGGGATGCCTCGGGTGCGGGCGCACCGTCTTGAAGCCCACCGCCAGCAGATGATCGACGGGCAGCACACATGCCGGCTCCTTCCAGCGGGCGTCACCGAACGCCTCGATGGCCCGGAAGCCCCGGCGGAGCAGGTCCTTGGCGACCGTCTGCACGATCACCCTCCCCAGCCCCTGCCCCTGGTAGCCGGGCATCACCCAGGCCGTCATCAGCTGGACGGCATCCGCGGCGACCGGGCTCGTGGGGAAGGCCAGGGAGCGCGGGACATAGGCGGGCGGAGCGTAGAGCACGAAGCCGACCGCCTGATCGTCGACATAGACGACCCGGCCGCAGGATCCCCAGTCGAGCAGCACGCCCGAGATCCAGGACTCCTTCTCGACCTGTGAGGTGCCCGCTCTTACCGCGGCTTCCCCGCTGACCGGATCAAGCTCCCAGAAGACGCACGAGCGGCAGCGCTGGGGAAGGTCCGAAAGATTGTCGAGCGTGAGTGGTACGAGCCGGCGCCCCATGAAGGCTGTTCCTCACTTCCCTGACGTGCCGCACCCAGCGCAGCGGCCAGCACGCTCCTCTCGCGCAGCAGGCTGCTGACGAATCCGCCCACGACCCCGAGTCCCAGACCCGCCGTCACCAGGTGGCTGCGGCTCACCTCGCGCATGGTCCCCGCCTTCTCTCTGAGATGCCTCAAGGTGGATGCGTCATACCAGAACGCATCGTAACCACCCAGCCCCGACACCGGATACCGCACAACGGCAAAGGGCGGGTTGTGTTCCCGTGAAGGAAACACAACCCGCCCGGTACCGGATGAGTGCGCTGGACTCAGAGTTCCTCGTCCTCGGCCGGCTCGGCACCCGGACCCTTGTCCAGGACCTTCCCCTCGCCGGGGGCGAGGGTGCCGAGGATGCGCTCCAGGTCCTCCATCGAGGCGAACTCGACGGTGATCTTGCCCTTCTTCTGCCCGAGATCGACCTTCACCCTCGTCTCGAAGCGGTCCGAGAGACGGGAGGCGAGATCGGTCAGCGCCGGCGAGAGCCGGGCACCAGCGCGGGGACCCTTGGGCCGGGGCGAACCCTTGTGGTCCGCGTTCAGCAGCGTGACGATCTCCTCCACCGCGCGCACCGACAGTCCCTCGGCCACGATGCGATGGGCCAGCCGGTCCTGCTCCTCCGTGTCGTCCACGGAGAGAAGCGCCCGCGCATGACCTGCCGAGAGGACCCCGGCGGCCACCCGGCGCTGCACCGGCGGAGAGAGCTTCAGCAGCCGCAGGGTGTTCGACACCTGCGGACGGGAACGCCCGATCCTGTCGGCGAGCTGGTCATGCGTGCAGTTGAAGTCCTTGAGGAGCTGGTCGTAGGCGGCCGCCTCCTCCAGCGGGTTGAGCTGGGCCCGGTGGAGGTTCTCCAGGAGGGCGTCCAGCAGAAGCTTCTCGTCCTCGGTGTGGCGGACGATGGCGGGGATCCGCTCCAGGCCGGCTTCACGGCATGCCCGCCACCGGCGCTCACCCATGATGAGTTCATAGCGGTCCGGGCCCAACTGACGGACCACGACCGGCTGGAGCAGACCGACCTCCTTGATGGAGGTGATCAGCTCGGCCAGCGCGTCCTCGTCGAAGACCTCGCGCGGCTGACGCGGGTTGGGCGTGATCGCGTCGAGCGGCACCTCGGCGAAGTGGGCACCCGCGGGCTCGGTCGCCGCGGCCGGAGCCTGCTCCGTGACGGAGGCGGTGGTGTCCGGCGCCGGAGCGGCGGCCGGAAGCGTGGTCACCTTGGCGGCCGCCACACCGCGGTCCGTCGTCAGCACCGACGCCGCGGCGGGAGCCTGCGCCCCGGCCCCCGGGGCGGGCTGCTTCTCCTGCGGAGCAGCCGGGATCAGCGCACCGAGCCCACGCCCCAGTCCTCTACGTCGCTCGCTCACTGGATCCCCTCCGACATGTTCTGCTGATTGTTCTGCGCCGCGTGGGCGTGCTGCGGGTCGTAGCGGAGCCCGACGCCACGCAGGGCGATCTCCCGGGCGGCTTCCAGGTAGGACAGGGAACCGCTCGAACCCGGATCGTAGGTCAGGACCGTCTGCCCGTAGCTCGGCGCCTCCGAGATGCGCACGGAGCGCGGAATGCTGGTCCGCAGCACCTCTTCACCGAAGTGGCTGCGCACCTCCTCGGCCACCTGCGAGGCGAGCCGGGTCCGGCCGTCGTACATGGTGAGGAGGATCGTCGAGACATGCAGCGCCGGGTTCAGGTGGCCGCGCACCAGATCCACATTGCGCAGGAGCTGGCCGAGTCCCTCCAGGGCGTAGTACTCGCACTGGATGGGGATGAGCACCTCGGCGCCGGCGACCATGGCGTTGACGGTGAGCAGCCCAAGCGACGGAGGGCAGTCGATGAGGATGTAGTCCAGCGGCTGCTCGTACGCCTGGATCGCGCGCTGGAGTCTGCTCTCCCGCGCCACCAGCGACACCAGTTCGATCTCCGCACCGGCGAGGTCGATGGTGGCGGGGGCGCAGAAGAGTCCTTCGACGTCCGGGACCGGCTGGACCACCTCGGAGAGGGGCCGGCTGTCCACCAGGACGTCGTAGATCGAGGGGACTTCCGCGTGGTGGTCGATCCCCAGCGCGGTGGAGGCGTTGCCCTGGGGATCCAGGTCCACCACCAGGACGCGTGCCCCGTGCAGGGCCAGCGATGCCGCGAGGTTGACCGTGGTCGTGGTCTTCCCCACGCCGCCCTTCTGGTTGGCGACGACCATGACACGCGTGTGCTCAGGCCGGGGCAGCCCCTCACCGGCACGCCCCAGCGCCTCCACGGCCAGCTGAGCAGCACGGCCGATGGGGGTGTCGTCCATCGGCGGCGGTGTTTCACGTGAAACATCCTCCGCCGTGAACTCGGTACGGGGACCGGGGACCGGATCGGTCATCGGTCCCGCGATGTTGGCGTCGGACCGCAAGGATTCACTCTCCTCGACATCAGGCTCGCAATGAACAGAGCCTGCCATGCTTTCGGGGTCGTGAACCAGCGAGGCCCGTGGTTCTGTGGAGGAATCCACCTCTGTGGACAACTCCGTAGCCCGCACGAGGGGCTTGCGGCCCTTCATCGGGGCGGCAGCACGGCCGCGGCTGATGATTCCCTGCAGCAGTGAGCGACGTTTCACGTGAAACACGATGCACGCGCCGCATGACCGGGCAGGGACGACACTCCGAAATGCGTACCTATGGAACCTTGTATGGCTCAGCGACCGGTGGAACTCACCTGCGGCGCCGCGTGCGGCTGGTGCGCGCGGCCTTGGCCCGCTTGGCGGCGAACCGCACTCCACCGGGGCTCTCGCCGACCTCCACCCGCACCACGGTGGACAGCGGATCGACGATGCCTTCGCCCACCTGGAGCACCGACGTCTCCACCACACCGAGCTTGCTGAGCGCGGCCCGCGCGCCCTGGAGCTCCTCCTCGGCCGTGTCGCCCTTGAGAGCGAGCATCTCGCCGTAGGGACGGAGCAGCGGAACACCCCAGCCGGCCAGGCGGTCCAGCGGTGCGACCGCCCGCGCGGTCACCACATGGACCGGCGGCACCTTGCCGAGCATCTCCTCGGCGCGCCCCCGGACCACCGTCACATGATCGAGGCCCAGCAGCTCGACGACCTCCTGGAGGAAGTTGGTCCGTCGCAGCAGCGGCTCCAGAAGCGTGATCTTCAGGTCCGGCCGCACCAGGGCGAGCGGGATGCCCGGGAGGCCGGCGCCGGAGCCGACGTCGCAGACCGTCACGCCCTCCGGCACCACTTCCGAGAGGACGGCGCAGTTCAGCAGATGCCGCTCCCACAGCCGGGGCACCTCGCGGGGCCCGATGAGCCCGCGCTTCACCCCCGCATCCGCGAGCAGCTCCGCATACCTCACGGCCTCCGGAAAGAACTCTCCGAAAACCGTCCGCGCCTCTTCGGGCGCCTGAGGAAGCTTCTCTGCCTCCGTCACGGGAACCGTCCTTCCGTACCGCACTGCCGCATAGGGACTGTGGTGGGCTGACTATCAGGCTGACAAAGATCGGCCCCGCCTGCGAACAGACGGGGCCGACGGAACAAGCTGATCAGGCGGGGAGCACGACGACGAAGCGCTGGGGCTCCTCGCCCTCGGACTCGCTGCGCAGGCCTGCGGCCGCCACCGCGTCGTGCACGACCTTGCGCTCGAACGGCGTCATCGGGTCGAGCTCCACCGGCTGCCCGGTCGACTTGACCTCGCTGGCGGCCTTGGCTCCGAGCTCCGCCAGCTCGGCGCGCTTGTCGGCCCGGAACCCGGCGATGTCGAGCATCAGCCGGCTGCGGTCGCCGGTCTCCCGGAGCACGGCCAGGCGCGTGAGCTCCTGAAGCGCTTCGAGCACCTCGCCGTCCCGGCCCACGAGCTTCTGAAGGTCCTTGGTGCCCGCATCGCTGATGATCGAGACCGCTGCCCGGTCCGCCTCGACGTCCATGTCGATGTCACCGTCGAGATCGGCGATGTCCAGCAGACCCTCGAGGTAGTCGGCGGCGATCTCGCCTTCCTGCTCGAGGCGCGTCAGGGTGTCGCCACCCTCGGGGGCGGAGATGGTGCCTTCCGTCACGGATGGACTCCTTCTTACTTCTTGGACGACGGGTGCTTCGGGCGCTGCGGGCCCTTGCGCTGTCCGGACTTGGGCTGGCGAGCGGAGCCGGCGGACTTGCCACCGGTCGCCTTGGACCTGGTTCCCTCGGCGCCGCCCTTCTCGAGGGAGGGCTTCGCGTCGGAGGTGTCGGAGCCCGAGCCCTTGGCCGCGCCACTGCCGGTGGTCGTGGACTGACGCTGGGACTTGGACTGGCGCTTCGGCTGGTGACGTCGCTGGGCGGCGCTGCCGCCCTCGCCCTCCGCCGTCGCCGCGTCGCTCTTGATCACGGTGCCGTCGGCCTGCGCGGCGAGACCGGCCTTGGCCAGGCCCGTGATGAAGCGGCGCTCGTTGTCGTTGCGGTCCGCGGTGCTCTTGGCGACGATCATCTGGACGATGGTGCGCTTGCGGCGCGAGCGGACCTCGCCACCGTGGGCCACGACCGACTTGACCAGGCGCTGCAGGTACTGGTCCTGGGCCTTGCTGCCGGGCGTCGGGTTCTGGTTGATGACGTACATCTGCTGGCCCATGGTCCACACGTTGGTGGTCAGCCAGTAGACGAGGACACCGACGGGGAAGTTGATGCCCATGACGGCGAAGATCACCGGGAAGATGTACATCAGCATCTTCTGCTGCTGCATGTACGGCGTCTTGACCGTGAGGTCGACGTTCTTCTGCATCAGCTGACGCTGGGTGAAGAACTGCGACGCCGACATCAGGACGATCATGATCGCGGTGACGATGCGGACATCGGTCAGGGAGGCGTTGAGCGCCTCGACCTTCTCGGGGGAGTCCGTGAACTTCGCGGCGATCGGAGCACCGAAGATGTGCGCCTGACGGGCGCTGTCCACCAGGCTCTGGTTGAGGACACCGATCTCGTCACCCGAGGCGATCTTGCTGAGCACGTGGTACAGCGCGAAGAAGAACGGCGACTGGGCCAGGATGGGAAGGCACGAGGAGAGGGGGTTGGTACCCGTCTCCTTGTACAGCTTCATCATCTCTTCGGACTGACGCTGCTTGTCGCTCTTGTAGCGCTCCTGGATCGCCTTCATCTTCGGCTGGAGCGCCTGCATGTTCCGGGTCGACTTGATCTGCTTCACGAAGAGCGGGATCAGACAGATCCGGATCAGAATCACCAGGGACACGATGGACAGTCCCCAGGCCCAGCCCGTGTCAGGACCGAAGATCGCCCCGTACAGGCTGTGGAACTGGACGATGATCCACGAGACCGGTGTGGTGATAAAACTGAAGATGCTGGCAATCGTGTCCACTAATCAGGCTCCTTGAGCATTGGGCGAGGTCTCTGCGGCCGGGCTCGGGGGTTCGTGTGCCGATCCCGGGGCAGGCACATCGGCGGCGGAGTGCCCGCCCTTGCTGCCGCGCAAGGCATCGCGCAGCATTTCGTGCCATCGGGGTCGTTTGCGCGGCGGCACATGGTCCACGCCGCCCGGCGACCACGGATTGCACCGCAGGATCCGCCAGGCGGTCAGGGCCGTACCCTTCACCGCGCCATGCCGGTCGATGGCCGTAAATCCATAGTGGGAACACGACGGGTAGTACCTGCAGACAGGCCCCAGCAGCGGGCTGATCGTCCACTGATAGATCTTGATCAGCGCCAGCAGTGGGTACTTCATCGCGCGCCCCCTCCCAGCAGCCGCTGCAGAGCGGCGTCCAGGTCTCGGGCCAGCTGTGCTTGATCGGCGTCGCCCGCACCGGGCAGCGCCCGTACGACCACCAGGCTACCGGGGGGCAGTACGGACAGACGATCGCGCATGAGGTGACGCAGTCTTCGCTTGACCTTGTTGCGTACGACAGCACCACCCACGGCCTTGCTCACGACGAAACCCGCACACGTCGGGGAGGCGCTCTCCCCAGGCGCGTGCGGGTCCGTGGCACCGCTTCGTAGGTGGACGACGAGGAGCGGGCGTCCCGCCCTGCGTCCTCGGCGTACCGCAGTCGCGAAGTCCTCGCGCCGCCTCAGCCGGTTCTCGGTAGGCAGCACGTCATGACCTGATGAAGATCAGGCGGACAGGTTGGCGCGACCCTTGCTGCGGCGGTTCGCCAGGATGGCGCGGCCGGCGCGGGTACGCATGCGCAGGCGGAAACCGTGGGTCTTCGCGCGACGACGGTTGTTCGGCTGGAAGGTGCGCTTGCTCACTCGGGGGCTCCAGAAATGATTCGTAGATGGCGGGACATCGCCTGGCTGTCACCGTGCGCCCACGAGTAGCTCGCGTTTACGCCCGAGTGCACCGCTTCACAATCACAGACCGTGATCTTTGCCCATCGGAGGCAGGCGGCAGCAGCCATCGACAACTCGACCTGGTCACGGTACGCGCGGCTACGCCATCCGGTCAAACCAGGCCCTCAGCGGGAGCCACTGTGCACAGGCTGTGGACAACAACTTGAACCGCACGAGTCGGCCCGACTACCGTGGCTGGACTCCCGGTCTTTTCCTGCCTGACTTCCCATCCCGTCCCGAGAACCACACATTCGTGGGACCTGCGAGAGAGCGTGCTTTGTGGCTGACGTACCTGCCGATCTTGCCGCAGTGTGGCCACGAGTGCTGGAACAGCTCCTCGACGAGGGCCAGCAGGGCGTCGAGCCCAAGGACAAGCAGTGGATCGAGCGCTGCCAGCCACTGGCGCTGGTCGCGGACACCGCGCTGCTCGCCGTCCCCAACGAATGGGGCAAGCGGGTCCTGGAGGGCCGGCTCGCACCGCTGATCAGCGAGACCCTCAGCCGTGAGTGCGGCCGCCCCATCCGCATCGCGATCACCGTGGACGACTCGGCCGGCGACCCGCCCCCGGCGCCGGCGCCTCCCCGTCACCAGCAGCAGGGGCCCCGTTACGGAGCCCCTCAGCACGACGACTCCCGCGGCGGATACGACTCCGGGCGGCCGGGCGACGGCTACGACGGCGGTCCGTACGACGGCGGCCGCGCCGGGGACCCCTATGACTCCCGTGACTCCCGTCAGAACGACGGGTACGAGACCTCCCGCCAGAACGACGGATACGACGGCCCGCGCAAGAGCGACGGCTACGAACCGTCCCGGGGGAACGACGGATACGAACCGTCCCGCCAGAACGACGGCTACGACGGGCCGCGCAAGGGCGACGGCTTCGACGGACCGCGGCAGAACGACCCATACGAGTCGTACGGCCGCCGGCCGGAGGCCGACGACGGCCTGCCCGGCGTCCGCCCCACCTACCCCGAATACCAGCAGCGCCCCGAGCCCGGTGCCTGGCCGCGCGGCGCGGAGGACCTCGGCTGGCAGCAGCAGCGCCTCGGCGGCTTCCAGGACCGCGACCCGTACGCCTCGCCCCCGTCCGGCCGGGAGCGGCACGATTACCGGCCGCCGGAGCGCCAGCAGTACGACCCGCGGCCGGAGCGGCGCGACCTCCCCGAGCCGGGGACGGTCCCCCGCGGCGTGCCCTCGGGCGCTCCCGGTCCGCTGGGCGCCAAGCCGGCCCCCGCGCCGGGGCCCGGCGAGCCGCACGCCCGGCTGAACCCCAAGTACCTCTTCGACACCTTCGTGATCGGAGCCTCCAACCGCTTCGCGCACGCGGCCGCGGTCGCGGTCGCCGAGGCGCCGGCCAAGGCGTACAACCCGCTGTTCATCTACGGGGAGTCGGGGCTGGGCAAGACCCATCTCCTCCACGCGATCGGGCACTACGCCCGCAGCCTGTACCCGGGCACCCGGGTGCGGTACGTGAGCTCCGAGGAGTTCACCAACGAGTTCATCAACTCCATCCGCGACGGCAAGGGCGACACCTTCCGCAAGCGCTACCGCGACGTGGACATCCTGCTCGTCGACGACATCCAGTTCCTCGCGAGCAAGGAGTCGACGCAGGAGGAGTTCTTCCACACCTTCAACACCCTGCACAACGCCAACAAGCAGATCGTGCTCTCCTCCGACCGGCCGCCGAAGCAGCTCATGACGCTGGAGGACCGGCTGCGCAACCGCTTCGAGTGGGGTCTGACGACCGATGTGCAGCCGCCCGAGCTGGAGACGCGCATCGCGATCCTGCGGAAGAAGGCGGTCCAGGAGCAGCTCAACGCCCCGCCGGAGGTGCTGGAGTTCATCGCCTCCCGTATCTCACGGAACATCAGGGAGCTGGAGGGCGCGCTGATCCGGGTCACGGCCTTCGCCTCGCTCAACCGGCAGCCGGTCGATCTCGGGCTGACCGAGATCGTGCTCAAGGACCTGATCCCGGGTGGCGAGGACGCGGCCCCCGAGATCACCGCCGGCGCGATCATGGCGGCCACCGCCGACTACTTCGGGCTGACGGTCGAGGACCTGTGCGGTTCGTCCCGGAGCCGGGTGCTGGTGACGGCGCGCCAGATCGCCATGTATCTGTGCCGGGAGCTGACGGACCTCTCGCTGCCGAAGATCGGCGCCCAGTTCGGCGGCCGGGACCATACGACGGTGATGCACGCGGACCGGAAGATCCGCGCGCTCATGGCCGAGCGCCGCTCCATCTACAACCAGGTCACCGAGCTGACCAACCGCATCAAGAACGGCTGACACGGCCGCCCGACGAGGGCGCCCGGGGACCTCGTCCCCGGGCGCCCTCGTCGTTTCCGGGCCCGGCCTGACGCCGCCCGGGCCTCCGAGGGACCCGCGAGGCGGCGGGGCGCCCCGTCCGCCGGGTCTGCCCCCAAGGCGACGGGAGGGCCGCTCCAGGACCCCGCGAGGCGACGGGAAGCCTCGGACGAGCGCCTCGCAGGACGCGGAGAAGCCCCCTCCGGAAGCCGCCGAAGGGCTTCGACTGCCCGTGCGGAGCCGCGTTCACACCTCGCAGCCGGACGGGGTGTGTTCGAATACCCGGCGGTCGGGGGCGCTTCTCCACAGATCAGGGGCCGATCTTCCCTCCACAGCCTGGGGACCGGGAAGTTGTCCAGTACCGGTCCACAGGCGCCCTGGTCCCGCGGAAGTCCGGGCAGGTCAGCCGCTTGTGGATTTGTGGCCGAACGATCTCCACAGACTGTGGACACAGCCGCCGTCCACAGACCTTGATCCACGTTGTCCACCGGCGGCCCACAGGCAGGGGTCCGTTGCCCACAGCTTTTCCCCACCCCTGTCCACTGTTCGGCAACGCAACACCACAGCTCACCGGGTCGAGTGAAAGGCGTCACACCAAGGAGGTCGATTGGCCTGTGGGGAACCGGGGTAAAGCTGGGGACGGCACTGGGGAGAAGTAGCGGCGGGCTGTGCATCGGGTGTGCAGAACTTTCGGGCGTCCACAGAGACACCGGGTTGTCCACCGGTACCGCCCACAGGCGCAGTGGACAAAAAACCGGCCCTGACCTGCGAATACGGCGTTATCCACGGTTTCCACAGCACCTACTACTACTCCCACTCTGAGTTACCGGGGAATTCGCTTGGAAGGGGGTCCTGTGCACAACTCGGCGCCGGAGCCCCCGCTGCCTCTCGACCCGACTTGACCCCGACCCGCACCGACTGTCGGCGCCGTGCGTCAGACTGGTCTCCGGCATCAAGCCGACGACGAAGGCCAGCAGGGCGAGCCAGCAACAGCAGGAGGCGGTTCCGGTGAAGATCCGGGTGGAGCGCGATGTACTCGCGGAGGCGGTGGCCTGGGTGGCCCGGAGCCTTCCGGCCCGTCCGCCGGCGCCGGTGCTCGCGGGCCTTCTGCTGAAGGCCGAGGACGGAGCCCTGAGCTTCTCCAGCTTCGACTACGAGGTCTCGGCCCGGGTGTCCGTGGAGGCCGAGATCGACGAGGACGGCACCGTCCTCGTCTCCGGCCGCCTGCTGGCCGACATCTGCCGCGCCCTGCCCAACCGCCCCGTGGAGATCTCCACGGACGGTGTCCGGGCGACCGTCGTCTGCGGCTCCTCCCGCTTCACCCTCCACACCCTGCCGGTGGAGGAGTACCCGGCCCTGCCGCAGATGCCGACGGCCACCGGCACCGTGCCCGGTGAGGTCTTCGCCTCCGCCGCCGCCCAGGTCGCCATCGCCGCCGGCCGCGACGACACGCTGCCCGTCCTCACCGGTGTGCGCATCGAGATCGAGGGCGACACCGTCACCCTGGCCTCCACCGACCGCTACCGCTTCGCGGTCCGCGAGTTCCTGTGGAAGCCGGAGAACCCGGAGGCGTCCGCCGTCGCCCTGGTGCCCGCCAAGACGCTCCTGGACACCGCCAAGGCGCTGACCAGCGGTGACACCGTCACCCTGGCGCTGTCCGGCTCCGGTGCCGGTGAGGGCCTGATCGGTTTCGAGGGCGCCGGCCGCCGCACCACCACCCGGCTGCTCGAAGGCGACCTGCCGAAGTACCGCACGCTCTTCCCGACCGAGTTCAACTCGGTGGCGGTGATCGAGACCGCGCCGTTCGTCGAGGCCGTCAAGCGTGTGGCCCTGGTCGCCGAGCGGAACACCCCGGTGCGCCTGAGCTTCGAGAAGGGCGTGCTGATCCTCGAGGCCGGCTCCAGCGACGACGCACAGGCTGTGGAGCGGGTGGACGCGGAGCTGGAGGGCGACGACATCTCGATCGCCTTCAACCCGACGTTCCTCCTCGACGGCCTCAGCGCGATCGACTCGCCGGTGGCCCAGCTCTCCTTCACGACCTCCACCAAGCCCGCGCTGCTGAGCGGCCGGCCCGCGATGGACGCCGAGGCGGACGAGGCCTACAAGTACCTGATCATGCCCGTGCGGCTGAGCGGCTGATCAGCGGCTTCTGAGCGCCTGACCCCACAGGTGTGCACCCGCGTCCGGGCGTAGGCTCGGACGCGGGTAGGAATCGGCACACAACGATTGAGGAATCTCAGATGGAGCTCGGTCTCGTCGGCCTCGGCAAGATGGGCGGCAACATGCGCGAGCGCATCCGCCGCGCAGGTCACACCGTCATCGGCTACGACCGCAACCCGGATGTCGCGGACGTCCACAGCCTCGAGGAGCTCGTGGGCAAGCTCAAGGGCCCGCGCGTCGTCTGGGTCATGGTCCCGGCGGGTGCCGCGACCCAGTCCACGATCGACGAACTGGCCGAGCTGCTGTCCCCCGGCGACATCGTCGTCGACGGCGGCAACTCCCGCTGGACCGACGACGAGAAGCACGCCGTCGAGCTGGGCATCAAGGGCATCGGCTTCGTCGACTGCGGTGTCTCCGGCGGTGTCTGGGGCCTGGAGAACGGCTACGCCCTGATGTACGGCGGCGACGCCGAGCACGTGGCCAGGGTCCAGCCGGTCTTCGACGCCCTCAAGCCCGAGGGCGAGTTCGGCTCGGTCCACGCGGGCAAGGTCGGTGCCGGTCACTTCGCGAAGATGGTCCACAACGGCATCGAGTACGCGATGATGCAGGCCTACGCCGAGGGCTGGGAGCTGCTGGAGAAGGTCGACTCCGTCACCGATGTGCGCGAGGTCTTCCGCTCCTGGCAGGAGGGCACGGTCATCCGTTCCTGGCTGCTCGACCTCGCGGTGAACGCGCTGGACGAGGACGAGCACCTGGACCAGCTCCGCGGCTTCGCCCAGGACTCCGGAGAGGGCCGCTGGACGGTGGAGGCGGCCATCGACAACGCCGTGCCGCTGCCGGCCATCACGGCCTCGCTGTTCGCGCGGTTCGCCTCGCGTCAGGACGACTCCCCGCAGATGAAGATGATCGCCGCGCTGCGCAACCAGTTCGGCGGCCACGCGGTGGAGAGCAAGAAGTAATCCACAGGTTGTGCACGGCGGTGCGCAACCGCCGGGGGAAGGTCGGCGCACCACCATGCACGTCACGCATCTGTCGCTGGCCGACTTCCGCTCCTACGCCCGGGTCGAGGTCCCTCTCGATCCGGGCGTCACCGCGTTCGTGGGGGCGAACGGGCAGGGCAAGACCAATCTCGTCGAGGCCGTCGGCTATCTGGCCTCCCTCTCCAGCCACCGGGTCTCCTCGGACGCCCCGCTGGTGCGCGCCGGTGCCGACCGCGCGGTGATCCGGGCCGCGGTCACCCAGGGCGAGCGCTCCCAGCTCATCGAGCTCGAACTCAACCCGGGCAAGGCGAACCGGGCCCGTATCAACAGGTCGTCGCAGGTCAGACCGCGTGACGTGCTGGGCATCGTCCGGACGGTGCTGTTCGCGCCGGAGGATCTCGCGCTGGTCAAGGGGGACCCGGGCGAGCGCCGCAGGTTCCTCGACGAACTGGTCACCGCGCGTTCGCCGCGGATGGCGGGCGTCCGCTCCGACTACGAACGGGTGCTCAAGCAGCGCAACACCCTGCTGAAGTCGGCCGCGATGGCCCGGCGGCACGGCGGCCGGTCGATGGACATGTCCACGCTGGACGTCTGGGACCAGCATCTGGCCCGAACCGGGGCGGAGGTGCTCGCCCGGCGCGCGGACCTGATCACCACCCTCCAGCCCCTCGCGGACAAGGCGTACGAGGCCCTCGCCCCCGGCGGCGGCCCGGTCGTCCTGGAGTACCGTTCCTCCGCCGGTGCGGCCGGCGAGGCCCACGGGCGCGAGGAGTTCTACGAGCAGCTGATGGCCGCGCTGGCCGACGTCCGCAAGCAGGAGATCGAGCGCGGCGTGACGCTGGTCGGCCCGCACCGCGACGACCTGCTGCTCGGGCTCGGCCGGCTGCCCGCCAAGGGCTACGCCAGCCACGGCGAATCCTGGTCCTACGCCCTGGCGCTCCGGCTCGCCTCCTACGACCTGCTGCGCGCGGAGGGCAACGAGCCGGTGCTCGTGCTCGACGACGTCTTCGCCGAGCTGGACGCCCGCCGGCGGGAGCGCCTGGCGGAGCTGGTGGCCCCCGGTGAGCAGGTCCTGGTGACGGCCGCGGTCGACGACGACGTGCCCGGCGTGCTCCGCGGCGCCCGGTACACCGTGGCCGGCGGAGAGGTGGCGCGGGTATGAGCGGCGACGAGGAGCGGGCCGTCCCGGAGCCGTCCGGGGTGGACCTGGCCCGGGTCGCGCTGCGGGCCGCCAAGGAGCAGGCCCGGGCGCGGGGCGCGGCGGCGCAGCAGAAGAAGCAGGCCAGGCGCGGCGGCGGGCTGCGTTCCGGCGCGCGGGCGGACGGCCGCGACCCGCTGCCGCTGGGCGCGGCGATCAACCGTCTGATCACCGAGCGGGGCTGGGAGACACCGGCCGCCGTCGGCGGGGTGATGGGCCGCTGGCCGCAGATCGTCGGCGACGACTTGGCCAAGCACTGCGTACCGCTGCGCTACGACGAGGACCCCGACCAGCGGCTGCTGACGGTGCAGTGCGACTCGACGGCCTGGGCGACCCAGCTGAGGCTGCTGGCGCCGCGGCTGGTGGCCCGGCTCAACGAGGACCTCGGGCACGGGACGGTGCGCGCGATCAAGGTGCTGGGGCCGGGCGGTCCGCAGCGCCGCTACGGCCCGCTGCGGGCGCCCGGGAGCACCGGGCCGGGGGACACCTACGGCTGAGCGCGGCCGCGTCACGACCCCGCTGTGAACCCGTCGTGCCCTGCGTCGGGACCCCGTCGCCGCCTGCCTCGGGACCCGCTCCCCGAACCGCTTCGGGACCCGCTCCGGGCCGGGCGCCGGGGCCCCTGTGCCGGGGTGGGACGGCCGGGGCCGACGGGGCGTCCCTCTGGGTAGCGGAGGGTTGACAGGCCGAAGCGCTCAAAGCGGCTGTGAGCCTCTTGGAGCCCCTTCCCGGATATGGGGAGTCGGACGGAGGCGGTTGAGGGCGGCACATGCGGACTCAGCTACCGGCAAACCCCCATTCGGGTCGCCGGTACCGGTAGACTGGTGGACAATCCCGCCTCCAGGCGGGACACGTCGATTAGCAGCCGAACGACGCAGCCGGTCCCGCTACCCCGGAGAACGGCCTGTGCTGTGCCAGAAAGGGCGCTTCGTGGCCGATTCCGGCAACCCCAACGAGAACATCCCGTCCAACACTGCCGGTGGGAGCGGCGAGGCCGGCGCCTCGTACGACGCCAGCGCGATCACGGTCCTCGAGGGCCTTGACGCGGTCCGCAAGCGCCCCGGCATGTACATCGGGTCGACCGGAGAGCGCGGCCTCCACCACCTGGTGCAGGAGGTCGTCGACAACTCCGTCGACGAGGCCCTCGCCGGGCACGCGGACACGATCGACGTCACGATCCTGGCCGACGGCGGCGTGCGCGTCGTCGACAACGGCCGCGGCATCCCGGTCGACATGCACCCGGTGGAGAAGAAGCCGGCCGTCGAGGTCGTCCTCACCGTCCTGCACGCGGGCGGCAAGTTCGGCGGCGGCGGGTACGCCGTCTCCGGCGGTCTGCACGGCGTCGGCGTCTCCGTGGTGAACGCGCTGTCCACCAAGGTCTCCGTGGAGATCAAGCGCGACGGCTACCGCTGGACGCAGGACTACAAGCTCGGCGTCCCCACCGCGCCCCTCGCCCAGCACGAGCAGGTCGAGGACTCCGGCACGACCGTCACCTTCTGGGCGGACCCGGACGTCTTCGAGACCACCGACTACTCCTTCGAGACGCTCGCCAGGCGCTTCCAGGAGATGGCCTTCCTCAACAAGGGCCTGACCCTGACGCTGACCGACGAGCGCGAGTCGGCCAAGGCGACGATGAACGCCGACGACCCGGACGCCGCCGAGACGGCCGAGGAGCAGCCGGCGCGGACGGTGAAGTACCACTACGAGGGCGGCATCGTCGACTTCGTGAAGTACCTCAACTCCCGCAAGGGCGAGCTGATCCACCCGACCGTGATCGACGTGGAGGCCGAGGACAAGGAGCGGATGCTCTCGGTCGAGATCGCGATGCAGTGGAACTCGCAGTACACCGAGGGCGTGTACTCCTTCGCGAACACCATCCACACCCATGAGGGCGGTACCCACGAGGAGGGCTTCCGCGCCGCGCTGACGGGCCTGGTCAACCGTTACGCCCGCGAGAAGAAGCTGCTGCGCGAGAAGGACGACAACCTCTCCGGCGAGGACATCCGCGAGGGTCTGACGGCGATCATCTCGGTCAAGCTGGGCGAGCCCCAGTTCGAGGGCCAGACGAAGACCAAGCTGGGCAACACCGAGGCGAAGACCTTCGTGCAGAAGGTCGTCCACGAGCACCTGACCGACTGGTTCGACCGCAACCCGAACGAGGCCGCGGACATCATCCGCAAGTCGATCCAGGCGGCCACCGCCCGGGTCGCGGCCCGCAAGGCGCGCGACCTGACCCGCCGCAAGGGGCTGCTGGAGTCGGCCTCGCTGCCCGGCAAGCTGAGCGACTGCCAGTCCAACGACCCCACCAAGTGCGAGATCTTCATCGTCGAGGGAGACTCCGCCGGCGGCTCGGCCAAGTCCGGCCGCAATCCGATGTACCAGGCCATCCTGCCGATCCGCGGCAAGATCCTGAACGTCGAGAAGGCGCGCATCGACAAGATCCTGCAGAACACCGAGGTCCAGGCGCTGATCTCGGCCTTCGGCACCGGGGTCCACGAGGACTTCGACATCGAGAAGCTGCGCTATCACAAGATCATCCTGATGGCGGACGCCGACGTCGACGGCCAGCACATCAACACCCTGCTGCTGACGTTCCTGTTCCGCTTCATGCGGCCGCTGGTCGAGGCCGGGCACGTGTTCCTGTCCCGCCCCCCGCTGTACAAGATCAAGTGGGGCCGTGACGACTTCGAGTACGCGTACTCGGACCGTGAGCGCGACGCCCTGGTCGAGATGGGCAAGCAGGCCGGCAAGCGCATCAGGGAGGACTCGATCCAGCGCTTCAAGGGCCTCGGCGAGATGAACGCCGAGGAGCTGCGGGTGACCACCATGGACCAGGAGCACCGGGTGCTCGGCCAGGTCACGCTGGACGACGCGGCCCAGGCCGACGACCTGTTCTCGGTGCTGATGGGTGAGGACGTCGAGGCGCGGCGCTCGTTCATCCAGCGCAACGCCAAGGACGTCCGCTTCCTCGACATCTGAGTCGGTCTCAGCTGACCGCACGAAAGGACCGAAGACCAGCAATGGCCGACGAGACTTCCCCTGCCTCCGGCGGGGACACCCCTACCCCTGTGACCACCGAGGACGAGGGTCCGCAGATGCGGATCGAGCCGGTCGGTCTCGAGACCGAGATGCAGCGCTCGTACCTGGACTACGCGATGTCCGTCATCGTGTCCCGGGCGCTGCCCGACGTCCGGGACGGACTCAAGCCCGTCCACCGCCGGGTGCTGTACGCGATGTACGACGGCGGCTACCGGCCCGAGAAGGGCTTCTACAAGTGCGCCCGCGTCGTCGGCGACGTCATGGGCACGTACCACCCGCACGGCGACTCCTCGATCTACGACGCCCTGGTGCGCCTGGCCCAGCCGTGGTCGATGCGGATGCCGCTGGTCGACTCCAACGGCAACTTCGGCTCCCCGGGCAACGACCCGGCCGCCGCCATGCGCTACACCGAGTGCAAGATGGCGCCGCTGTCCATGGAGATGCTCCGGGACATCGACGAGGAGACCGTCGACTTCCAGGACAACTACGACGGCCGCAACCAGGAGCCGACGGTCCTGCCGGCCCGCTTCCCGAACCTGCTGGTCAACGGCAGCGCCGGTATCGCGGTCGGTATGGCCACCAACATCCCGCCGCACAACCTGCGCGAGGTCGCGGCCGGCGCCCAGTGGGCGCTGGACCACCCGGAGGCCACCCACGAGGAGCTGCTCGACGCCCTGATCGAGCGGATCAAGGGGCCGGACTTCCCGACCGGCGCCCTGGTCGTGGGCCGCAAGGGCATCGAGGAGGCGTACCGCACCGGTCGCGGCTCCATCACGATGCGCGCGGTCGTCGAGGTCGAGGAGATCCAGAACCGGCAGTGCCTGGTCGTCACGGAGCTTCCGTACCAGGTCAACCCGGACAACCTGGCGCAGAAGATCGCCGACCTGGTGAAGGACGCCAAGATCGGCGGCATCGCCGACGTCCGCGACGAGACCTCCTCGCGCACCGGCCAGCGTCTGGTGATCGTGCTCAAGCGCGACGCGGTCGCCAAGGTCGTGCTGAACAACCTCTACAAGCACACCGACCTCCAGACCAACTTCGGCGCCAACATGCTGGCCCTGGTCGATGGGGTGCCGCGCACGCTCTCGCTGGACGCGTTCATCCGCCACTGGGTGACCCACCAGGTCGAGGTCGTCGTCCGGCGCACCCGCTTCCGGCTGCGCAAGGCCGAGGAGCGGGCGCACATCCTGCGCGGCCTGCTCAAGGCCCTGGACGCCATCGACGAGGTCATCGCGCTGATCCGGCGCAGCGACACCGTCGACGTCGCCCGCGGCGGCCTGATGGACCTCCTGGAGATCGACGAGATCCAGGCGAACGCCATCCTGGAGATGCAGCTCCGCCGGCTCGCCGCCCTGGAGCGCCAGAAGATCATCCAGGAGCACGACGAGCTCCAGGCCAAGATCAACGAGTACAACGCGATCCTGGCCTCGCCGGAGAAGCAGCGCGCCATCATCAGCGAGGAACTCACCGCGCTGGTCGACAAGTTCGGCGACGACCGCCGCTCCAAGCTGGTGCCGTTCGACGGCGACATGTCCATCGAGGACCTGATCGCCGAGGAGGACATCGTCGTCACCATCTCGCGTGGCGGCTATGTGAAGCGCACCAAGACCGACGACTACCGGTCCCAGAAGCGCGGCGGCAAGGGGGTGCGCGGCACGAAGCTGAAGGAGGACGACATCGTCGACCACTTCTTCGTCTCCACCACCCACCACTGGCTGCTGTTCTTCACCAACAAGGGCCGGGTCTACCGGGCGAAGGCGTACGAGCTCCCGGACGCCGGCCGGGACGCCCGCGGCCAGCACGTCGCCAACCTGCTGGCCTTCCAGCCGGACGAGCAGATCGCCCAGATCCTCGCGATCCGCGACTACGAGGCCGCCCCGTACCTGGTGCTCGCCACCAAGGCCGGTCTGGTCAAGAAGACCTCGCTGAAGGACTACGACTCCCCGCGCTCCGGCGGTGTCATCGCGATCAACCTCCGCGAGACGGACTCCGGCGCCGACGACGAGCTGATCGGGGCCGAACTGGTCTCCGCCGAGGACGATCTGCTGCTCATCAGCAGGAAGGCGCAGTCGATCCGTTTCACGGCGACGGACGAGGCGCTGCGTCCCATGGGACGCGCGACCTCGGGCGTCAAGGGCATGAGTTTCCGCGCGGACGACGAACTGCTCTCGATGAATGTCGTCCGGCCCGGTACGTTCGTCTTCACTGCCACCGACGGCGGGTACGCGAAGCGGACCCCGGTCGACGAGTACCGCGTCCAGGGTCGTGGCGGCCTCGGCATCAAGGCTGCGAAGATCGTGGAGGACCGCGGTTCGCTCGTGGGCGCGCTGGTGGTCGAGGAGACGGACGAGATCCTCGCCATCACGCTGGGCGGCGGTGTGATTCGTACGCGAGTCAACGAAGTCAGGGAGACGGGCCGTGACACCATGGGCGTCCAACTGATCAATCTGGGCAAGCGTGATGCCGTCGTCGGCATCGCACGCAACGCCGAGGCGGGCCGTGAGGCCGAAGAGGTCGACGGGTCCGAGCCGGTCGACCCCGAGACGGCCGAGGCGGCCGCCGAGGGCACCCCGCCCTCGGCAGGGGAGCACGAGGAGTAGAGCGTGAGTGGAGCCACGGGCGCCGGAGCGGCCGCTTCCGGAGCGAACGGTGCCCGTGGCCCTGCCGCGGACTCCCAGGGTGGGCACCCCACCGCTGACGACAGGGGGACTACGGTGACCGACACCAGGGGCGGGCAGCCCCAGTACCAGATGTTCGGCGGCGAGCAGCCTGCTCCGCAGCAGGCCGGCCAGCCGTACCACCCGCCGCAGGCGTATCCCTCGCCCGGCGGCGCCCAGGACGGCAGGCAGCAGGCCGGCCGTCAGGGCGGCGGAGCCGTGCGCAGGCCGCGCACCGGCGCCAGCACGACGCCCCGGACGCGCAAGGCGCGGCTGCGGGTGGCCAAGGCCGACCCGTGGTCGGTCATGAAGGTGAGCTTCCTGCTCTCGATCGCCCTGGGCATCTGCACCGTGGTCGCGGCCGCGGTCCTGTGGATGGTCATGGACGCCATGGGCGTCTTCTCCACCGTGGGCGGGCAGATCAGCGACGCCACCGGCTCCGGTGACAGCAACGGATTCGACCTCCAGTCGTTCCTCTCGCTGCCCCGGGTGCTGGTGTTCACCTCGGTCGTCGCGGTGATCGATGTGGTCCTGGCCACAGCCCTGGCGACGCTCGGAGCCTTCATCTACAACCTCTCCGCCGGTTTCGTGGGCGGTGTGGAGCTCACGCTCGCCGAGGACGAGTAGCGCTCCGCCGGAGTCCTCGGATTCCGATTTTGGCGCTGCCCGGTGGGTGCGCTAATCTTCAGAGGTCAGCGCGGGAGCGCGGAGGGGCTATAGCTCAGTTGGTTAGAGCGCATCCCTGATAAGGATGAGGCCACAGGTTCAAATCCTGTTAGCCCCACAGTGACGATCGGCCCGGACGGAGATTCTCCGCCCGGGCCGATCTCGTTTTCCCGGCAGCCGAGTTGGGGCTCCGGGGGTGCGCCCGGCCGGTGCACTCAGGTCACCGATCGGTATCGGTCGGTGTGTATAGTCGGGCGCCAGAAGTCCTCATACGTCAAGGAAAGACGAGGTCGCGCGGTGAAGAAGCTTCTCCTGGTCGCACTGGCCGCCATCGGCGGGCTCCTCGTGTACCGCCAGATCCAGGCGGATCGCGCCGAGCAGGATCTGTGGACGGAGGCGACCGACTCCGTGCCCGCAGGTTCGGGTGTCTGAGACGCACAGTCCTGGAAACGAAGCCCCGGCCGCTCACGCGGCCGGGGCTTCGTGCCGTTCCGGGGGCCCGCGCGGGCGCCTTTCCGCACGCGCTGTTGCCGGACCGTGACGCAACCCCCTTGAGTTCACCCCCGCAAATCACTAGCTTGCGTGAGCAAAGCGAGGCTGTGGAGGGGGAACACGGTGAGAGCAGGACGGCGCTGTCGGGCGGCGGTCGCCGCGATCGGTGCGGCGCTGCTCGTGCTGGCGGCGGCGCCCCCGCCCGCCGCGGGCGCGGAGCCCGCCGGACGGGGCGCCAGGGCGCCGCGGACGGCGGAGGGGAGCGGCCTGGTGCTGGTGCTCGACTCCTCCGCCTCCATGGCCGAGGACGACGGCACCGGGCGCAGCCGGATGGAATCGGCCCGCCAGGCCGTCGGCACCGTCGTCGACGCGCTCCCCGACGGCCATCCGACCGGGCTGCGGGTCCACGGCGCCGGCCGCTCCCCGGGCTGCACGGACACCCGCGCGGTGCTGCCCGTGCGGCCGCTCGACCGGGCGGGCCTGAAGGACGCCGTCCGCGGCGTGCGGCCCCAGGGCGGCAGCCCGGTCGGGCTCGCGCTCACCGAGGCGGCGCGGGACCTCCCGGCACCGTCCGGCGGGCGGCTCGCCACCCGCACCGTCCTGCTGGTCTCCGACGGCGAGGACACCTGCGGCGCTCCCCGCCCCTGCGAGGTCGCCGCCCGGCTCGCCGGGGCCGACGCGGGGCTGCGCGTCGACACCGTCGGCTTCCAGGTGGAGGGCGCCGCACGCGAGGAGTTGGAATGCGTGGCCGGGGCCGGCAACGGGCGCTACTACGACGCCCCCGACGCGGACGCCCTCGCCCGCCAGCTCCAGCGCTCCGCCGGCCTGTCCGCCGACGGCTACCGCCTCCGCGGCGCGCGGGTCACCGGCACACCCGGCCCCGGGGACGCCCCGCCGCTCGCGCCGGGCCAGTACCTGGACACCATCGGTCCCGGCGAGCGGCGCCACTACACCGTCGCCCTCGACGCCCGTTCCACCGTGACCTTCTCCGCGACCGCCGTGCCCCAGCCCGGCACCGCCGTCGGCGCGGACGACGGCCTGCGCACCCGGATCGTGCGCGGCGCGGACGGCGTCTGCGGCTCGGGGAGCGCGCGCTTCGGCCAGGACGAGGGAGCGGCCCCGCTGACCTCCGCCGTGACACGTGTCCCCACCGCCCGGGCCGCCGGGAGCTGCGACGCGGCGGGCCGCTACCGGCTGGTGGTGGAGCGCGAGGGCACGGCTGACGCGGACGCCGCCCGCTGGCCCCTGGAGCTCACCCACGCCGTCGAGGAGCCGCCGGCCGGCGGTGCGACGCCTGCCCGGCCACAGCCCGGCTACGGCGCCGGCGCGGACGCGGTGCTCCCCGCGGGCGACCCGACGCCGGTCGCGGGCGGCACCGGCTTCAACGACGCCGAGGAGATCGCGGACGGGGCATGGCGGGACACGCTGCTGCCGTCCCAGACGCTCTGGTACAAGGTGCCGGTCGGCTGGGGCCAGCAGCTCCGCTACGACGTGGAGTTCGCCGACGAGGCGTCCACCGGCGGAGGTTCGCCGGTGCGCTCCTACGGGGCGACCCAGGTGTACACCCCGGCACGGGTGCCGGTCGGCTCCGGCGCCGCCGGGTTCCGCCGTACGACGGCCTACGACGGACGCCCGGCCGTCCTGGAGATGGGCACCGTCCCCGTCGCCTGGGCCAACCGCCGCGAACACCGCCCGGAGGTGGTGCCGGTGCACTCCACCGGCGGTTTCTACATCGCCGTGACCCTCGGCGCGCGGGCCGCCGAGATCGCCCGGGACACGGGGATCGGCGTGGTGCTGCGGGTGTCCGTGCTCGGCGACGCGCTGGCCGGGCCGCAGCGCGACGCGCCCGCCCTGGGCGGCCGGGACGCCGGCGCGGGGGACAACAGGGGTGATTCGGCCGCGGCCCGAGACAGCGCCCCCGGCGCCGGGGCAGGATGGTCCGGCGCCGCGACGGCCGCCGCGGCGGGCGGCGGCGTCCTGGCCGCGGCCGCCCTGGCGGTCCTGCTGCGGCGCAGAGCGGCGGTCACGGGCTCCGGCGGACACCCGCCCGGCGCCCGGACGGACTCATCGAGCACGAGGAGAAGCGCGTGAAGAGGCAGCGCGGCAGGACACGGCTGGCGCTGGCCGGGGTCGCGGCGGTCTGCGCGGTGGCCGGGGCGCCGGCACCGGCCGGGGCGGCGGGGGAACCGAACCCCTACACGTTCGACAGCGCGGCGAAGCCCGTCACGGGCACGGCGGTCAACAGCAACGGCCCGGCCCTCACGGCCGGTTCGACGTACAAGGACAGCATCAGGCCCGGCGAGAAGCGCTACTACCGCGTCGATCTCGACGCCACGGTGAACGCCTATGTCTCGGCCGTCGCCGTCCCGAAGCTCGCGACCAAGGTCGCCTACGCGGACGAACTGTCGGTGAGCGTCGAGAACCGGTCGGGGACCGCGTGCAGCGAGGGCGAGGCCCGCTTCGGCTCGGCGGCCTACGCCCGCCCGGTGGCCGACTACGCGAGCCGCCGGGTCGACAAGGAGAGCAGCACCTGCCAGGAGGCGGGCACCTACTACGTCCTGCTGGAGCGCACCGGCGACGCCACCTCGTCGCCCGACCCGTGGGACGTGGAGATCCGCTTCGTCACGGAGCCGGCGCTGAGCGGGCAGGCGCCCACGGCGGCGCCCGAGGACTGGCCCTCCGCCTCCCCCGCCGCCCCGGCGGGCGGGCCCGTCGCGCGGGCGGGCGGGAACGGCTTCCACGACGCGACCGGCCTCGCGCAGGGCGAGTGGCAGGACGAGATCCGGCCGGGCAGGACGCTCTTCTACCGGGTGCCCGTCGACTGGGGCCAGCAGGTGTTCGTCAGCGCCGACCTCGGCAGCAGCACGGCGGCCGACCCCGGGAGCGTCAGCAGCGCGCTGGCCCTCGCGCTGCACAACCCGGCCCGCGGGCTGGTGGACGAGCAGTCCGGCGTCTACTACGACGGCAAGCAGAAGTCCCTCGCCCTCGACCCGCTGCCGCCCGTCGCCTACGAGAACCGCTTCGACTCCGACAGCACCGTGAGCGCCGTCCGGTTCGCCGGCTGGTACTACCTCTCGGTCACCCTCAACCCGGAGATCGCCGACGAGTTCGGGGACGAGCCCCTGCCGCTGACGCTGCGGGTGAACATCGAGGGCGAGGCCCGCTCCGGCCCCGGCTACGACGGCCCGGCCGGCGACTTCCAGGTCACCGACGACGACCAGGAGGCGGCGGACAGCGGCAGGAACGCCGCCGAGGAGTCCACGAGCGCCACCATGCGCGTGGTGGCCGCGGCCGGGATCGGCACGGGCACGCTGCTGGTGCTCGGGCTCGGCGTCTGGACGCTGCTCGCCCGCCGCCGCGCGGCGGCCGGCCCGGGCGGCCAGGTGCCGCTCCCGGCACAGGCCCACGCCGCGCCAGGCCATCCGGCGGGCTACGGCTACCCGCCCGCCCAGGGCACCGCGCCCCAGGGCACGGGGCCGCAGGGCGGTCCGGGCCAGGGATACGGGTACGGACCGTACGGTCCGCCGCCCGGGCAGTAGCCCCGCGGCCGCCCGCGAGCGGTGATCAGACCTGGGTCAGGGCCCAGATGCCCACGGCGAAGCACAGCAGCGCGACGACCAGCACCGGGACCGCCACCTTCGGGGGCGGTCCCGTCCGTGTGCGCACCGCGGGAACGGGCGCGGACCCGGCCGGGGCGACCGGGGCGGCGGGGGCGGCGGGGGCGTGCGGGTGCTGCGCCGTGTAGGCGCGCGTCTGCGGCTGCTCGTACCGCACCGGGGCCGTCGGGTCCTGGGGAGCGTGGGCCGGGGCGGGCCCGGGGTGGGCGGGAGCGGGCGCGGCGGGCTGCTCGGGGGAGGGCTGCCGCGGCGGCGGCGCCAGATGGAAGCTGCCCGTCCCCGAGGCCGCCGGCGGCTCGGCGGCGGACCGCTCGGGCGCGGTGCCGGCCTGCCCCTCGCGCTCGGGTCCGGCGGGCCCGAAGCCCGCGGGGAGCGGGCCGAGCTGGTCGAAGATCTCGACCGGCTCCTCGCCCTGCCCGGCGTCCGGCAGCGCCTCCACCGCGGCGCTCAGCGCCTTGCGCGCGCCCGTCGCCGTGCGGAAGCGGGCCTGGGGATCGGGCTGGAGGAGACCGGCGAGGACCTGCCACAGGGGCTCGGGGATGCCCTGTGGCGCTCCGGGGGTGCCGTGCCGGGCGAAGTGCTCGATGAGGGCCTGGGAGTCCGGCTTGCGGCCCTCCAGGAGATAGAGGCCGACCAGGCCGGCCGCGAACAGGTCGGCGGTGAAGTCGGGTTCCGCGCCGAGCATCTGCTCGGGCGCGAAGTAACCGGGCGTGCCGACGACGTAGTTGGTCTCCGTCAGCCGGGGTTCGCCCTTGCGCATGGAGATGCCGAAGTCGGAGAGGCGCAGATGCGGCCGGCCCGTGCCGGTCGCCTCCATCAGGATGTTGGCCGGCTTGATGTCACGGTGCACGACGCCCTCCGCGTGCACCGCGGCGAGCCCGGACAGCAACTGGTCGAGCAGGGTGCACACGAAGCGGGCCGGCAGCGGCCCGTAGTCGCCGATCACATGGGCCAGCGACCCCCCGCTGACCAGCTCCATCGTGAACAGGACCTTGTCGTCGTCGGCGGCCCAGCTCGCCGGCGCCAGCACGTGCGGGTGGTCGATGCGCAGCGCCTGCTCGCGCACGAAGCGCAGCAGGGTGTGCGCGTCGCTCTGCTGCAGCACCTTGGCCGCCACGTAGCGGCGTCGCCGGTGGTCCCAGGCGCGCCAGACCGCGCCGACCCCGCCGCGCCCGATCGGGTCGATCAGTTCGTACCGACCAGCGAAGACCTCGCCCATGGTGCCGCGCCCGCTCCCGGTTCCCTCGTGGAGGCGTCCGCCTCGCTCAGTTCTGGTGCGCCTCGTAGTGCGCGACCGCGTCCGCCGTCCGGCCCGCGCCGTACACCCGGAGGAACTCTGCCAGTTCGGGGTGGGTGGGGGCGAGGGAATCGGCCGCGTCGATGATGTCGCCCGCCGCCGCGACGGAGCGCAGCAGCGACTGGATCTCACGGACGACGCGGCGCACGGTCGGCGCCCCGGAGGTGCCGGTGGACTGGCCGGTGGCGGTGAGCACGGAGCCGCCCTGCGACTTCTTGATCTCCTCCATCCGGCCCGTCGCCTCCACTGCGCTGACGCTGCCGTCGGCCACCTGGCCCGCGAGCTCCTGGAGCGCCTGGACCCGCTGGACCACGGCCGGGTTGCCGATCTTGGCGCGCTGGCCGCTCATGAGCTGGGAGAGCATCGGAGCCGACAGCCCGAGTACCCCCGCGAGACGGGCCTGGTTGAGCCCCAGGTCGTCGATGAGCCGGCGGAACAGGGCCCCGAGCGGTTCCCCGTACCAGCTGCGCTGCAGTTCCCGGGCTCTTGCGGTCGTCTCCTGCTGCGCTGCGTCCATTGCGTCTCCCCATCGCTTCCCCAAGCGGCTTCGCTGCTGCGAACCTCGGGAGCATCTTACGGAGCGTGGTCGTCCACCGGGAGGCCCCTGGGAAGTCCCGTGCTCCCAATCCTTTTGCAGGATCACGGGGGTGACCCGCTACTCTTGAGCACGGTGGTGGCCCGGGAGACCGGACCGCCGCTTCGTGCACACCCGAACACGGGGCCTTAGCTCAGTTGGTAGAGCGCTGTCTTTGCATGGCAGATGTCAGGGGTTCGACTCCCCTAGGCTCCACATCGTGGAAGACCCCTCCGACCTGCGGAAACGTGGTCGGAGGGGTTTTTCTTGCCCTGACGCGCGGCGGGGACGGGGCCGGCCGGCCCCCGGCCGCGCCCTTGACCTGCTCTGATTCGCTCTGATTCGCTCTGTTTCGCTCGGACGGGTCACAGGGGGAACACAGGTCGCCCGCCGGAGCGGGGGCGGCCGCCGGGGATCCGCGGGGGCCCGTGCCGCCGCCGAGGTGGCGGCGCACGGTGAACGGGGCCGGAACGGGCGGGCAACCCGGGGCGTGTGTTTCCCGTCCTTCTCGGACGGGTGGTCAGGTCAACATCTAGTGAAGCGGTCGACGTTGATACACATACGACAGCAACCACGGGCGAGACTCTGGGCCGTAGCGGCTGTCGCCGTCCTCGGATTCCTCGTCGCGCTGGAATTCGCCGCACGCCGTTACGGCCTGCCGGGACCCATCACCACCCAGAGCCGGGAGGTGCTGTTCCCGCCCAAATCGGGCGGCATACTCTACGCCGGCCTGGCACTGACGATGGTGGTGCTCACCTGGCGGCAGCGGTTCATCGCCCTCGGCGCCGCGATATCCGTCGACCTCGTCTTCCTGGCCGTCCGCTGGATCGCCGGCATCGAGGTGACGGGGGGCCACCCCTTCGGAAACGGCGCCCTCTGGGCGATCCTGGGCGTCGCCGTCGTCGGCGTCACCCGCCGCACCGGCCCGGAACGGCTCCTGCTGCTGAAGGGCGCCGGGCTGGCGCTGCTGCTGGTGGCGGGCCGCAAGACCGGCGACACCTGGCTGCTGATCACCTCCAAGACCCGTCCCATGGTGCTCGACCCGTACCTCGCGGCCGCCGACCGCGCGCTGGGCGACCCGTCCTGGCTGATGGGCCGGCTGGTCACCGCCACCGGCCCGATCGGCTTCAACATCCTCGACTTCGTCTACGGCCAGCTCCCGGTGGCCGCCGTCGTCGTCGCCCTGTACCAACTGCGCCACGTGGCCGCCGAGCGCCGCTTCCCGGTCCACCACCTGGTGCGCACCTTCCTGCTGATAGGCCTGATAGGCCCCGCCTTCTACATGCTCTTCCCGGTGGTCGGCCCGCTCTTCGCCTACGGCACCGGCGCCGAGCACTGGGCGCCGATAGCCCTGTGGACGCCGAACATGGAGCCCAGCGCCCAGTGGGCCCTGGGCGATCTGTGGCCCGCGACCGTCCCGCCGACCGGCACCCCGGGCCCCATGCCCTTCGACGAGTTCACCCCGCGCAACTGCATGCCCAGCCTGCACACGGCATGGGCCACCGCGATCTACCTCCACACCCGCAAGAGCCCCCCGGTGCTGCGCCACGCGGGCACCTTCTGGCTGGTCGCCACCCTCGCCGCGACCCTCGGCTTCGGCTACCACTACGGCGTCGACCTCATCGCCGGTGTGGTGTTCACGCTCACCATCGAGACGGCGCTGCGCGCCTACGACCGCGGCTGGGACCGCTCGGGCCTGCGGCTGGCCGGCTACGGCACCGCCGTCTTCGCCGCGCTGCTGCTGTCGTACCGCTACCTGGCGGTGGAGATGGCCGGGTACCCCTGGATCGCCGGACCGCTGCTCGTCCTGGCGATGGTGTCGGTGATCTACGGCTACGTCCGCACCACCGCCCGGTGGGAGGCGGCCCCCGCACCGGACGCCCCAGCCGCCGGCACCGGCGTGGCCGGGGCCGGGATCGCGGTCGGCGGCTGACGCGGACGGCGTCCCGCGGGCCGTTCTCCCACGGTCGGCGGCTGACGCGGACGGCGTCCCGCGGACCGCTCTCCCACGGTCCTAGCGCGTGTCCGACGGCTCCGCATCCCGGACTGGGACATCCGTGGCGTCCGGGACGTGGGCCGTCCGGGTGGTGTTCATCCGAAGAACTGCGCGGCAGGGGCGTCGCTCCCACACTCCTCGAGATGCGTACACATCATGAGAAAGGTATGTAAAGCGCTCAACCCGAAAGTGAGGGGTCATGGCCGCCTTGAAGGTCAGGAATCTGTGGACCGCGTTCGTCACCGCGTTCTTCGCTCTGCTCGCCTCGGTGGGGCTCACCACCGCCACCGCGACCGCCGCGACGTCGCAGCCGGCCGTCGCGACGCCCGACGAGCCCGCCCGGGCCGGCGTCCGCACCACCGGAACGGGGGTGCCGGAACAGATCAGGAGGGCGGTGCCGCAGCGACTGCCCGCCGCTCGCGGCAGCAGGTCGCTGCCGCCGACCATGAAGCAGCGCATCGGCGCCGAGGCCCACGGCGCCTCACCCGCGACCCGTCGACTGCGTGACCGCGAGGCCGAGGCCGCGGCGGCCGCCGAGACCGAGGGCCGTGCCGCGACCGTGACCGCCGCGGCCCCGGCTCCCGTCGCCGCCGCCGTCCCGCAGCGCACCCGCCGTGCCGCACGCCTCGCCGGCTCCCCGGACCTGACGACGGCTCCCTCGGGGACCGCTCCCGCCGCCGCACCGTCCGTCCCGGCCACGACCGCCCGTTCCGCCGCGGCCACCCGCCCGGCCGCTCCGGCCGCTTCCGTGCCGTCCTCCGGTTCCGCCGCGTCGCCCGCTTCCGCGTCCAGCGCCTCCGCGTCGCGCACCGCCGCGTCGAGCGCCTCCGCGTCGCCGGCTTCCGCGTCGTCCGCCCGGGCCGCGTCCGGCTCGTCCGCCCCGGCCGGCACCCGTGACGCGTACACCGTGGCAGCATGAGACGCCGGGAGCGTTCGTACCTCCCGGCGCCTCGGGCCCTGGGGCCTGCGTCCTGTCAGCGGCTCTCGTCGCCGTCCGCCTCGTCCTGCTTCGCCCGCACCTCGGGATCGAGATCGGCCTTGGTGCTGCCGTCCACCGACGACAGCGGAGTCCGGTCGGAGACCTCGGTCGCCGCGGGCGGTTCCACCAGCCAGTCCGGGTTCGCCTGCTTGTCCCACCACTTCCATGCGGCGAAGGCACCGCCGGCGATCAGTCCGGCCAGCGCGACGCCCTTGAAGACCCGCCCGGCCCGGGAACGACGCTCGTGCTTGCGTACGAGCTTCTGGACCTCCTTCGCCGACACCTGTCCGCGCAGGGCGGCGAGTGCGGCGGCCGACCTGGCCGCGGCCTCCGAGCCCACCGGCCTGGCGACGGCCACCGCGTGTCCGACCCGGGGGACGGTGTAGTCGGCGGCCTGCCGTGCCGCCTTCCTGGCCTGGAGCGCCGCTCGTTGCGCCGTCTCGTCGACCTTGGGAGGCACATGCGGCGCCACATGGACGCCGTACTGCACACGTGCCTGAGCAGCGGCCCTGGAGACTGCCGGCGTGAGCCGGGCACGGGCCTCACGCGTGTAGAGCACAGCCTGGTCCCTGGCCGTACCGGCGTAGGGCGCCACCACTTCCGCGGCGTGCAGCACGCTGTCCTTCGCCGTATCGGTCGCGGCGCGCACGCTGTCGATGCGGGTCACGGGATCCTCCTCCTCGGTGGCGTTGTGGGCGACTGAGGTTTTGTCCGCAGTCGGCATGAGTTCCGCCTTTCCACCCGATGCGAAATCATGCCCGTTGAGCGCCACCTCGGCATGCGGGGCTGGCATCCGGGTCATCGCGGCACACGACGGAGGCACGTCTCCGTCCGCCCGCTCACGCGCCGGTGCGCGAACCGCCACCGGCCGCTTCTGCATGCCCTCTGCCCTTCCGTGCGAGGATCAGGCGCGTCAGAAACGAAGACTTACGGAAGGCAGACCGTGGCCGAGCAGCTGTACGCCACCCTGAAGACCAACCGCGGCGACATCGAGATCCGGCTTCTGCCGAACCACGCGCCCAAGACGGTGAAGAACTTCGTCGAACTCGCGACCGGTGAGCGGGAGTGGGTCCACCCGGCGACGGGCGCCAAGACGACGGACCGGCTCTACGACGGCACCGTCTTCCACCGCGTGATCAGCGGCTTCATGATCCAGGGCGGCGACCCGCTGGGCAACGGCACCGGCGGCCCGGGGTACGAGTTCGCCGACGAGTTCCACCCGGAGCTCGCGTTCGACAAGCCGTACCTGCTGGCCATGGCCAACGCCGGCCCGGGGACCAACGGCTCGCAGTTCTTCGTCACCGTGTCGCCGACCGCCTGGCTGACCCGCAAGCACACCATCTTCGGCGAGGTCACCGGTGACGCCTCCCGCAAGGTGGTCGACGAGATCGCCGGCACCGCGACCAACCCGCGCACCGACCGCCCGGTCGAGGACGTCGTCATCGAGTCGGTCGTGGTCGAGACCCGCCAGGGCTGAGCCGCCCGGTTCGCCGTACGGGAACCTTTGCGCCCCGTCCGTCCGTAAGGATGGACGGGGCGATGTCGCGAGCCCACAGGACGAGGGGACCTCATGGACCAGGCGCCAGGCAGTCCGCAGGAGCCGCAGGACACCCATGGCCTGCCCGGCTGCTACCGCCATCCGGACCGGGAGACCGGCATCCGGTGCACCCGCTGCGAGCGGCCGATCTGTACCGACTGCATGGTCAGCGCCTCGGTCGGCTTCCAGTGCCCCGACTGCGTGCGGACCGGCTCCGGCACGGGTCACGCGCCGAGCGCGAGCATGCCCCGCACGCTCGCCGGCGGTGCGCTGACCTCCGACTCGCGGCTGATCACGAAGATCCTGATCGGCATCAACGCGGCCGTCTTCGTCGTCGGCCTGGCCCTGGGCGACGACTTCGTCAACCGGCTCACGCTGATCGCCGGCGCCTTCGACCCGGAGCTGGGCGAGCCCGTCGGGGTGGCCCTGGAGGGCCAGTGGTACCGGCTGCTGACCTCGGTGTTCCTGCACCAGGAGATCTGGCACATCTTCTTCAACATGCTGCTGCTGTGGTGGCTCGGCGGTCCGCTGGAGGAAGCGCTCGGCCGGGTGCGCTTCCTGGCGCTCTACCTGGTGTCCGGGCTGGCGGGCAGTGCCCTGACCTATCTGATCGCCGCGCCCAACCAGGGCTCGCTCGGCGCCTCCGGCGCGATCTACGGTCTCTTCGGCGCGATGATCGTCCTGATGCGCCGGATGCGGTACGACCTGCGGCCCATCGTCGCCCTGCTGGCGATCAACCTGGTGATCACCTTCGTCGCGCCCGGCATCGCCTGGGAGGCGCACGTCGGCGGACTGGTCGCGGGCGCCCTGGTCGCCTACGGGATGGTCCACGCCCCGAAGGGCCGCTGGCGGGTGCCGGTGCAGTTCGGCGCCTGCGGGCTGGTCCTGCTGGCCGCGGTCGTCGTCATCGCCCTGCGTACGGCGGCGCTCACCTAGGGCTTCGGCGGGGCCCCTCAGCAGGGCCTCGGCATGGCTTCAGCCGTTCTTCGGGGCGGGCGTGCCCGCCCCGAGGCGAGCTTTCCCCATAGTTGTCCACAGCGTGTGGCGGATCTTGTGCATGTCGTGGGGAACAGGCGTGCCCCTCGTCACTGACCTGGGCATTCCTGGTCAGGGCAAGGGGCACGGTACTTCACCGGCATGGCCGAAGAAGTCACATCGGCGTCAACGTCCCGAGAGTTATCCACAGATCGTCAGACCTTTTCCCCCGGCTGTGGAAAACCGTGTGGACAACCTCAGGGGAAAGCTTGACGAGCGGGCTCCGCGGACGCTACTTCCACTGCGTCGAGACGCCGAAGCCCGCCGCGATGAAGCCGAAGCCGGCGACGATGTTCCAGTTGCCGAAGCTCTGGATCGGCAGTTCGCCCTCGGTCACGTAGAAGAGGACGATCCAGACGAGACCGATGAGGAAGAGCGCGAGCATCACCGGAGCCACCCAGCTACGGCTGGTCAGCTTGATGTTCGTCGCCTGCTTCGAAGCCGGCGGGGGCGTGAAGTCGGCCTTCTTGCGGATACGTGACTTCGGCACGAGGGACTCTCCTGTCGATGCGCTGCGTGACCGCGCAGGTAACTGTGGCTGGCGCCGGGGCGGGCGCCGAGGGGGACCGCTGCCTCCCCCGGGCGTCCGTTAGCGTAGTGCTTCCGCGGTGCCTAAGGAGATAAGGGTACGTTGAGCAATTCAGCCGACTCCCCCCGAGGGCCGGTCAGCCGCTTCACCTGGCGACCGGTCCGCCTGCTCACGGCTGCGGTTTTCGCACTCGCGGGCGTCATCTTCGTGACAAGTTTCAACACCGCAAAGGGTACGGACCTCCGCACCGATGCGTCCATGCTCAAGCTCAGCGACCTGATCAGGCAGCGCAGCACGGACAACGGGGACCTGGAGGAGTCGACCGCCGCGCTCCGGCACGACGTCGACACCCTCGCCCGGCGCGACGACGGCTCCACCGAGGCGCAGGACGCGGAACTGGCCGCCCTGGAGAAGGCCGCCGGGACCGAGGAGTTGACGGGCGACGCGGTGAGCGTCACCCTCAACGACGCCCCGCCGAACGCGCAGGCCGCCCCCGGCTACCCCGAGCCGCAGGCCAACGACCTGGTCATCCACCAGCAGGACCTCCAGGCCGTCGTCAACGCCCTCTGGCAGGGCGGCGCGGAGGGGATCAGGGTCATGGACCAGCGGCTGATCTCGACCAGCGCCGTGCGCTGCGTGGGCAACACCCTGATCCTCCAGGGCCGGGTCTACTCCCCGCCCTACCGGATCACCGCGGTCGGGGACCGGGGCAGCCTCAAGAAGGCCCTCGCCGAGTCACCCGCGATCCAGAACTACCAGCTCTACGTGAAGGCTTACGGCCTCGGCTGGAAGGTCGACGAGGACGACTCCGTGACCCTGCCCGGCTACACGGGCACGGTGGACCTCCACTACGCGGAGCCCGTCGGCTGACCGTCCCCGCCCCCGCGGCGGCGCGAGCGGCCCTCCCGCCGGGGGCCGGCCGGGCCCCGCGGCTGTGACGGACGGCAAACGGCAGGCTTTCCACAGCCGACCCACGGGCCCCCGCCGACCTTTAGTCTGGTCCCGTACCGAACGGAAAGGGACGGCATGTACGGCTGGATCTGGCGGCATCTGCCGGGGAACGCATGGGTGCGGGGGATCATCTCGCTCGTGCTGGCCCTCGCGGTCGTCTACGTGTTGTTCCAGTACGTCTTCCCGTGGGCGGAGCCGCTGCTCCCGTTCGGCGACGTGACGGTCGACGGAGAGGGGGCCGGCCGGTGAGCGCGCGCATCCTGGTCGTCGACAACTACGACAGCTTCGTGTTCAACCTCGTCCAGTACCTGTACCAGCTCGGTGCCGAGTGCGAGGTGGTGCGCAATGACGCCGTCCGCCCCGAGCACGCGCGGGACGGCTTCGACGGGGTGCTGCTCTCCCCCGGTCCCGGGGCGCCCGAGGAGGCCGGGGTCTGCATCGAGATGGTGCGCCACTGCGCCGACAACGGGATCCCCGTCTTCGGGGTCTGCCTGGGCATGCAGTCCATGGCGGTCGCCTACGGAGGCGTCGTCGACCGCGCCCCCGAGCTGCTGCACGGCAAGACCTCGCTCGTGACCCACGAGGGCAAGGGCGTCTTCGCCGGGCTGCCCTCGCCGTTCACGGCGACCCGCTACCACTCGCTGGCCGCCGAGCCGGCCGAGCTGCCGGACGAGCTGGAGGTCACCGCCCGGACGGCCGACGGCATCATCATGGGCGTCCGGCACCGTGAACTGCCGGTCGAGGGAGTGCAGTTCCACCCCGAGTCGGTCCTGACGGAGCACGGTCACCTGATGCTCGCCAACTGGCTGGAGCAGTGCGGCGACATCGGCGCGGTCCAGCGTTCCGAGGGGCTCGCGCCGGTGGTGGGCAAGGCACTGGCGTGAGCGCCGGGCGCCCCGGGCACGAGGAGACGGGCGGATACGGCGGCGAGGGCTACGACCCGCTGACGGATCCGCTGCCCCAGAGCGGCCACGGCTCGCCCTGGTTCAGGACGCCGTCCGGCGACCCTGCGGACGACGAGCCCGCGCCGGAGCCGTACGGGCGGCAGACGCCGCCCCAGGCGTACGGGGCGCCGCCGGAGCAGGAGCCGTACGACTGGTACGACCGCGAGGGCTACCGCCAGGACTGGTACGGGCCCGACGGCGCCGGCGGGCCCGAGGCGCCGCCCGCTCCCGCCTCCGGCCACCCGCGCGACCCCCAGGTCCCCCGGGCCCGCCACGCCGCCCCGGCACCCGAGCAGCACTCACCCGCGACCGTCTCCGGCGCGGGCCACGCCGGCCCCTTCGCGGAGCCCGGGGCGGGGGCTGCTGCCCCGTTCACGGATCCCGGGGCGCAGGCTGCTCGTCCGTTCGCGGAGCCCGGGACGGGGACTGCCGGTTCCTTCACCGAGCCCGGAGCGGGGGCTGCTGCCCCGTTCACCGAGCCCGGGGCGCAGGACGTTCGTCCGTTCACCGAGCCCGGACCCGGGACTGCCGGCTCCTTCCATGACGCCGGACGGCACGCCGCCGGTCCCGAAGCGGGCCCCGAGCGCGGGGCGTTGCGCGTGCCCGACCCCGCTCCCGACCCGTCGTCCCGGCCCACGCCCGCGCCGGATCCCGGCCCCGTGCCCGACGACGAGACCGTCGCCCTGCGCACCTCCGAGACGCGCCGGGCCGCCGAAGTGCCCCCGGGGCCCGGGCGGGCCGAGCGCCGCCGGGCGGCCAAGGGCCGCGGCCACCGGCGCGGCGCAGCCGCCCCCGCCCCCGCCCCCGCCGAACAGTCCGGCGAGACGGCGGCCGAGCCGGCGAAGCCGATGTCCCGCATGGAGGCCAGACGTGCGGCCAAGGCGGCCAAGGACAGCCCCGCGGTCATCGCGAGCCGCGCCATCGGTGAACTCTTCATCACCTTCGGCGTGTTGATGCTCCTCTTCGTCACCTACCAGCTCTGGTGGACGAACGTGCTCGCCGGGCAGCAGGCCGACCGGGCCGCCAGCCGGATCCAGGACGACTGGGCCAAGGGCCGCAAGCCCGACGCCTTCGAACCGGGCCAGGGCTTCGCCCTCATGTACATCCCCAAGCTGGACGTCGTCGTCCCCATCGCCGAGGGCATCGACAAGCACAAGGTGCTCGACCGCGGCATGGTCGGGCACTACGCGGAGGGCAAGCTCAAGACCGCCATGCCCGAGGACGAGCAGGGCAACTTCGCCGTCGCCGGGCACCGCAACACCCATGGCGAACCGTTCCGCTACATCAACCGCCTGGAACCGGGTGATCCGATCGTCGTCGAGACGCAGGACACCTACTACACCTACGAGATGGCGAGCATCCTGCCTCAGACGGTGCCGTCCAACGTCGCGGTGATCGACCCCGTGCCGCGCGGTTCCGGCTTCACGAAGCCCGGCCGCTACATCACGCTCACGACCTGCACCCCGGAATTCACGAGTACCTACCGGATGATCGTGTGGGGCAAGATGGTCGAGGAACGGCCGCGCAGCCAGGGCAAACCGGACGCACTCGTCGGCTGACACTTCGAGACAGGAACAGGTGCCGTGGCACGTGCACGAGGCCGGATCGCCGGCGCCATCAGCGTCTTCGGAGAGCTGCTGATCACCACGGGCGTCGTCCTGGGGCTCTTCGTCGTCTACTCGCTGTGGTGGACGAACGTCCTCGCCGACCGTGAGGCCTCCGCGCAGGGCGACCGGATGCGCGACGGCTGGCAGAGCAGCGGCCCCGGGGCGCTGGACACCAAGGACGGCATAGGTTTCCTCCACGTGCCGGCCATGGACGAGGGCGAGGTGCTCGTCAAGAAGGGCACCGACACCAAGGCGCTCAACAAGGGCATCGCCGGCTACTACACCGACCCGATCGAGTCCGCCCTCCCCTGGGACCCCGAGGGCAACTTCACGCTCGCCGCGCACCGGGACGGCCACGGCGCCAAGTTCCACAACATCCACAGGATCAGGAACGGTGACCCGATCGTCTTCGAGACGAAGGACACCTGGTACGTCTACAAGGTCTACAAGACGCTCCCCAAGACCTCGAAGTACAACGTGGACGTGCTGCAGCCGGTCCCGGAGGAGTCCGGGAAGAAGACGCCGGGCCGCTACATCACGCTGACGACGTGCACGCCCGTCTACACCTCGGACTTCCGCTACATCGTCTGGGGCGAGCTGACCCGCACGGAGAAGGTGGACGCGAAGCGCACCCCGCCGGCCGAGCTGGGCTGAGCCGGGCCTCCGGCGCGCGCGGGGCACGGCCCTGGCCCCGGCGCGGTACCGGACTCGATCTCCCGCCGCGCCGCCCTCGCAAGCCCCTCCGAGGGCCGGCAGGCCCCCGCCGGCGGCCGTCTGGACCACGGGGAAGGCCCCGGCACCTGATGAGGTGCCGGGGCCCTTCCATGGCCGTCGTACGGCGTCAGCCGTCGTTGCCGCCGATGAAGCCGCCACCGCCGTTGCCGTTTCCGCCGCCGCCGAACGTCTCCAGGACGACCGGCGTGGTGGCCGGGTCGACCGGCGTGCCGGGCGTCGGGTTGGAGTTGCGGACGATCGCGTTGTCGTCACCCGGGTTGCCGGGCGCCACCGAGACGTTGGTGAATCCGGCCTGCGCCAGGATCTGCTTCGCCTCGCCCAGCCGCTTGCCCAGGATCTCGACGGGCACCGGAGACTGCGTCTGCGCCGGTCCCTTGGAGACCTGCAGGGTGACCTTGGTGCCCTTGGTGACCTTGCCGGGCTGCGGGTCCTGCGCGACGACCGTGTCCTTGGGCTGGTCGGAGTCGACGTCCTGCCGGACGACCTCGAACTCGGCGATCTCCAGCTGGGACTTGGCGTTGGCGAACTGCTGGCCCACCACGTTCGGCAGGTCCTGCTTCGCCTCCTTGGCGACCGTCAGGGTCACCGTGGCGCCCGTCTCGGCCATGCTGTCGGCCTCGGGGTCCTGCTTCAGCACCGTCCCGGGCTCGGCGTCCGAGGACTCGGTCTCCTCGATCTCGACCTTGAACTTGTCCTTCTCGAGGATCTCGGTGGCCCGCTCCCGCTCGCGGTCCACGACGTCGGGCACCTTGATCTTCGGAGCGCCCTCGGAGACGACGACCGTGATGGTGTCGCCCTCGTTCATGTTGGCCGGCGGCTGCGGGGTCTGGCTGCAGATGCTGCCCTTGGGCTGGTCGCACCGCTCCGGAGAGCCCTGGGCGATCGTCACCTGGGCGTTCCGGGCGGCGTCCTCCGCCTCCTGGAGCGTCTTGCCCACCAGCTGCGGCACCGGCACCTGGGCCGATCCCTCGCTCTCGTTGAAGATCGTCCGGCCGATCAGGATTGCCCCGATCAGGACCAGGACGCCCGCGACCACCAGCAGGATCGTCGAGGTGTTCGACTTCTTCTGGCGGCGGCGGTCCGGACGGTCGTCGTACCCGCCGTAGCCGCCGTCGTCCGGGTTGACCGGCGGGAGCATCGAGGTCTGGCCGGCCGGGTCGGTCGCGCGCAGCGCCGTCGTCGGCTGGTCGTCGGGGGCGTAGCCGCCGTAGCCGACCGCGCCCATCGCCGCCGTCGCCGCCACGGGCTGGCCGTCGAGGCAGGCCTCGATGTCGGCACGCATCTCGTCGGCGGACTGGTAGCGGTAGTCGGGGTCCTTGACCAGGGCCTTCAACACGATCGCGTCCATCTCGGGCGTGATCTCGGGGTCGAAGTTGCTGGGCGGCTGCGGCTCCTCGCGGACGTGCTGGTACGCCACGGCCACCGGGGAGTCGCCCACGAACGGCGGGCGGACGGTGAGCAGTTCGTACAGCAGGCACCCGGTCGAGTACAGGTCGGAGCGGGCGTCGACCTGCTCGCCCTTGGCCTGCTCGGGGGAGAGGTACTGGGCGGTGCCGATCACGGCCGCGGTCTGCGTCATCGTCATGCCGGAGTCGCCCATGGCGCGGGCGATGCCGAAGTCCATGACCTTGACCTGGCCGGTGCGCGTCAGCATGACGTTCGCCGGCTTGATGTCGCGGTGGACGATGCCGTTGCGGTGCGAGTACTCCAGCGCCTGGAGGATGCCGATGGTCATCTCCAGCGTGCGCTCGGGCAGCAGCTTGCGCCCGGAGTGCAGCAGCTCGCGCAGCGTGGAGCCGTCCACGTACTCCATGACGATGTACGGGATCGAGACGCCGGCACCTCCGCCGGCGGCGCTGTCGTACACCATGTCCTCGCCGGTGTCGTAGACAGCGACGATCGCGGGGTGGTTGAGCGAGGCGGCCGACTGGGCCTCACGGCGGAACCGGGCCTGGAAGGACGGGTCTCGGGCGAGGTCGGCCCGCAGCGTCTTCACGGCGACGGTGCGGCCGAGCCGGGTGTCGTGGGCGAGGTAGACCTCGGCCATTCCACCGCGGCCGAGCACCGAGCCCAGTTCGTACCGGCCGCCGAGGCGACGCGGCTCTTCCATAACCTTCCAGCCCTCTCCGTCAGTCCCGACCGCACCCGTGTGTGGTCCGCCGGTGTGCTGTTCGCGCATACGCTACCGGGCAGGCAGTGCCCGATCCGCCCGGGAGCGTCAGCTGATACCCGACCGGTATCGCAACCGGAACCGCAATGTGCAGGTATGCGGGCCGGAGGTGATCCTGGTCACTTGTCGTCGAGCACTGCCTTCATGACGGCCTTCGCGATGGGGGCCGCGAGGCCGCCTCCGGAGATGTCGTCACGACGGGCTTCGCTGTCCTCGACCACCACGGCGACGGCGACCGGCGAACCGTCCGCGCCCTTGGCGTACGAGATGAACCAGGCGTACGGGTTCTTGCTGTTGTTCTCGCCGTGCTGGGCGGTACCGGTCTTGCCGCCGACCTTCACGCCGTTGATCGCCGCGTTGCCGCCGGTGCCGCGCTCGACCACGTTCTCCATCATCTGCTGGAGGAGCTGGGCGTTCTCCGCGGAGAGCGGCCGGCTCATCTCCTCCGGCTCGTTCTGCTGGATCACGTCGAGGTCGGGCGACACCAGGGAGTCGATCATGTACGGCTTCATCAGCCGGCCGTCGTTGGCGATCGCCGCCGTCACCATGGCCATCTGCAGCGGGGTGGCCGCGGTGTTGAACTGGCCGATGGAGGACTGGGCGTTGCCGTCGCGGCTCATCTCCTTGTCGTAGACGGAGGTGGCCGCGCGGACGGGGGTGTCGATCTCCCCGTTGTTGAAGCCGAACTTCTCCGCCGTCTCGACCATCTTGTCCCGGGTCACGTCGTCACCGAGCTTGGCGAAGACGGAGTTGCAGGACACCTCCATGGCACGGTTCAGGCTGGCGTTCTTGCAGCCCGAGGCGTGGTTGACCATGGGGGTCTGGGTGCCGGGGAGGATGTAGGGCTCGGGGGTGTCCGTCGCCGCGTCGATGTCGTCGACCGCGCCGTTCTCCAGCGCGGCCGCCGCCGTGACCACCTTGAAGGTGGAGCCGGGCGGGTAGGTCTCGCGCAGCGCGCGGTTGAGCATCGGCTTGTCGGTGTCCTTGTTCAGGGACACCCAGGCCTTCTCGTCGTCCTTCAGCCGGCCGGCGAAGGAGGAGGGGTCGTACGACGGCGTCGAGGCCAGCGCGAGGATCTTGCCCGTCTTCGGGTCGATCGCCGCGACGGCGCCCTTCTTCTTGCCGAGTCCCTCGAAGGCGGCCTTCTGGGCCTTGCCGTTGAGGGTGGTGACGACGTTGCCGCCCTTCTTCTTGTCGCCGGTGAACATCGCCATCGTGCGGTCGAAGAAGAGCTGGTCCGAGTTGCCGCTGAGGATCCCGTCCTCGAGCTTCTCAAGCTGGTTGGCGCCGAACACCTGGGAGGCGTACCCGGTCACCGGGGCCCACATGGAGCCGTCGGTGTAGGTGCGCTTGTACTTGTAGTAGGTGTCCTCGGTCTCGACCGAGCCGGTCACGGCCTGGCCGTCGACGATGATGTTGCCGCGCTCGTGGGCGTAGCGCTCGATCTCCACCCGCTTGTTGAGCTTGTGGTCGTTGAGCTCGTCGGCCCGGACGTACTGGAGCCAGTTGTCCCGGATCATCAGGGCGAGGACCAGGATTCCGCAGAAGATCGCGATCCGGCGCAGGGGCTTGTTCACGGTCGGACCACCTGGGTCATCTCGGCGTCGGGGGACGGGGCGGGCGCGGGCGCGGGACGGCGCGCCGTGTCGCTGATCCTGATCAGGATGCCGATCAGTGCCCAGTTGGCGATGACGGACGAACCACCGGCCGCCAGGAACGGCATCGTCATACCGGTCAGCGGGATGAGGCCCATCACGCCGCCGGCGACGACGAACACCTGGAGCGCGAAGGCGCCGGAGAGGCCGATCGCGAAGAGCTTGCCGAAGGGGTCGCGGGCGGCGAGCGCGGTGCGGACTCCGCGTTCGATGATCAGCCCGTAGAGCAGCAGGAACGCCATCACGCCGGTCAGCCCGAGCTCCTCGCCGACGGTGGCGAAGATGAAGTCGGAGTTGGCGGCGAAGCTGATCAGGTCGGAGTTGCCCTGGCCGAGGCCGGTGCCGATGACGCCGCCGGAGCCGAAGGACATCAGCACCTGGGTCATCTGGTCGCAGGCGTAGATCATGTTGGAGCCCTCGGGCGCCGTCTCCAGGCAGCCGAAGGGGTCGATCCAGGCGGCCACACGGGACTGCACATGGCTGGCGAAGGAGGCCACGACCACGGCGCCGCCCGCCGACATCAGCATGCCGATCACGATCCAGCTCGTCCGCTCGGTGGCGACGTAGAGCATGATCACGAACATGCCGAAGAACAGGAGCGAGGTGCCCAGGTCGTTCTCGAAGATCAGGATGAGCAGGCTCATCGCCCAGATCGTCAGGATCGGGCCCAGGTCGCGGCCGCGGGGCAGGTAGAGGCCCATGAAGCGGCGGCTCGCCAGCGCGAGGGCGTCCCGCTTGACCATGAGGTAGCCGGAGAAGAAGACCGCGATCACGATCTTGGCGAACTCACCGGGCTGGATCGAGAAGCCGCCGACGCGGATCCAGATCTTGGCGCCGAAGATGTCCGCGCCGAGGCCCGGCACCAGCGGCAGCAGCAGGAGCACCATCGCCGCGGCCATCGAGATGTACGTGAAGCGCTGGAGGACGCGGTGGTCCTTGAGCACCAGGAGCACGCCGACGAAGAGCGCGATGCCGAGTGCGGAGTACATGAGCTGGTTGGTGGCCTGCGGCGCGAAGTCGCTCCGCGCCAGCAGCCGGGGCGACTGGTCCAGGCGCCAGATCAGCACCAGGCCCAGCCCGTTGAGCAGGGTGGCCAGCGGCAGCAGCAGGGGATCGGCGTATTTGGCGAATCTGCGCACCACGATATGGGCGACACCGGCGAGCAGGCCGAGGCCCAGCCCGTAGCCGAGGACGCCCGCGGGCAGCTCGCCGTCGAGGGCGAGGCCCACGTTGATGTACGCGAACACCGGGATCGCGACGGCGAAGCCGAGCAGGATCAGCTCGGTGTTCCGCCGGCTCGGCGCGTCGATCGCGCCGATCGTGGTCGTGTTGGTGACAACGCTCATGGTGGAGAAGGCCCCCTACGGCCCGCTACTGCTTGCCGCAGTTGGAGGCCAGCTTCTGCTCCTCCTCCGAGAGGGTGGGACCCGGAGAGGGAGAGGCTGCGTTCGGCTTGGTCGTGTTGCCCTGGGTCGTCGGCGTCCCGGCGGTGTCGCCGGCCTCGCCCTCCCCCTCGGCGGGCGGGGCGGCACTGGAGCTGTCCGCCGCCTCGCGCTGTTCGTCCTTCTTCTTGCAGGCGGCCGCCTGCAGGCCGAGCTCCTCGATCTTCGCGCGGGCGCGGGTGAGGTTGTCCTCGGTGATCGTCGCCTCGACCTGCTTGCGCTGGTAGGGCGGTAGGTACTTGAGTTCGATCTCGGGGTGGTCCTTCTGGACCTTCGAGAGCGAGACCCACGCCAGGTCCTGGCTGATGCCCTGGTAGAGGGCGACGTGCTCGTCGTTGGCGCCCACGTAGTACTGGGTCTGCGTCCAGCGGTAGCCGCCGTA
The DNA here is from genome assembly GCF_016919245.1 of Streptomyces zhihengii. Taxonomy (NCBI): domain Bacteria; kingdom Bacillati; phylum Actinomycetota; class Actinomycetes; order Kitasatosporales; family Streptomycetaceae; genus Streptomyces; species Streptomyces zhihengii. The sequence goes on along the minus strand of NZ_JAFEJA010000001.1, from coordinate 4,114,492 downwards.
GAGGCCGCCGCCGACCACCGCCAGGGCGAGGACGATGAAGAACGAACGCTTCAGCCACTTGCGGCCGCCGCGCTTGGCGAAGTCGTCGTCGGTGTACGCGTCGAAGGAGCCCTCGGGCGGCATGCCGCCGTAGCCGTCACCCGATCCCGGGGGGCCGAAGCTGCCGCCGGGAGCGGTCGGGGCGGAGGAGCGCCCGAGGCCGGCCGCACGGCCCGCCGGGGTCTGCATCGCACCGCCGTCGTTGAGCTGGAGCTGGTTCTCGGCGACCGCGCCGACGACGACCGGGGTGTCGCTGAGCTGCCCGGCCAGGGTGTCGCCGCCGTCGGTGTCGAGGACGTCGGCGACGATGCAGGTGATGTTGTCGGGACCGCCGCCGCGCAGGGCGAGCTGGATCAGGTCCTGGACGGTCTCCTGCGGGCCCTGGTAGCTGGCGAGCGTGTCCTCCATCGTCTGGTGGGACACCACGCCGGAGAGACCGTCGGAGCAGATCAGATAGCGGTCGCCGGCCCTGACCTCGCGGATCGAGAGATCGGGCTCGACGTGGTCGCCGCTGCCCAGCGCGCGCATCAGCAGCGAGCGCTGCGGATGGGTCGTCGCCTCTTCCTCGGTGATGCGGCCCTCGTCGACCAGCCGCTGCACCCAGGTGTGGTCCTGGGTGATCTGGGTGAGCACCCCGTCCCGCAGCAGGTACGCGCGGGAGTCGCCGACGTGCACGAGCCCGAGGCGCTGGCCGGTCCACAGCAGGGCGGTGAGCGTGGTGCCCATGCCCTCGAGCTGCGGGTCCTCCTCGACCATCATCCGGAGCTGGTCGTTGGCCCGCTGCACGGCGCTGCCGAGCGAGGTGAGGATGTCGGAGCCGGGCACGTCGTCGTCGAGGGTGACGAGCGTCGAGATCACCTCGGACGAGGCGACCTCACCCGCCGCCTGACCGCCCATGCCGTCGGCGATGGCCAGCAGCCGGGGGCCGGCGTAGCCGGAGTCCTCGTTGCCCTCACGGATCATGCCCTTGTGCGATCCGGCGGCGAAACGCAGAGAAAGACTCATGCGCACCTCACCCGTCGGCTCGCCGCTCGACTGTCGCGCCAGCCGGTCTCGAGCCACTCTGCCCACCCTCCGGTCGGGAGCCCGTGCCGGTCGCCGGTGGCGACCACGGCGGCTCGCTCGCTCCGCTCGCTCATTGTCGTACTACTTCCGCAGCTCGATGACGGTCTTGCCGATGCGGATCGGCGCGCCCAGCGGAATCGGGGTCGGCGTGGTGAGCCGGGTCCGGTCGAGATACGTGCCGTTGGTGGACCCGAGATCCTCGACGATCCACTGGCCGTCTCGATCGGGGTAGATCCTGGCATGCCTGCTGGACGCGTAGTCGTCGTCCAGCACGATGGTCGAATCGTGCGCCCGGCCCAGGGTGATCGTCTGCCCCTGGAGGGCGACGGTGGTGCCCGTCAGCGTGCCCTCGGAGACGACCAGCTTGGTCGGCGCCCCCCGGCGCTGGCGGCCGCCGCCCTGCTGCTGCCGCTGCTGCGGCGGTGCGGCGGGCTGGCGGGCCTGCTGCGGACGTGCGTCAGCGGTGCGGCGCGAACCGCGCTGCGTGACGCGCGTACCGAACAGGTCGCTGCGGATGACCTGGACGGCCACGATCACGAACAGCCACAGAACGGCCAGGAAACCCAACCGCATGACCGTAAGGGTCAGCTCTGACATTGCCCCCGCTTCACCCTTCGGCTTGCCGGTAAACGATGGTGGTGCTGCCCACGACGATCCGCGAGCCGTCGCGGAGCGTAGCGCGGGTGGTGTGCTGCCCGTCTACCACGATGCCGTTGGTAGACCCGAGATCCTGGATCGTCGAGGGCGTTCCGGTCCGGATCTCACAGTGCCGGCGCGATACGCCGGGGTCGTCGATCCGCACATCGGCGTCGGTGCTGCGACCCAGCACCAGCGTCGGGCGGGAGATCTGATGGCGTGTGCCGTTGATCTCGATCCAGCGTCGTACTGCCCCGCCGGGCTGCCCGCCCGGGCCGCCGGGGCCCTGTGCGCGCTGGCCGGCCGCGGGGCCGGGGCGGCCGCCGGGCGGCGGGGCCGCCGGCATCGGCGGGGCTCCGGCGGGCGCGCCCGCCGGAGGGTAGCCGTAGCCGCCGCGCGGGGCGCCCTGGGCGGGCGCGGGGCCGCCGGACGACTGTGACGTACTCGACGCCAGGGTGCGGCTGCGCACCCGGTACAGACCGGTGTCGAGGTCGTCGGCCTTCTCCAGATGGACCTTGATCGGGCCCATGAAGGTGTAGCGCTGCTGCTTGGCGTAGTCGCGGACCAGGCCCGACAGCTCGTCGCCCAGCTGGCCCGAGTACGGGCTCAGGCGCTCGAAGTCGGGCGCGCTGAGCTCCACGATGAAGTCGTTGGGGACGACCGTGCGGTCCCGGTTCCAGATCGTCGCGTTGTTGTCGCACTCGCGCTGGAGGGCGCCCGCGATCTCGACGGGCTGGACCTCGGACTTGAACACCTTGGCGAAGGTGCCGTTGACCAGGCCTTCGAGACGCTGTTCGAAACGCTTCAGGACTCCCATGGGGCACCTCCTCCGTCGTTGTCGCCCTGGTACTGCTTACTGATCGTATCCACGCGTCGGGAAATCGGCTGGTTCCCCTTGTCTGCCCCGTTGATGAGTGTCACCCCTCACACGGATCGTAGAGGCGGCCTCAGGACAGTGTCCCGCACCCGGGAGGCATACAGGAGGAGTGGGGGAGACCGCTCGCCGTTCCGTGCCCGCCCGTCCCATCCGCTCCCCGTCGTCCCGTTCCGCCCGCCCGTTCTCTTCCCTGTTCGTTCCGAGGGGGTCCGAAACAACGGATGTGAATCCACCCTCGGCAGCGTGCTAATCTTCTGCATGTCGCAAGGGGGCAGCACCGAACAGGTGAGGCACCCGGAGACAACACCCAATGCGCGGGTGGCGGAATAGGCAGACGCGCTGGATTCAGGTTCCAGTGCCCGAAAGGGCGTGGGGGTTCAACTCCCCCCTCGCGCACAGAGGAGACGGGTCTCCACCGGACGAAAGTCCCGGTGGGGGCCCGTTTCTCGTTGTGCCCCGACGGTTTGGGCCGGTGGCTCCCGCGGTGCCGGGCGTGCGATGTTTCACGTGGAACATCGCCCCGGCTTCCGTGCGCCCGCCGACGGCATCGGGAGCTTGTCCTCAAGGGGAGACGTCGGTCACGGCCCGGCGGTACGGTCTGGGCACGTGATGTTCAGGGCGTACGGACGCCCGGGGGAGGCAGCGGCATGAACGACGCCGAGATACGGATGCCGGCGCAGCGACCGGTCACGGAGACCGTCACGGGCACCGGGCGCATTCCCGAGGTGCCCGGCTTCGCCTCCCGTGCGAGCGCCGGACGCCAGGACGCCGACGGGCCGCTCCGCTCCCCCAAGGAGATCGGCAAGGCCCTCAGGGACCGGATCCCCCGGTCCGGCCACGACTCCCTCGTGCTCACCGAGGACCGCCCCGACGCGGTGCGGGCGGTGGAGGAGTCCAGTCGCGGGCGGGTGCCCGAACTCACCCCGATACGGGTGGGTCGGATGACCGCCTCGCCGTTCGCCTTCCTGCGGGGCTCCGCCGGGCTCATGGCGCACGACCTGGTGGGCACGCCCGTCACCGGGATCGCCGCGCAGCTCTGCGGTGATGCCCACGCGGCGAACTTCGGCCTCTACGGGGACGCCCGCGGCGGCCTGGTCATCGATCTGAACGACTTCGACGAGACGGTCGTCGGCCCCTGGGAGTGGGACCTCAAGCGTCTCGCGGTCTCGCTGGTGCTCGCCGGACGGGTCGCGGGCGCGGACGAGGACACCTGCCGCGCGGCCGCCTTCGACACGGTGGGCGCCTATCGGCGGACCATGCGGCTGCTGGCGAAGCTCCCCGCCCTGGACGCGTGGAACGCCATCGCCGACGAGGAACTGGTCTCCCACACCGACGCCCGCGATCTGCTCGGCACCCTGGAGCGGGTCTCCGCCAAGGCCCGCAACAACACCAGCGCCCGGTTCGCGGCGAGGTCGACGGAGAGCGTGACGGCGGAGGACGGCACCGCCGAGTGCCGCTTCGTGGACGCGCCGCCCGTGCTCCGGCGGGTGCCGGACGCGGAGGCGGCGGCGGTCGCCGCGGCGCTCGGCCCCTATCTGGCCACCGTCTCGGAGGACCGGCTCCCGCTGCTGGCCCGGTACGCCATCCACGACGTGGCCTTCCGCGTGGTGGGCACCGGCAGCGTGGGCACCCGGTCGTACGTCGTCCTGCTGCTCGACCACCGGGGGGACGCGCTGATCCTCCAGGTGAAGGAGGCCCGTCCCTCCGCGCTGGAGCCCCATCTGCGCGCCGCGGGCTTCACCGTGCAGGCCGCGGGCCACGAGGGCCGCCGGGTGGTCATGGGGCAGAAGCGGATGCAGGTGGTCAGCGACATCCTGCTCGGCTGGACGACGGTGGAGGGCCGGCCCTTCCAGGTCCGCCAGTTCAGGAACCGCAAGGGCAGCGTGGACGCGGCCGCCCTCACCCCGGACCAGCTCGACGACTACGGGCGGATGACTGGCGCCCTGCTGGCCCGGGCGCACGCGCACAGCGCCGACCCGAGGCTGCTCGCCGGGTACTGCGGCAAGAACGAGGAACTCGACGAGGCCGTCGCCTCCTTCGCGGTCACCTACGCCGACCGCACGGAGGCGGACCACGCGGATCTGCTGGCCGCCGTGAAGAACGGCCGCATCGCCGCTGAACTGGGAGTGTGACAGGGGGCCGGGGCGCGCCCGTAGGCTGGACGAGTGACCCAGGAAGCCGCCGGGGGGCCCAGCACCCGGAACGACGAAGAGCGCGACGCGCGGCAGGACGCAGAGCACGACGGACCGCGGGACTCACCCGGGGACCCGTCGCAGCGTCCTGAGGCCCGTCTGGCGCGCGCGGTGCACGTCGCCGAGCAGGCGCTGATCGAGTTCGAGATCGCGCTGGAGACGTTCCGGGTGGAGGTGGAGAACTTCTCCCGCCTCCACCACCAGAAGCTCGGGCCGATGTACGCGCGGCTGGACGAGCTGGACGCCCGTATCGCCGAGGCACACGCCGAGCGGAGCGGGGATCCGGAGGATCTGCGCAAGGCGCAGGAGGCGCGGGCCCTGGTGATGCCCATGCCGGGCGTCGACGAGCTCTTCCACGACTGGATGGACAGCGACGGCCTCTCGCCCGAGGCCGCGGCCATGCTCACCGATCAGCCCGTCCGCGGGCCGAAGCGGGTGCGGCCGAGCGACGAGGCCAGGCGGCTCTACCGGGAGCTGGCCCGCAAGGCGCACCCGGACCTGGCGCAGGACGAGGGCGAGCGGGCGCGCAGGGACGAGTTCATCGCCCGGGTGAACGCCGCCTACGGGCTCGGTGACGCGGCGAAGCTGCGGGAGCTGGCCGAGGAGTGGGAGGCGGGACCGGTGCCGCCGCAGCCCGAACTGAGCGAGAGCGACGAGCTCTACGCCCGCCTCGAATGGCTGTCGCAGCGCAAGGAGCTGCTGACCGCCGTCGCCCGGGAACTGGAGGACAGCGCCATCGGGGCCATGCTCCGGATGGCGCCCGACGACCCGGACGCCCTGCTCGACGAGATCGCCGAGCAGCTGCTGGCGCAGGTCGCCGAGCGGGAGAAGGAACTCGCCGGTCTGGTGGAGTAGGTCCCGCTCGGGTACACCGGCTCCAGGCACACTCGCTCCAGGCACACCCGCCCAGGCTCACCGCTCAGGCACACCCGCTCAGGTACGTACGAGAGAAGGCATCACCCCATGAACTTCGCCCCGCTGCCCGCCGTGGACGCCGCCGCGGTACCGGCCGACGGTCTGGTCGTGGACGTCCGGGAGGCCGACGAGTGGACGGCCGGCCACGTCGACGGCGCGCTGCACGTCCCGATGAGCGACTTCGTCGCGCGCTTCGGCGAGGTCACGGAGGCCGTCGCGGACGGCAGGCGCGCGTATGTCATGTGCCGCGTCGGGGGACGCTCCGCGCAGGTCACCCAGTACCTGGTGCAGCAGGGCATCGACGCCGTGAACATCAGCGGCGGCATGCTCGCCTGGGAGGGCGCGGGCCGCCCGATGGTGACCGAGACCGGGGACCCCGCCTTCGTCCTCTGAGCTCTCTGCTCCCTCCGAGGCTCGGCGCCTCCGAGTCCCCCGAGCCCGCTGGTCCCGGGACGGGGCCGGCAGCAGCAGCCGGCCCCACTCCCGGGCGGGGGACCGTCGTCAGCGGTCGAAGTCCAGCTCGACCTCCGCGGTGGCCGGGTGCGACTGGCACGCCAGCACGTATCCCGCCTCCGTCTCCTCCGGCTCCAGCGCGTAGTTGCGGTCCATGCGGACCTCGCCGGAGACCAGGAAGGCGCGACAGGTGCCGCAGACGCCGCCCTTGCAGGCGTACGGCGCGTCCGCACGGCTGCGCAGCACCGTCTCCAGCAGCGTCTCCCCCTCCTGGACGGGCCAGGAGCCGGAACGGCCGTCGAGAGTGGCGGTGAGCGACGCATGGGCGGGAGCGGCGGCGCGGGCCGCCGAAGGAGCCGACCCGTCGTCGACGTGGAAGATCTCCTGGTGGATCCGGCCGCGGTCGACCCCGAGACCGCGCAGGGCCTTCTCGGCGCCCTGGACGAGGCCGAAGGGCCCGCAGAGGAACCAGCCGTCGACCTCGCCCACCGCGAGCAGCGCGGGGAGCAATGCCGTGAGCCGCTCCCGGTCGAGCCTGCCGGACGGCAGCCCGGCCTGCTGCTCCTCCCGCGAGAGGACGGTGACCAGCTGGAACCGGTCGGGCCAGCGGTCCTTGAGGTCGGCGACCTCGTCGAGGAACATCGTCGAGGCCGCGGTGCGGTCGCTGCGGATCAGACAGAACCTCGCCTCGGGCTCGGTGGCGAGCAGGGTCGCGGCCATGGACAGCACCGGCGTGATGCCGCTGCCGCCGACCACCGCGGCGAAGTACCCGGGGCGGGGCGGCATCAGGAAGCGGCCCATGGGCGCCATGACCTCGACGACGTCCCCGACCGCGAGCTCCTTGAGCGCATACGTCGAGAACTCGCCGCCGTCGACGAGCCGGATGCCCACCCGCAGGACCGGAGAGGAGCCGGCGGGCGCGGCCGGCGTACAGATCGAGTACGTGCGCCGGATCTCCTCGCCGCCCACGATCCGGCGCAGTGCCAGGTGCTGACCCGGGATGTGGCGGAACGTCTCGCGCAGTTCGGGCGGTACGTCGAAGGTGACGGCGACCGCGTCGTCGGTGAGCTGCTCGACGGCGCCGACCCGGAGCGGATGGAACATCTACAGCTCCTTGAAGTGGTCGAAAGGTTCCCGGCAGGAGACACAGCGGCGCAGCGCCTTGCACGCCGTCGAGGAGAACCGGCTGAGCAGCTCGGTCTCCGTCGAGCCGCAGTGCGGGCAGCGCACCGAGAGGGAGAGCGGGACCGGCCCGTCCGCCGCATGGGCGCGCGGCGGGGCTATGCCGAACTCGCTGAGCTTGCGGCGGCCCTCGGCCGTGATGTCGTCCGTCGACCAGGCCGGGGAGAGCACCTTGACCACGGACACCTCCGCCACCCCGTGCTCGTGGAGCACACGCTCGATGTCGGCGGTCATCGCCTCGACGGCGGGGCAGCCCGTGTACGTCGGGGTGAGGTCGACCCTGACCCGGCCGGGGCCGGTCAGGCGGACCTCCCGGACGACACCCAGCTCCTCCAGCGTCAGCACCGGCAGCTCCGGGTCGGGCACGGAGCCGGCGATCCGGCGCAGCCGGGCCTCCACCTCTGTGTCCCGCGTGTCCGTCACCATGACGCCCCCGGGTGGCTCCGGTGGAGATGCTGCATCTCCGCCAGCATCCGGCCGAACGACTCGGTGTGCAGCCCCTGCCGGCCCGCGCCCGCGGCCCAGGCACCCCTGCGGGGCCTCTCGGGCACGGTGAGCGTCGCCTGCTTCAGCACGCCGCCGACGTACTCCAGCCAGGCGGCCTCCAGGGAGCCGAGGACCTCGGAGCCGAGGCCCAGGCCCTCGACCGGGCCGAAGAGCTCCCCGGTGAAGCGCCAGAGCGCGTCGCAGGCGCGCTGCATCCGCTCATGGCTCTCGGCGGTGCCGTCGCCGAGCCGCGCCACCCAGTGCTCCGCGTGGTCGCGGTGGTAGGCGACCTCCTTGACGGCCTTGGCCGCCAGGCCCGCGAAGGGCCCGTCGCCTGCGGCGAGCTCCTTGTAGAGGAGGCCCTGGTAGGCGGAGAAGTAGAGCTGGCGGGCGATGGTGTGGGCGAAGTCGCCGTTCGGCTGCTCGACGAGCTGGAGGTTGCGGAACTCCCGCTCCTCGCGCAGATAGGCGAGCTCGTCCTCGTCGCCCGCGAGGGAGAGCAGGATCCGTGCCTGCCCCAGCAGATCGAGGGCGATGTTGGCGAGGGCCACCTCCTCCTCGAGGACGGGGGCGTGGCCGGCCCACTCCCCCAGCCGGTGGGAGAGCACCAGGGCGTCGTCGCCCAGGGCGAGGGCGGCGCGGGCCGTGGCGGAGGCCGTGCCCGGCGCGGAGGCGGGGTCCGGGCTCGCCGTGGGGTGCGTGGTCGCGGAGGTCACAGGTGCTGCACCCCTTCCGGGATCTCGTAGAAGGTGGGGTGCCGGTACGGCTTGTCCGCCGAGGGCTCGAAGAACGGGTCCCGCTCGTCGGGGGAGGAGGCGGTGATCGCGGTGGACGGCACCACCCACAGGGAGACGCCCTCGTTGCGGCGGGTGTACAGGTCCCGGGCGTTCCTCAGGGCCATCTCGGCGTCGGGCGCGTGCAGACTGCCCGCGTGGGTGTGGGACAGGCCCCGGCGCGAGCGCACGAAGACCTCCCACAACGGCCATTCGGTCGACTTGCTCATGCCGTCGCCTCCCCGGGCTCGGTGTGCTGTGCGGTGCGGTGCTTCTCCGCGTACGCGGCGGCGGCGTCACGGACCCAGGCGCCCTCTTCGTGGGCCCGGCGGCGCTGGGTGATGCGCTGCTCGTTGCAGGGGCCGTTGCCCTTGAGGACCTCCTGGAACTCCGTCCAGTCGATCGCCCCGAAGTCGTGGTGGCCCCGCTCGTCGTTCCACCGGAGGTCCGGGTCGGGGAGCGTGAGGCCCAGGGACTCGGCCTGGGGGACGCAGATGTCGACGAAGCGCTGGCGGAGCTCGTCGTTGGAGTGGCGCTTGATCTTCCAGGCCATCGACTGGGCGGAGTGCGCGGACGCGTCGTCCGGGGGGCCGAACATCATCAGCGAGGGCCACCACCAGCGGTCCACCGCGTCCTGCGCCATGGCGTGCTGCGCGGGGGTGCCCTTCGAGAGGGCGAGGAGCAGCTCGTACCCCTGGCGCTGGTGGAAGGACTCCTCCTTGCAGACCCGGACCATCGCACGGGCGTAGGGGCCGTAGGAGCAGCGGCAGAGCGGGACCTGGTTGGTGATGGCGGCGCCGTCCACGAGCCAGCCGATGGCGCCGACGTCGGCCCAGGTCAGCGTCGGGTAGTTGAAGATCGACGAGTACTTCTGGCGGCCCGTGTGGAGCTTGTCCAGCAGATCGTCGCGGCTGGCGCCCAGGGTCTCCGCGGCGCTGTACAGGTACAGGCCGTGGCCCGCCTCGTCCTGGACCTTGGCCATCAGGATCGCCTTGCGGCGCAGGGAGGGCGCCCGGGTGATCCAGTTGGCCTCGGGCTGCATCCCGATGATCTCCGAGTGCGCGTGCTGGGCCATCTGGCGGACGAGCGAGGCCCGGTAGGCGTCCGGCATCCAGTCACGCGGCTCGATGCGCTCGTCGGCGGCCACGGCGGCGTCGAACGCCGCCTGGTACCCGTCCGTGGTCACTGCCGTCATCGGGACTCCCCTACCGACCGATCGTTCGGTTCATTGGCTTCAATGGTGAGTCGAGGGCCCTTAGGGTGTCAACCCTGTGGATGACCGACGGGGCGGCGCGCGCCCACGCGTACGGCGTGGCGGGCGGCGGCAGGGCCGCGAAGACGGCGGGAACGACGAGGATCGGGGCGGGGATGAGGTCCGACGGACACGAGGACGGCGCGGGCGTCGGCGGTCCGGGCTCCGGTCCACCGCCGCCCCGGACACCCGCCGCGGACGAGTCCGTCCCGGCAGAGCCGGCTCCCGGCGAGCCCGGCCCCGCGCCGGAGGCGCCCGCGCCCGGGCAGGGGCCGGAGGCGCCCGCCTCGCCGGCGCCCGGCGAGCGTGCCCAGGCCGTCCCCGAGCCCGCTCCGGCGCCCGGTGAGCCCTCCCCGGCCGGTCCGGCCTCCGGCGGGTCCGTCCCGCCCGGGACGGTTCCCGGCGAGCCCGCCCCCGCCGGGGGTATCGGCGCGCTCTCGCTGCCGTACCAGGTGGTCGCCGCGATCGGACTCGCCCTCGTCGGCGTCTTCGCCTGCGTCCATCTCGCGATGGTGTTCCTGCACGTGGCGCCCGCCAACACGGTGACCAAGAGCCACGGCGACGCGGTCCGGTGGTGGACCTTCCCCGAGTTCGAGCAGAACTGGCGCCTCTTCGCGCCGAACCCCCTCCAGCAGAACGTCGCCGTGGAGGTGCGGGCGGAGTACCTGGCGGCCGACGGGCAGCGCCGGACCACCGAGTGGGTCGACATGACGGCGCAGGACGCCGAGGAGATCCGCGGCAACCTCTTCCCCAGCCACGTCCACCAGAACCAGCTCCGCCGCGGCTGGGACTTCTACCTCGGTTCCCATGACGCGGACAACCGCCCGTCCGGGGTCCGGGGCCGGCTGGCGGAGCAGTACCTGCGCAGGATCGCCATGCAGCGGCTGGACGGCGAGGGCCTCGACGGCCCGGTCCAGCGCGTCCAGCTCCGGTCGGCCAGCCGGTCGATCAAGGCACCGGAGTGGAGTGCCGAGAAGACCGACACCCGCCCCGTGCACCGGGTTCTGCCGTGGTGGACGATCACCGCGGCCGACCTGCCCGAAGGCGTCGTCAACGGCCGTACGGAGGCGCTCCGATGAGCCCGAGCCCCATGCACCCGGGGCCGATACCCCCGCAGCCTCAGGCCCCCGCCCCCGACGCACCGTCCCCCGACGCACCGTCCCCCGGCCCCGCGACGACGGCCGTGCCCGCTGCCGTGCTCGCTGCCGGGCCGAAGGCCGCCCCGGCGGGCGCCCCGCCCGGCGGCAGGGCGGCGCGCGCCCTCCAGCGCGTCACGGAGACGGCGCTGGGCCCGTACCAGAGCGCCGTCGTCCGCATCGGCTTCGCCGGCACCTGGCTGGTGTTCCTGCTGTTCGAGCTGCCCAACCGGCACCGGCTGTACGGGCCCGGAGGGCCCTTCGGCTGGGACATGGGCCGGCAGATGGTCGCGGGCAGCGACGCCTTCACCGGTCTGCTCTGGTCGCGGAGCGATCTGTGGTTCGAGGCGGTCTACGGCGTCTCCGTGCTGTCGAGCCTGCTGCTGCTGCTCGGCTGGCGCACCCGTGCCATGTCGGCGCTGTTCCTGTTCGGGGTGCTGTCGCTGCAGAACCGCACGATCCTCGTCGGCGACGGCGGCGACAACGTCGTGCATCTGATGGCGGTCTACCTCGTGTTCACCCGGTGCGCCCGGGTCTGGTCGCTCGACGCGCGCCGTGCCGCGCGCCGGGGGCCCGGCCACCCGGCCGGAGACGGTGCGGCGGGGCCGCTGCTGTGGACCCTGCTCGGCATCGGCCTGTTCGCCGGGACCCTGCTCAACGAGACGGACACCTTCGTCATCCCCCTGCTGTGGTCCCTGTGGGTCGTCCAGGGGGTGTGGTGGCTGGTCATCCGGTACGCGCACGGGAGCCAGCCGCACCTGCTGCTGGACTGCCTGGCGAACCTCCTCCACAACGCCGCACTCGTGGTGATCATGGCCGAGGTCTGCCTGATCTACGCGACGGCCGGCTGGTACAAGATCCAGGGCTCGCGCTGGCAGGACGGCACCGCGCTGTACTACCCGCTCAAGCTGGAGTACTTCACCCCCTGGCCGGCGCTCTCGGACCTGCTCGCGGCGAGCGGCCTGCTGGTGCTGGTCCTGACCTACGCCACGGTGTTCGTGCAGGTCGCCTTCCCGTTCACGCTGTTCAACCGGAAGGTCAAGAACGTCCTGCTGGTGGCCATGATCCTGGAGCACGCGGGCATCGCCGTGATCCTCGGCCTGCCGTTCTTCTCGCTCGCGATGATCGCGGCGGACGCCGTCTTCCTGCCGACCGTCTTCCTGGTGTGGCTGGGCGCGGCGGCCGTGCGCACCCGGGACCGGCTGCTCGTCCGCACCCCGTGGGCGGGTCGTCTCCGGTCCGGCGACGGCGGACCGCCGCGTACGCTCGTCGGGTGAGCACCACCGAGGAACCCCTGCAGTACGACGAGGGCTACGGCCCCGAGATCGGCGTCGGGCCGCACCCGCTGCCGTGGCCGCGGGGCGAGCGGTACGACCCCGAGCTGCTGGCCGGGGGCGACCGCCGCAATGTCGTCGACGAGTACCGGTACTGGACGCGGGAGGCCATCGTGGCCGACCTCGACACCCGGCGGCACGGCTTCCATGTGGCGGTGGAGAACTGGGGCCACGACTTCAACATCGGTTCGGTGGTGCGCACCGCCAACGCCTTCCTGGCACGGGAGATCCACATCGTCGGGCGCAGGCGCTGGAACCGGCGCGGGGCCATGGTGACCGACCGCTACCAGCATGTGCGGCACCACCCGGACACCGCCTCGCTGACCGCGTGGGCCGCGGCGGAGGGCCTGCCCGTCATCGGGATCGACAATCTGCCGGGCGCCGTGCCGCTGGAGCGGACCGAGCTGCCCCGCCGCTGTGTGCTGCTCTTCGGGCAGGAAGGGCCGGGGCTGACCGAGGAGGCCCGCCGCCACGCCGCGATGGTCTGCTCGATCGCGCAGTTCGGGTCGACCAGGTCGATCAACGCGGGGGCGGCGGCGGCCATCGCGATGCACGCCTGGGTGCAGCGGCATGCCGATGTGCCGATGCCCTGAGCGAGGCCGGGCGCCCGCCGGGAGCAGGGCCGGTTCGGCCCGGACCTCCTCCCGGCGGCGTGGGCTCAGGCCTGTCGCCGGACCTCCACCACGCGGAAGCGGTTGGACACGAAGGCCCCGTCGCACAGCGCGGCGTTGGCCGCGGGGTTGCCCCCGGAGCCGTGGAAGTCGGAGAACGCGGCCGTCTGGTTGACGTAGACCCCGCCCGTGAGATTCAGCGAGAGCTGGGCCGACTCGTCGAGGCAGACCTCCTCCAGCGCCCGCTCCGTCTCCTGCGAGGTGGTGTACGCGCCGACCGTCATCGCGCCCTTGTCGCGGATCGTGCGGCGCAGCAGCTCCAGGGCGTCCTCCGTCGAGTCGACGGCGACGACGAAGGAGACCGGGCCGAAGCACTCCGAGAGGTAGGCCGGCTCGTTCTCCTGGGATTCCCAGAGCTTGCGGGCGCCGTCGAGCTTGACCATCACCGGGGTGCGGACCGTGGCGCCGGGGAACTCCGGGTGGGGCACCTCGCGGGACGCCAGTGCCACCTCGCCGAGACCGGACGCGGCCTCCAGCCTGGCCTTGACGTCGGGGTTGACCAGCGCGCCGAGCAGGGCGTTCGCCCGGGCGTCGTCGCCGAGCAGTCCGCTCACGGCGGCGGCCAGGTCGGCGGCCACCTCCTCGTACGTCCGGTGGCCCTGGTCGGTGGCGATGCCGTCCCGGGGGACCAGGACGTTCTGCGGGGTGGTGCACATCTGGCCGCTGTAGAGGGAGAGCGAGAAGGCGAGGTTGGACAGCATGCCCTTGTAGTCGTCGGTCGAGTCGACGACGACCGTGTTGACGCCGGCCTTCTCGGTGTAGACCTGGGCCTGCCGCGCGTTGCTCTCCAGCCAGTCGCCGAAGGCGGTGGAGCCCGTGTAGTCGATGATCCTGATCTCGGGGCGGACGGCCAGCGACTTGGCGATGCCCTCGCCCGGGCGCTCGACGGCCAGGGCCACCAGATTCGGGTCGAAGCCGGCCTCGGCCAGGACCTCGCGGGCGACCTTCACGGTGAGGGCCAGCGGGAGCACGGCGCGCGGGTGCGGCTTGACCAGGACCGGGTTGCCCGTGGCCAGCGAGGCGAAGAGGCCCGGGTAGCCGTTCCACGTGGGGAAGGTGTTGCAGCCGATCATCAGGGCGATGCCGCGGCCCGCCGTGGTGAACGTCTTGCGCAGCTCCAGCGGGTCGCGCTTGCCCTGGGGCTTGGACCAGTCGGCCTCGGCCGGGGTCCTGGTCTGCTCCGCGTAGGCGTACGCCACGGCCTCCAGGCCGCGGTCCTGCGCGTGCGGGCCGCCCGCCTGGAAGGCCATCAGGAACGCCTGCCCGCTGGTGTGCATCACCGCGTGGGCGAATTCGTGGGTACGGGCGCTGATGCGGGCCAGGATCTCGATGCAGACCAGGGCCCTGGTCTCGGGACCGGCCTCGCGCCAGGCCGCGGTGCCCGCGCGCATCGCGGGCAGCAGGACGTCCGGATCGGCGTGCGGGTACTCGATGCCGAGCTCCGGGCCGTAGGGCGACACCTCGCCGCCCGTCCAGCCGTCCGTGCCCGGCTGGTCCAGGTCGAAGCGGTGGTTGCGCAGCGCCTCGAAGGCCGCGAGGCCGTCCGCCGGCGCTGTCTCGCCGTATGCCTTGGGGTGTTCCGGGTGGGGGGACCAGTAGGCGCGCGTGCGGATCGCTTCGAGGGCCTGGTCGAGCGTGGGCCGGTGGGTCTCGGTCAGCTGCATGACGGACCAACTCCTCGTCGAGCTGGGCAGGGGAGTGATGACAGAGTTAGAGTAACCGAACGATCGGTCGGGACAAGGGGGCCTGTCGCGCCTGTGGACAACTCATCGGGGAGGATCGCTCCATGACCGCCATCGACAGCAGCCGCACCGTCGCCGTGGTCGGCACGGGCACCATGGGCCAGGGCATCGCCCAGGTCGCGCTCACGGCAGGCCACCCGGTGCGTCTCCTCGACGCCCTCCCCGGGCGTGCCGAGGAGGCGGCCAAGGCCATCGGCGCCCGCCTGGACCGGCTGGTGGAGAAGGGCCGGATGACCCCGGCCGACCGGGACGCCGCTCGCGCCCGGCTGCACCCGGCCTCCGGCCCCGGGGAACTGGCCGACGCCGCGCTCGTCGTCGAGGCCGTCCTGGAGCAACTGCCGGTCAAGCAGGAGCTCTTCGCCGAACTGGAGAAGGTCGTCGGCGACGACTGCCTGCTCGCCACCAACACCTCCTCGCTCTCCGTCACCGCCGTCGCGGGGGCCCTGCGCAACCCCGGCCGCTTCGTGGGCCTGCACTTCTTCAACCCGGCCCCCCTGCTGCCCCTCGTGGAGGTCGTCAGCGGCCACGCGACCGACGAGGAGGCGGCCGTGCGCGCCGCGGCGACGGCGGCCGCATGGGGCAAGACGCCGGTGCGCTGCGCCGATCTGCCCGGCTTCATCGTCAACCGCATAGCCAGGCCCTTCTACGCGGAGGCCTTCGCCGTCCACGAGGAGCACGGGATCGATCCCGCGACGATCGACGCGGTCCTGCGCGAGTGCGGCGGCTTCCGTATGGGCCCCTTCGAGCTCACCGACCTGATCGGCCAGGACGTCAACGAGGCGGTCACCCGTTCCGTCTGGGACTCGTTCTTCCACAGCCCGAAGTTCCAGCCGTCCCTCGCGCAGCGGCGGCTGGTCGAGTCCCGCCGGCTCGGCCGCAAGTCGGGACACGGCTGGTTCTCCTACGCCGAGGGCGCCGAGCGCCCCGCGCCGGCCGACGCGCCGCCCGGGGAGGCCCCCGCGTACGTCGTCGCCGAGGGCGGCCTCGGCCCCGCCGCCGAACTGCTCGGGATGATCCGCGAGGCCGGCATCACCGTGCGGGACGAGGACGAGGACGGCGGCACCCGCCTGGTGCTGCCCAGCGGCGGACAACTGGTGCTCGCCGACGGCCAGATGGCGTCCGAGTTCCGGGACGTCGTCTACTTCGATCTCGCGCTCGACTACCGGACCGCCGGACGCGTGGCGCTCTCCGCCGCCCCCGGCGCCGTGGGGGCCGACACCCTCGCGCAGGCCACGGGCCTGTTCCAGGCCCTGGGCAAGAAGGTCACCGTCATCGGCGACGTGCCCGGCATGATCGTCGCGCGCACGGTCGCGATGCTGGGCGACCTCGCGCTCGACGCGGTCGCCAGGCGGGTCGCCTCCGCGCAGGACGTCGACACGGCGATGCGGCTCGGCGTCAACTACCCGCTCGGGCCCGTCGAGTGGCAGGAGAAGCTGGGCCGCGACTGGGCCTGGGAGCTGCTGGACAACCTCCACCGGACGGTGCCCACCGGGCGCTACGCACGCAGTCTCGGCCTGCACCAGTGGTCGTACGCGGCGGACGCCGGCACGGAAGGGGACGCCTCGTGACCACGGCCAGACGGGACACCTACACGCCCGAGACGCTGCTGACCGTCGCCGTGCGGATCTTCAACGAGCGCGGCTACGACGGCACCTCCATGGAGCACCTGTCCCGTGCGGCGGGCATCTCCAAGTCCTCGATCTACCACCATGTCGCGGGCAAGGAGGAGCTGCTGCGGCGGGCCGTCAGCAGGGCCCTCGACGCGCTGTACGCGATCCTCGACGAGAGCGGCGCCGGCCGGGGCCGGGCCGTGGAGCGCGTCGAGTACGTCACCCGCCGCACCGTCGAGGTGCTGATGGCGGAACTCCCCTACGTGACGCTGCTGCTGCGGGTCCGGGGCAACACCGAGACCGAGCGCTGGGCCATGGAGCGCAGGCGCGAGTTCGACCAGCGGGTCGCCGACCTGCTGAAGGCCGCCGCGGCCGACGGCGACCTGCGGGCCGATGTGGACATACGACTGGCGACCAGGCTGCTCTTCGGCATGGTCAACTCGCTGGTCGAGTGGTACCGCCCGCAGGCGGGCGGCGGTTACGACGGGGACCAGGTGGCCGAGGCCGTCGTCCGGATGGCCTTCGACGGGCTGCGCACGGGGCCGTAGCGGCCTCGGGGCGGGTCTACGGGCCCTCCCGCCGGTCCGGGTCCCCGCCGAGGCCCGGTGCCGGGATTCCCGGCGCGCGGTCGAGGTCCGTCTCCTCGAAGACCAGCAGCGTCCGTGTGGACAGCACCTCCGGGATGGACTGGAGGCGGGTGAGCACCAGTTCCCGCAGTGTCCGGTTGTCCGCCGTGTGCACCAGCAGCAGGACGTCGAAGTCACCGCTGACCAGCGCGATGTGGGCCGCGCCCGGCAGCGCCTGGAGCTGCTCGCGCACGGTGCGCCACGAGTTCTGCACGATCTTGAGCGTGATGTAGGCGGAGGCCCCCTGCCCCGCCCGCTCGTGGTCGACCCGGGCGCTGAAGCCGCGGATCACCCCGTCGTCGATGAGCCGGTTGATGCGCGCGTAGGCGTTGGCCCGCGAGACGTGGACGCGTTCCGCGACGGAGCGTATCGAGGCCCGGCCGTCCGTCTGGAGCATCCGCAGGATGTCGCGGTCGATCGCGTCCAGGGGGCGCGCGGGGGGCGCGGGATCCGTGCGGTCCCCACCGTCGGCCATTTGTTCAGTGGACATGTCCCCCCGCCTTCCCCTTGTGGACGACCTGTCTCCATCTGAAGCTGTGGAGAACCGTTTGTCCACAGGCTGCCCGTGCCTGTAGCCAAAATGCGCCCACGACCGAACAATCGGTAGGTGAGGCGCGCCACACCCGGCCGGGCCTCTCTTCAGCATTCGTCGTCGCCTACGGCTTCGTTTCGTCGGCGCTCCCACGAGGAGGTGCTCACGTTGAGGAAGAGCAGCATGACGGTCCAGGAGCTGCCCGGTGACGCTGCCTACCGGCCCACCCCGCCACCGGCCTGGCAGCCGCGCACGGACCCCGGACCCCTGCTCCCGGACCCGGAGCCGTACCGCGTCCTCGGCACCGACGCGGCCGCCGCGGTCGACCAGGAGCTGCTGCTGCGGCTCTACGCGGAGCTCGTACGCGGCCGCCGCTACAACGCCCAGGCCACCGCGCTGACCAAGCAGGGCCGGCTCGCCGTCTACCCGTCGAGCACGGGCCAGGAGGCCTGCGAGGTCGCCGCGGCGATGGCCCTGGAGGAGCGCGACTGGCTCTTCCCCAGCTACCGCGACACGCTCGCCGCGGTCGCCCGCGGCCTGGACCCGGTGCAGGCGCTGACGCTGCTGCGCGGCGACTGGCACACCGGCTACGACCCGCACGAGCACCGGATCGCCCCCCTGTGCACCCCGCTCGCCACCCAGCTGCCGCACGCGGTCGGGCTGGCGCACGCAGCCCGCCTCAAGGGCGACGACGTGGTGGCCCTCGCCATGGTCGGCGACGGCGGCACCAGCGAGGGCGACTTCCACGAGGCCCTGAACTTCGCCGCCGTCTGGCAGGCCCCCGCCGTCTTCCTCGTCCAGAACAACGGCTTCGCGATCTCCGTGCCGCTCGCCAAGCAGACCGCGGCCCCCTCCCTCGCCCACAAGGCCGTGGGCTACGGGATGCCCGGCCGGCTCGTCGACGGCAACGACGCGGCGGCCGTGCACCAGGTGCTCACCGAGGCCGTGGAGCGGGCCCGGCGCGGCGGCGGCCCCACGCTGATCGAGGCCGTCACCTACCGCATGGACGCCCACACCAACGCCGACGACGCCACCCGCTACCGCGGGGAGAGCGAGGTCGACGTCTGGCGCGCACACGACCCGATCCTGCTGCTGGAGCGCGAGCTGACCAGGCGCGGGCTGCTCGACGACCGGGTCAGGAACGCCGCCGCCGAGGCGGCCGAGACGATGGCGGCCGCACTGCGCGAGCAGATGAACGCCGACCCCGTCCTGGACCCGATGGACCTGTTCACCCACGTCTACGCCGAGCGGACGGGCCAGCTGCGCGAGCAGGCGGCCCAGCTCACCGCCGAGCTGGACGCCGCGGCCGACGCCGAGGGAGAAGCACGATGACCACGGCCGCGGCGAAGCCGGTGACCATGGCCCAGGCCCTGCAGCGCGCGATGCGCGACGCGATGGCCGAGGACCCGACCGTCCACGTCATGGGGGAGGACGTCGGCACCCTCGGCGGCGTCTTCCGCGTGACGGACGGGCTGACCAAGGAGTTCGGCGAGGACCGCTGCACCGACACCCCGCTGGCCGAGGCGGGCATCCTCGGCACGGCCGTCGGCATGGCGATGTACGGGCTGCGGCCCGTGGTCGAGATGCAGTTCGACGCCTTCGCCTACCCGGCGTTCGAGCAGCTGATCAGCCATGTCGCCCGGATGCGCAACCGCACCCGCGGCGGCATGCCGCTCCCCCTGACGATCCGGGTGCCGTACGGCGGCGGCATCGGCGGCGTCGAGCACCACAGCGACTCCTCAGAGGCCTACTACATGGCGACGCCCGGCCTCCACGTCGTCACCCCCGCCACCGTCGAGGACGCCTACGGGATGCTCCGGGCCGCCATCGCCTCGGACGACCCGGTCGTCTTCCTGGAGCCCAAGCGGCTCTACTGGTCCAAGGCCCAGTGGTCCCCCGACGCGCCCACCGCCGTCGAGCCGATCGGCCGCGCCGTGGTCCGCCGTCCGGGCCGCAGCGCCACGCTCATCACCTACGGCCCGTCCGTCCCCGTCTGCATGGAGGCCGCCGAGGCCGCCCGTGCCGAGGGCTGGGACCTGGAGGTCGTCGACCTGCGCTCGCTGGTGCCGTTCGACGACGAGACGGTCTGCGCGTCGGTGCGGCGCACGGGCCGGGCGGTCGTCGTCCACGAGTCCAACGGGTTCGGCGGGCCCGGCGGCGAGATCGCGGCACGGGTCACCGAGCGCTGCTTCCACCACCTGGAGGCCCCGGTGCTGCGGGTCGCCGGCTTCGACATCCCGTATCCGCCGCCCATGCTGGAGAAGCACCATCTGCCGGGCGTCGACAGGGTGCTGGACGCGGTCGCGAGGCTGCAGTGGGAGGCGGAGAGCTGATGGCGCAGGTGTTGGAGTTCAAGCTTCCGGACCTCGGTGAGGGGCTGACCGAGGCCGAGATCGTGCGCTGGCTCGTCGCCGTGGGCGATGTGGTCGCCATCGACCAGCCCGTCGTCGAGGTCGAGACGGCCAAGGCGATGGTCGAGGTGCCCTGCCCGTACGGCGGTGTGGTCACCGCCCGCTTCGGCGAGGAGGGCACGGAACTGCCGGTCGGCGCCCCGCTGCTGACCGTCGCCGTGGGAGCCGTGGACTCCGCGGGGATCACGGACGGCGGCTCCGGGACGGACGCGCCGTCCTCCGCCGCGCAGGCGGCGGACGGCACCGGGCGCCCGGCTGCCCCGGGGTCCTCGGAAGCGGCGGAGTCCTCGGGGAACGTGCTGGTCGGCTACGGCACGGGAGCGCCGGCCGCCCGCCGGCGGCGCCTGCGGCCCGTGCCCGCCGCGACCGCCCCGGCGGCGGTCGCCACCGTGCCGGCGGCCGCCGCAGCGGCGCCCGTCGCTGCGGCGTCGCAGGACGGCCCGGTGGCCGTGATCTCCCCGCTGGTGCGCAGGCTCGCCCGCGAGAACGACCTGGACCTGCGGCGGCTCACCGGCTCGGGCCCCGACGGGCTGATCCTGCGCGCCGACGTCGAACGAGCCCTCAGGACCCCCGCCCCGGCGGAGCCGGCCCCGGCCCGTCCCGTCGCGCCGGCCGCGCCCGCCAAGGGCGAGCGGGTGCCGCTGCGCGGGGTGCGCGGAGCCGTGGCCGACAAGCTCTCGCGCAGCCGGCGCGAGATCCCCGACGCCACCTGCTGGGTCGACGCCGACGCCACGGAGCTGATGGCCGCCCGCGCGGCGATGAACGCCGCGGGCGCGCCGAAGATCTCGCTCCTCGCCCTGCTCGCCCGCATCTGCACCTCGGCGCTCCGGATCCACCCCGAGCTCAACTCCACGGTCGACATGGAGGCCCGGGAGATCGTGCGGCTGCCCGAGGTCCATCTCGGCTTCGCCGCACAGACCGAACGGGGCCTGGTCGTCCCGGTGGTGAAGGACGCGCACACCAGGTCGGCCGAGTCGCTCACCGAGGAGTTCGCCCGTCTGACGCAGACGGCCCGGCAGGGCGCGCTGACACCGGCCGACCTGACCGGCGGCACCTTCACGCTGAACAACTACGGGGTGTTCGGCGTCGACGGCTCCACGCCGATCATCAACCACCCGGAAGCGGCGATGCTGGGCGTCGGCCGCATCGTGCCGAAGCCGTGGGTGCACCAGGGCGAGCTGGCGGTCCGCCACGTCGTGCAGCTGTCGCTCACCTTCGACCACCGCGTGTGCGACGGCGGCACGGCCGGGGGCTTCCTGCGGTACGTGGCCGACTGCGTCGAGCAACCTGCGGTGCTGCTGCGCACGCTCTAGCCGCGGGGCGGGCCGTGATGGCTGCCGCTCCCGGCGCCTCCGGGCCTGGCCGCGGGCCGGGCTGTGATGCCTGCCGGTCCCGGGCTCCGGGAGCGGCGGGCACGGCGTGGGAATGCGCGGAGGGCGTCCGCCCCGGGCGGGCCGGCGGGCGTGTGCCGTTCCCCGGCGGGTAGGCGGCTGCCGTGGCCTGGTGGCGGATGAGCCCGGGCGCCCCCGACGGGGCGCCGGTGACGCCGTGGCGGGCCGCCGCCGGTCCCCGGGGCGGCGGCAGCGCGGCGGCCGATCCCTGCCGTGGCGCGCGGATCGGCGGGCCCGG
This sequence comes from Streptomyces zhihengii, assembly GCF_016919245.1. Lineage (NCBI taxonomy): Bacteria > Bacillati > Actinomycetota > Actinomycetes > Kitasatosporales > Streptomycetaceae > Streptomyces > Streptomyces zhihengii. The sequence goes on along the minus strand of NZ_JAFEJA010000001.1, from coordinate 4,092,931 downwards.
CCCGGCGGTGGATGATCGCAGAGCGGGACGGGGCTCCCGGGCCGTACGGCGGGCGGCCCATACTGCTGGTGTGACGACAGCAAGGGCGACCGTGGACGCGTACGACGCCGTCGTGCTCGCCGGTGGTGCGGCGAAGCGCCTCGGCGGTGCCGACAAGCCCTCCGTACCCGTGGGCGGGCGCCCACTTCTCGACCGTGTGCTCGCGGCCTGCACCGGCGCCGGGCGCACCGTCGTCGTCGGCGGCCGCAGGGGCACCGCCCGGCCCGTCGTGTGGACGCGGGAGGACCCTCCCGGCGGCGGACCGGCGGCGGCGCTCGACGCCGGGGTGCGCCGCTGCGAGGCGGGGACGGTGGTCGTCCTCTCCGCGGACCTGCCGTTCCTGGAGAGCGCCACGGTGGACCGGCTGCGCGCGGCACTCGCGGACAGCGGACGCGAAGGAGCGGTCCTGACGGACCGCACGGGGCGCGACCAGCCGCTGGTCGCCGCGTACCGGGCGGAGCCGCTGCGGCGTGAACTCGCCCTCCTCGCCACCGAACACGGCGGCCTCGGCGGGCTGCCGCTGCGTCTTCTGACGCGGGAACTGGACCTCGCCAGGGTCGGGGCCGACGCCCTCGACGCGTTCGACTGCGACACCTGGGAGGACGTCTCCGCCGCCCGGGCACGCATCAGGGAGCATGGGCTCGTGCTGGATGAATGGATCACCGCAGTCAAGGCCGAACTCGGTGTCGAGCTGGATGTCGACACCCACGCCCTCCTCGACCTCGCGCGCGACGCCGCCCACGGTGTCGCGCGGCCCGCGGCGCCGCTGACCACCTTCCTGGTGGGGTACGCCGCGGCGCAGGCCGGAGGGGGCCCCGAGGCCGTGGCGGACGCCGCCCGCAAGGCCGTCGCCCTCGCGGCCCGCTGGGCCGAGGAGTCCGACGGCGCGGACGCGCCCCGGGACGCGTCCGGTGGGGACGCGGCGGGATGACAGCCCATCACTGCGCCTCCGGCGGAGCGCACGACATGACTGTGGCGCCCGGCGCGCTGCCCCGGGTGACGGGCACCGCCGCCGCCGGGGTGCCGGCGCACGCCGCCGGCGCACGCCGGAAGGCGCAGCCGCCCAAGAACCGGCCGACACCCGCGGCCGCGGGCTCCCCGGCGCCCCCTGAAGCTGGGGCTTCCCCGAAGTCCCCGGCGGCCCCGGCACCCGCTGCGGCCCCGACGCCCCCGGCTGCCGCCGGTGGGCAGCGGTCCGGCGATGCGCCGGCCCCGGCCGCCACCCCGTCCCCGGCCGCGGCGTCGGCCGAGCCCACCACCGACCCGCACGCCGTCGGTACCGACGGGACCGACGGGACCGACGAGATCGGGGACGAGACTGCCCCCGGAAGCCGAAGCCGCGGGGATGCCGCAGGGTTCGGGGAGCCCGGGTGGAGCAAGCGGGACGAGGGCGAGATCGACGGGGTGGACGAGGCGCTCGCGCTGGTGAGCGGCCCGGGTCGGAGCGCGCACCGGGACTCCGCAGGTCGACAGACGCACGGCGGGGCCCACGACGCGCCGCACCGGGCGAGGCAGTGGCCGGACGCCCGCACGGTCGCGGCCCGCGCCGGAGGGTCCCGGGCGCCGCGTGCCGTGCGCGCACCCCTCGCCGAGGCCCTCGGCGGGGTGCTGGCCGAACCGCTGGGCGCGCTGTGCGACCTGCCGTCGTTCGACACCTCCGCGATGGACGGCTGGGCCGTGGCCGGCCCCGGTCCGTGGCGGATCGCGTCCGGAGAATCGATCCTGGCCGGTCACGGCGACGCCGCCGCCCTCCCGGACGGCACCGCGCTGCGGATCGCCACCGGTGCGCGGGTGCCGCTGGAGACCACCGCGGTCATCCGCAGCGAGCACGCCCGTGCCGAGGAGGACAAGCGGCTGCTCCACGCGGAGCGCGCGGTGACCCCCGGCCAGGACATCCGCCCGCGCGGACAGGAGTGCCGTTCGGGCGATCGTCTGCTGCCCGCGGGGACGGTGGTGACACCGGCCGTGCTGGGGCTCGCCGCGGCGGCGGGATACGACACCCTGGTCACCGTGGTGCGTCCCCGCGCGGAGGTGCTGGTGCTCGGGGACGAGCTGCTCACCGGCGGGCTTCCGCACGACGGGCTGATCCGTGACGCCCTCGGCCCGATGATCGGCCCGTGGCTGTCGTCGCTGGGCGCCGACGTCCTGGCCACCCGCCGGATCGGTGACGACGCGGACGCCCTGTACCGGGCGGTCACCACCTCGGACGCGGATCTGATCGTGACCACGGGCGGCACGGCGGCCGGTCCCGTCGACCATGTGCATCCGGTGCTGCGCCGGGCCGGGGCGGAGCTTCTCGTGGACCAGGTCGCGGTGCGCCCGGGGCACCCGATGCTCCTGGCGCGGCTCGCCGACGGGCGGCATCTGGTGGGCCTGCCGGGCAACCCGCTGGCGGCGGTGTCCGGGCTGCTGACCCTCGCCGAGCCCGTGCTGCGGGCGCTCTCCGGGCGGGGGCCGGTCCGGCCGTGCCGCCTGCCGGTGCGCGAGGCGGTGCAGGGGCATCCGCACGACACCCGTCTCGTGCCGTTCGTCTACGAACAGGGCCGGCCGGTTCCGCTGCGCTACAACGGGCCGGCCATGCTGCGCGGTGTCGCCACCGCGGACGGGCTGGCGGTCATTCCGCCCGGGGGCGCCGCGCCGGGAGACGACGTGGAGGTGCTGGACCTGCCCTGGGCCGGTCGGGCGACCGTGGAAGGCGGGTGTTTCACGTGAAACTCTCCGGTCAGGACGCCATGGCCCGGAACGCCGACGAGCACCTCGTCTCCGGCCGGGTGAAACTCCCCCGCCGGATCGTCGAGAAGCCGCTGCGGCAGGTCAGCAAGCGGCTGCTGATGGCCCTGATGGTGCTCGCCATCACGGTCCTGCTGGTCTACAGCGACCGGAGCGGTTACCACGACAACGCGGACGACAGCGTCGACTTCCTCGACGCCGTGTACTACGCGACCGTCACCCTCTCGACCACGGGGTACGGCGACATCGTTCCGTACAGCAGCGGTGCCCGGCTGACCAATGTGCTGCTGGTGACACCGCTGCGTGTGCTCTTTCTGATCATCCTGGTCGGTACGACCCTGGAGGTGCTCACCGAGCGCACCCGGGAGGAGTGGCGACTGAACCGCTGGAGGGCCAGCTTGCGCGACCACACCGTCATCGTCGGCTTCGGCACCAAGGGCCGGTCCGCGATGCAGACGCTCTGCGCGACCGGACTGCGCAAGGACCAGATCGTCGTCGTCGACCCGAGCGGCAAGGTCATCGACGCGGCGAACGCCGAGGGCTTCGTCGGCGTCGTCGGCGACGCCACCCGCAGCGACGTCCTCACCCGGGCGGAGCTCCAGAAGGCCCGGCAGATCATCATCGCGCCCCAGCGCGACGACACCGCGGTGCTGGTCACGCTCACCGCGCGCCAGCTCAACCGCGGGGCGAAGATCGTGGCCGCGGTCCGTGAGGAGGAGAACGCGCCGCTGCTGCGGCAGTCCGGCGCCGATGCCGTGATCACCAGCTCCGGCGCGGCCGGCCGGCTGCTGGGCCTGTCCGTGCTCAGCCCCAGCGCGGGCACCGTCATGGAGGACCTGATCCAGCAGGGCAGCGGCCTCGACCTCATCGAACGGCCCGTCATAAAGGCGGAGGTGGGCCGCAGTGTGCGGGAGACGGACGACCTCGTCGTGAGCGTGCTGCGCGGGCACCGGCTGCTGCCGTACGACGACCCGGCGGCCAGCCCGTTGCAGCTCACGGACCGTCTGATCACCATCGTGCGCGCGGAGAACGACCATGCTCCCGGGGGCCGGGAGTAGCCTCGCCGCCATGCATGCGATCACGATTCCCGAACCAGGTGGTCCCGAGGCCCTCGTCTGGGCCGAGGTGCCGGATCCCGTCCCCGCCGAGGGGGAAGTCCTCGTCGAGGTCGTCGCCAGCGCGGTCAACCGGGCCGATCTGCTGCAACGGCAGGGCTTCTACGACCCGCCGCCCGGCGCCTCCCCGTACCCGGGCCTGGAGTGCTCGGGCCGGATCGCCGCGCTGGGGCCCGGGGTCTCGGGGTGGGCCGTGGGCGACGAGGTGTGCGCGCTGCTCGCCGGCGGCGGCTACGCGGAGAAGGTCGCCGTCCCGGTGGGGCAGTTGCTGCCGGTCCCCCAGGGCCTCGACCTGGTCACGGCCGCCGCGCTGCCCGAGGTGACGGCGACGGTCTGGTCGAACGTGTTCATGGTCGCGCACCTGCGTCCGGGCGAGACGCTGCTCGTCCACGGCGGCGCGAGCGGCATCGGCACGATGGCCGTCCAGCTCGGCAAGGCGGTCGGGGCACGGGTGGCGGTCACCGCGGGCGGACCCGGGAAGCTGGCGCGCTGCGCCGAGCTGGGTGCCGACATCCTGATCGACTACCGCGAGCAGGACTTCGTCGAGGAGCTCCGCACGGCGACCGGCGGCGCGGGAGCCGACGTCATCCTCGACATCGTCGGGGCGAAGTACCTGGACCGGAACGTCCGCGCGCTGGCCGTCAACGGCCGGCTCGCCGTGATCGGCCTGCAGGGCGGGGTGAAGGGCGAGCTGAACCTCGGTGCCCTGCTCGCCAAGCGGGCCGCGGTGACGGCGACATCGCTGCGCGGCCGCCCGCCCGCCGAGAAGGCGGCGATCATCGCCGCGGTGACGGAGCACGTGTGGCCGCTCATCGGCGGCGGGCAGGTGCGCCCCGTGGTGGACCGGACGGTCCCGCTCCAGGACGCCGCCGACGGGCACCGCGCCCTGGAGGAGGGCTCCCACGTGGGCAAGGTGCTGCTGGTCGCCCCCGGGGCGGCCTGAGCGGCAGACGTCGCGCAGCCCGGTCCGGTGACGACCGGCACCGCACAGGCCGAAGGCCCGGCTCCCGTGAGAGGGAGCCGGGCCTTCGGCCGCGTACCTGGTGGGCGGGACGAGGGGACGGGACGGTCAGAGGTAGGGACCGGAGCGCACGGGACCGTGCTGCCCGCCCTCCTCGTCGTGCACCGTGCCGGGCGGCAGCGCGCGGCGCATCTGCTCCAACTGGGCCCGGGCGGCCATCTGCTGGGCGAACAGCGCGGTCTGGATGCCGTGGAAGAGCCCTTCGAGCCAGCCCACCAACTGGGCCTGCGCGATCCGCAGTTCCGCCTCGGAGGGGATGGCCTCGTCGGTGAAGGGGAGGGAAAGGCGCTCCAGTTCCTCGACGAGCTCGGGGGCGAGGCCGTCCTCCAGCTCCTTGACCGAGCCGCGGTGGATCTCCTTGAGCCGGACCCGGCTCGCCTCGTCCAGGGGAGCGGCCCTGACCTCTTCCAGCAGCTGCTTGATCATGCTGCCGATCCGCATGACCTTCGCGGGCTGTTCGACCATGTCCGTCACCGGGACCTCGCGCGACTCGTCGTCACCGTCACCGCCGCCGAGCGCCATCCCGTCCTGTCCCACGACGAGAACGTGAGGGGTGTCCTGCGACCGTTCATTCCTCGGCATCTCCATGCCGCCATTCTCTCGTACAGGTGCGTCACCACACGGTGTGCCCCCGTGGGAGGGTGATCCACCCTTCCACGGGGGCACAAATCCGCCGGTGACGCCTCCGGGGCCGTCCCCCTGGGCCCTCAGCTCGCCTCGCGGCGGGCCAGCGCCCCACGGGAGCGGGTGACCAGGGCGGCCAGCAGGGCGGCGCCCAGCGGCACGGCGACCAGCAGCGCGGCCAGCGTCGCCCACGGCACCACGACCGGGACGAACGGCACGCCGCCGGGGCCCCAGCCCTGGTCCAGGGCCTGCTGGTACCAGTCGTGCTGCTGACGCCGCTCGGTCAGCCGCAGCCCGATCGCCGGCAGCACCCCCGCAGCCGAGCCGAGGACCACCCCCATCAGGGCCACCACACCGCACTGGAAGCCGCTGAGTGTCCTGCGGACCCTCGGCGGGGCCCCGACGGCCGCCAGCGTCTTCAGATCCGCCTCGGCGTCCGCCTGGGCCAGGCCCGTCGCGATACCGGCGGCGCCGATGGTGATCAGGCCGGCGAAGACGGTCAGCGACAGCAGGATGATGCTGTTCTCGCTGACGTACCCCTCCTCGACGACCAGGTCGACGTCCGAGCCCGTGTTGTCGAGCTCGCCGTCCAGCTTCTGGCGCTGCTCGCTGCTCGGCATGGTGTCCGTGGAGTAGTACGCGCCGAACGGAACGGTCGACATGCCCGCGGCCTTCGCCGCGGCCGGCGGCAGGATCAGGTCCACGCCGTAGCTGTTCGGCTCGCCGGTGACCTGGTGGACGTCGAGGCGCTTGATCTCGCCCGGGGCGTCCTTGCCGGCGTTGACGGCCTTCTCCGCCGCGTCCCGGTCGGTGACCAGGCGGATCGAGACGGCACCTCCGGTGTCCACCGGGCGCCGGTCGAAGGAGACGGGCTTGCCGGCCGCGAGGGCCGCGGCGGCCTGCGGGTCGTCGATGCCCAGCACGGTGAGCAGCTTCTCGTCGCCGACGAGCAGGCCGCCGTCGGTCATGATCCCGGGCCCGCGCCCGCTCTTGCAGCGCCAGTCGTCGGCGAGCTTGCGGCGCTCCTCCTTGGTGAACCGGGCCGCCGGGTCCTCCTCCGGCCGTGCCGGGTCGACGAGGTTGAGCGGGCACTCGTTCGGCTTCGGGACGACGACCTCGTAGTAGCCGCAGTCCTTGTCGTCGTCCCACAGGGAGCAGGAGGCCCTGCCGACGCTGATCCGGTCCACGTCGGCGCGTACGTCGACGGGCATGAGCCGCTGCACGGTCTCCCGTACGGCCGGAGCCTCCCGGCCGCCGGCCTCGGGCAGCATGACCGACACCGCGCCGTGCGGAAGCTGCGCCACGTAGTCGGCCCTCCGCTGCGCGTCGTCGCTCGCCGCGTAGGTGGCCACGGCCACGGTGCCGGCGACGGCCGCGAGCACGGCGGCCACGGCGGGCGCCGTGCGCCCGCGGTTGCGGACCGCGTCCCGCAGGGCGAGCCGCGGGGAGAGCGGCAGGACACGGCCGAACTTGCCGAACAGGCCCACCAGCGCCGGGGTCAGGGCGACGATGCCCAGCTCGGCGATGGCGCTGCCGCCCGCGACGATCGCGAACTGGTCCGTCATCGTCGATCCGTAGAGGGCGATCGACGCGCCGACGGCCACCGCGACGAGGCCGACGACGGGCAGCACCCTGCTGCTGCGGCGTACTCCGCGGCGGCCGGTCAGCGAGGCCAGGACGGACTGCCGGGACGAGGTGATCGCGGGCACGATCGCGGCCAGCAGGCCGGTCACCACGGCGAGCAGCGCGATGCCGAGCAGTTCCAGCGGCCGGACGTCGAAGTGGCCGAAGCGCTTGCCCATCGCGTCCTCCAGCACCGGCTGGAGCAGGAACGTCAGGGCGAGACCGAGCACCGTGCCGACCACGGCCGCGGCGACTCCGATGACCAGACCGCCCGCCAGGACGATGGCCCGGATGTGGCGCCGGTCGCCGCCGTTGGCGCCGACGAGACCGAGCTGGCGGCGCGAGCGCCGCGCGCCCACGGCGAAGGCGGGACCGGCCAGCAGGCAGATCTCCAGCATCGCCAGGCCGACGACCGTGCCGACGGCCGCGAGCGCCGCCGCCTTGGCCGCGGTGCTCTCCTCCCAGGTGCCCCAGCCCTCCTTCTGGTAGAGCGGGACCTCGGACTCGGCCGGCGGATCGAGGGCCACGGCGCGCGATTCGACGACGGCGCCCTTGGCGTTCATCTCCTGCACGGTGTTCCACGTGAAACCGCCGGGGGCGGTCGCGAGCAGGGTGGTGTCGGACGAGAGTCCGGGCATGCCGTCGGCGACCAGGGCCTTGTCCAGCGGGTCGATCAGCGCGCCGGGCAGGGCGTTGACCTGGTTGGTGTCCAGGGCGCCGGGCAGCTCGTAGGAGCCGACGACCGTGTACTCGCGGTCGAGTCCGCGGGCGCTCAGCGCGGAGCCGATCCTCAGCCCGCTCTCCTCCAGGAAGTGGGCGGTCGCCGCGACCTCGCCCGGCTTCTCCGGGAGGCGTCCGCCGACGAGCGGCATCATCCCCTCGACCATCGGATCCGTGGCCTTCAGCTCACGGATCTCGGTGCTCAGCAGCCCGTGCGCGGTGCGCAGCTTGGCCTGCGAGAGACGGTCCTCAAGGGCCTTCGCGCCCGCGGGCAGCGCCTTGGCGAGGTCGGTGTCGCCGTCCGGGAAGGGCTGGTCCTCGTAGTCCTCGGCGGGCGCGTAGTTGTTGCCGTCGGGCGACTGGAGCACCGGGGCCCCGCCCATGCCCGGGTCGGTCAGCCGGGCGTCCGCCGTGCCGAGCGAGCGGGAGACGCTCTGCTCGGTGGAGAGCTCGGCGCTGCGCACCGTCAGGTCCGCCGCGCTGACGCCCACGATGGGCAGCGCGATCATGGCCAGGACCAGGAAACTCCTGCCCTTGGAGCGCCATGCGTCACGGCGCGCGATCCGGATGGCGGCGCGCCAGGAGTGGTACCAGGTCCTCACAGCTCGGCCGCCTGGCCGGTGAGGAGCGAGGAGGCGTCGCTGCGTACGGTCTGGTCGACCACGGCACCGTCGCGGAGGAAGACCACGCGGTCGGCCCAGGCGGCGAAGCGCGGCTCATGGGTGACGAGGATGCCCGCGGCGCCCGCGTCGCAGCGCGCCCGCAGCAGGGCCAGGACCGATTCGCCGGTCTCGGAGTCGAGCGCGCCGGTCGGCTCGTCGGCGAGGACGAGCCGGCGGTCGCCCACCAGGGCCCGGGCGATGGCGACCCGCTGCTGCTGGCCGCCGGACATCTCGTCGGGGAAGCGGTCGGCGAGGTGCCCGAGCTCCATCTCCTCGAGCGCGGCCACGGCCTCGGTGCGCGCCTTGCGGGCCGAGGTGCCGTCCAGCTCCCGGGGGAGGGCGATGTTCTCCGCCGCGGTGAGGGCGGGGATGAGGTTGTAGTCCTGGAAGACGTAGCCGATGCTGCGGCGGCGCAGCGCGGCGAGGGTCTTGCGGTCGGCGGCGGTGATGTCGGTGTTCTCGACGATCACCTGCCCGGAGCTGGGGGTGTCGAGGCCGCCGGCGATGGTGAGGAGCGTGGACTTGCCGGAGCCGGACGGGCCCATGACGGCGACGAGTTCCCCCGGGAAGACGTCGAGGTTGATCCCGCGCAGCGCGTGCACCTCGGTGGCGCCGCTGCCGTGGACACGGGTGAGCTCCTTGAGCTGGAGCACGGGCTGCTGGGACTGGTGTTGCTGCTGTGACTGTGGTGACGGGTGTTCGGACATGGGTGGGTTCCCCCCTTGGAGCGGATGCGTGCGCACGAGCGGGTGCGCGAGGTCTGGAAGGTCTGTCGCCGGGCCCGCGGCGCCCGTCACGGGCCGGTGCGGCCCCGACGGGCGGCTGCCGCCTCCCAGGCGGCGTCGCGGCCTCGGCCGCGGGTGGCGTCCGGCGCGCCGCACCACCGGGCCCGGGGCCTTGTGCGCCGGGGCCGGTGCGCCGTCCCAGCGCGCGGGACGCGGGTCAGAGCCGGATCGGGAGCCGCGGCCCCGGAGGGCCGCCGGGCCGGCGGCCGAAGGCCCCGGCCCAGGTGGGACGGGCGCTGCCGGTCACGCCCGGGACCGCCCGGACGGGCCCGTCGCCGCCGGGGCGGTGGGCTGCTCCCCGGACGCCGGCCGGGCGGTCGCGGCGGTCCGCCCGGTGGCCGCGGAGAGCCGGATCAGACGCACCTCGCAGTGGTCGAGCCAGCGCGCCTCGGCCTCGGTCTGGAAGATGAGCTGCTCCAGCACCAGCAGCCACGCCACGTCGTCGCGCTCGGTCGACCCGCCGCTCTCGATGGAGGCGAGCGCCTGCGACTTGAGCCGGGTGTAGTCCTGCATGGCCTTCACGGTGTGATGGCGCTGGGACTGGATGACCTGGCGGATGTCCACGCCGGGCGTGCCCACCGCCATGGCGAGCTTGATGGCCAGTTCGTCGCGGGGCGGGCTGCTGCGGTCCACCGGGGTGGCGAACCAGTTCCTCAGCTCGGTCCGGCCCTGCTCGGTGATGGCGTACAGCGCGTGCCCGGCCTCGTCCTCCCCGTCCTGGGTGACCATGCCGTCACGTTCCAGGCGGTTGAGGGTCGTGTAGACCTGGCCGACGTTCAGCGGCCAGGTGGCACCGGTGCGCGACTCGAACTCGGAGCGAAGCTGCGAGCCGTACCGCGCACCCGGTTCGAGGAGGGCGAGAAGCCCGTGACGGATGGACATACTCAGTATGTATACCGGGTATGCCGGGTCGTGGGAACCGTCTGCCGACGGACCTGCCGGGTCCGTCTCAAGGAGGACGCCGCTCTCAGCGGCGGCGCAGCCGGATGCCCAGGAAGCCCACACCGAGGCCCATCAGGGCCAGCCCGACGCCCAGCGACAGCGGTGAGATCTGGTGCGCCACCGGGGCCGGAAGTGCCTGATCCCCCTGGTCGGAGGCGGTCGCCCGGCCGCTCGCCGGTGCCGACGGCGGCACCGCGCCCGCCGAGGAGGGCGGCGTCTCGCCCGCGGGCGCCTCGTCGTCCGCGAGAGGGGCGTCCTCCTCCGCCTCGTCGCTGCGCGCGGCGTCCGACGCCTCCAGCGGAGGACGGGCGGCGGGCCGGGACGGGCGTGCGGACGTCCGCGGGGAGGCGTCGTCCGGCCGGCGGGCGGAGGGCTCGGCGCTGCCGTCGGGACCCGTCGGCGCGGCCGTCAGCGACCGGCCGGGGCGCGGGCGGCCCTCGCCGGCCTGGCGCCCCGCCAGCGAGGGCGACGCGGAGGGGGACGGCGCGGCCGTGCTCGGCGAGGGGCGGGGGCTGCCCGTGTGCTCCTCCGCGTACGCCGCGGGGGCGAGGGGGGCCGAGAGGAGCAGCAGTGAGGCGAGGGTCAGCGCGCACCGCGCATGGAGGTGTGGAGTCACCGGAGGGCCCCTCCCGTACCGAGCCGCAACGAAGCCGAGCAACGGACCAAGACTCACACAGCGGGGCGGAACCGGCATTACGTACGGGCGCCCGGGGCCGGGAACGCGCGCCGGCCCGGCACGCGGGTGCGTGCCGGGCCGTGCCACGGGAAGCGGTGCCCGCGTGCGGGACTACTCCGAATAGCCGGTGGAGATCTCGAGGTCGAAGGTCGCGTTGTCCTCGGAGACCTCCACGTCGGCGCCCGGGAACTGGGTGATCACGATGTCCTTGCCCCACTGGGCGTTGGGCACTTCCTTGACGTTGATCTTCCAGCCCTTGGTCGCCGCGCACTCCTTGACCGACAGGATGTCCTTGTAGACGAAGTCCGGCGCCTGCACCTTGGAGGGGTCGTCGTAGCCCTCGGAGGCGTCGGAGCACTTCGTCTTGTCGATCGTCCGGTTGCGCTCCGGGCCCTTGAAGTCGGCCTGCTGCGACTCGCTGGTCGTCGGGTCGCCGCTGCCGCCCCCGCCGCCCGCTTCCTTCTTGTCGTCGCCCTTCATGGAGATCACGGTGATCAGGCCGCCGATGGCGAGCAGCGCCACCGCGATGGAGCCGACGATCACCGGCATGTTCCGCTTCCCGCCGCCGCCACCGCCGCCACCGTGATGCGAGGCCGTCGAGGGCGACATCGTGTACGGCGGCGGGGTCTGCGCGACCGGACCGGGCGCCTGGTACGCCGGGGCGGGCGTCGGGTAGCCGTAGTGCGGCGCCGGGGCGGGCGTGGGCGCCCCGTACGGACCCGGCTGGTAGGGCGTCTGGAGGCTCTGCGGCCCCGGGGGCATGGAGTCGAGCGGCGGGAAGACGGCCGAGCCGACCCCGGAGCCGCTGTTCGCCGGGGAGGCGCCGCCGATGATGACGGGCGCGCCCGTCTGCCCCGCGCCGGCCACCCGCGCGCACTCGTCGCGCATCGCGGCGGCGCTGGGGAACCGCTCGTTCGGGTTCTTCTTGAGGGCGCGGGCGACCAGCGCGTCCATCGCGGGGGTGACGGAGCGGTTGATGGACGACGGGGCGACCGGCTCCTCCTGCACATGCGCGTACGCGATGGCCAGCGGCGAGTCTGCGTCGAACGGGAGCCGGCCGGTGAGGAGCTGGAAGAGCATGATGCCGACCGAGTACAGGTCGGAGCGGGCGTCCACACCGCGGCCGAGGGCCTGCTCGGGCGACAGGTACTGCGGGGTGCCGACGACCATGCCGGTCTGCGTCATCGAGGTGACACCGGACTGCATGGCGCGCGCGATGCCGAAGTCCATGACCTTGACGACGCCGCGCTTGGTCATCATCACGTTGCCGGGCTTGATGTCGCGGTGGACCAGGCCCATCTCGTGGCTGGTCTCCAGCGCGGCCAGCACGTCGGCCGTCACCTTCAGCGCCTTGTCCGCGGGCATCGCGCCGTAGTGCTGGATGTCCTCGGCGAGCACCGAGCCGAGCGGGCGGCCCTCCACGTACTCCATGACGATGTACGGCATCAGCGCGCCGTCGAGCTCGTCCTCGCCGGTGTCGAAGACCGAGACGATGTTGGTGTGCGAGAGCTTGGCGACGGCCTGCGCCTCGCGGCGGAAACGCTCCCGGAAGGACTGCTCGCGCCCCAGCTCCGTGTGGAGGGTCTTGATGGCGACCTGGCGGTCCAGCGCACTGTCGTACGCCAGGTACACCGAGGCCATACCGCCTTCGCCGAGCAGGTCCCGGAGCTGGTACCGGCCGCCTGCGACGGAACCGCCGGCATAGCGGCCCTGTGCGCCGTCGTGGCTCATTCGTGCATCCCCCTGTGCGCGCGCTGACCGCGGCCGATCCGGATTTACGGCCCAAGTCTGCCCCAGGGCACCGACACGTCAAGCCAGGTGCCCGTTCCGTGACCGTACGCACAGCAACCGTCCCAGAAGCGTTACAGGAACAGCATGGAATTTGCGCGGGGTGCGCGCGTACGGGTTTGATGGCCGGTCTCCTTCGAATCCGGCAGGCCGCGTGAAGGCTGTAGCGTGACGTGACACAGGACCCCGAGGGCATGGCTCACCCCGCGGCGCGCGGTACGCACGCGGACAGATACGACGGCGAGGACTGATGGCACCCGAATCCGAAGCAGGCGGCGGTGTGCCGGAGTCGTCGGAGAACTGGGGCGCCGGCGGTCTGGTCGGCGACGGCCGCTACCGGCTGACGCACCGCCTCGGACGCGGCGGCATGGCCGAGGTGTTCGCGGCGGAGGACGTACGGCTCGGCCGTACCGTCGCGGTCAAGCTGCTGCGCGCGGACCTCGCCGAGGACCCGGTGTCCAAGGCCCGGTTCACGCGTGAGGCCCAGTCGGTCGCCGGGCTCAACCACCACGCGGTGGTCGCCGTCTACGACTCCGGCGAGGACGTCGTCGGCAGCCAGACCGTCCCCTACATCGTGATGGAGCTCGTCGAGGGCCGCACGATCCGGGATCTGCTGCTCAACGCCGAGGCGCCGCCGCCCGAGCAGGCGCTGATCATCGTCTCCGGTGTGCTGGAGGCGCTCGCCTACTCGCACCAGCACGGCATCGTGCACCGTGACATCAAGCCGGCCAACGTCATCATCACCAACTCCGGTGCCGTGAAGGTGATGGACTTCGGCATCGCCCGTGCCCTGCACGGCGCGCAGTCGACCATGACGCAGACCGGCATGGTCATGGGCACGCCCCAGTACCTCTCCCCCGAGCAGGCGCTCGGCAAGGCCGTCGACCACCGGTCCGACCTGTACGCGACGGGCTGCCTGCTCTACGAACTGCTCGCGCTGCGGCCCCCGTTCACCGGTGAGACGCCGCTCTCGGTCGTCTACCAGCACGTCCAGGACATCCCCGTCCCGCCGTCCGAGGTCTCCCACGCGGTGCCCCCGGAGCTCGACGGGCTGGTGATGCGCTCGCTCGCCAAGGACCCGGACGACCGTTTCCAGAGCGCCGAGGAGATGCGCGGGCTGGTCCAGTACGCCCTGCAGATGCTGCAGCAGCAGGGCGGCCACACCGGCGTGTGGAGCACCGGTCCGGTGGACGTCTACGACACCGGCGGGACGCCCCCGGCGGGGATGACCGGCGCGACCGCCGTCCACCCCGTCCACGGCGAGACCTCCCAGGGCCCGATCCTGCCCCCGGTCAACCCGCACGACGGCGCCTACGACGGCGGCCACGGCGGCGGCGGGCGGTCCGGCCGGGGCAGGATGTGGCTGATGGCCGCGCTCGCCGTGATCGCGGTCGTCGCGGGCATCGCCTTCGCGCTGGACCGGGCGGGCAGCCCCGGCGGCACACCTTCGGACAAGCCGTCCGTCTCCCCGTCGCCGACGCAGAGCGAGGACGCGCCCGAGCCGTCGGACGACGCCACCGAGCCCTCCGAGGACCCGGGCACCGGCACGGGCGGTGACGACCAGCCGTCCTGGACCCCGTCGTCGACGCCGTCGTTCACGCCCAGCATCACGCCCTCGCCCTCGGACAGGCCGACGGCCACCAAGCCGACCGAGCCGAGCGACCCGCCGGAGACCTCCCAGCCGTCCGAGCCCTCGGACCCGCCCGCCGAGACGAGCGGTCCTCCCGGCGGCGGTTCGGCGGGCGGCACCGCCGGCTCGTCGGGCGACCCGGACGCGGGCTGACCGGCCGCGCGGATCCGCGCCGGCCCCGAGGGCCGGCCGCTCAGCCCGCGAACGCGTCGCGCACGGCGTCGTACTCGCGGGTCCACCAGACCACCAGGGCCGACACCGCGGGAAACTGCGGGTCGGCCCTTCGGTCGTCGAGCTCGTAGCGCCAGCGCAGTATCCAGAAGTCGTTGAGGCGTTCCCACCACACCCGGTGGGCCGCGGCGGCCATCTCCGCCGCGTCCGCTCCGGCCGCCCGGCGGTAGGCCCGCGCGTAGGCCCGCACCTTCGGCAGGTCGAGCTGCCCCGCGGGCTGGACGAAGAAGATGGCCGCCGCCCGCACCGCCTCCTCCGCCCGGGGCTGCACGCCGAGCCGGTCCCAGTCGACGATCGCGGCCGGTTCCGCGCCCCGGTAGAGCAGGTTCAGCGGGTGGAAGTCGCCGTGCACCCAGCCGCCCGCCCGGCCCGGTGGCGGGCGCCGGTCCGCGTGTTCCTCCAGCAGGGCGCGGCGTTGCAGCAGCCGGTGCTCGGCGAGGGTGTCGAAGGAGTCGCGGGGCCTGGCGGCGCGGGCCAGCCGCAGCAGGGACTCGATCAGGGTGAAGGTCTCCTCGGGATCCGCGCCGGCGTACGCGTCGGGGCCCTCGGGCCGCTCGGCCGGGTCCATGACCTGGGCGAGGCGGGTGTGCACCGTGCCGAGCAGCGAGCCGAGGCGCCGGGACTGGCCGGCGGTGAGCTGTGCCCCGTCGCGGTGGCGACCGTCGATCCACGGGTGGAGCGCGTAGCAGCGGCCGCCGATGACGGCGACGGTCGACCCGGCGGTGTCCTCCACCGGCGGGGCGACGGGCACCCCGAGGGCGTGGAGGCGGCGGGTGGCCCGGTGCTGGCGGGCGATGGCGTCGTGGTCGCCGTCGAGATGGTGCTTGAGGAAGTAGGCCCCGCGGGTGGTGGCGAGGCGGTAACCGCGGTTCAGGAGCCCCAGGGCGACCGGACGGCAGGAAAGCGGTTCGCCCACGTCCGGGTAGCGACGCAGCAGCGGAACAAGGGGCGGATCATTAACAGATGAGCGCGGCACCTGTCAGATGTTAGATCACTCAGCGTGTCGTCATGGATGCTCTTCGAAATAGTCCATGGTGTGCACGGTCACGAAGTGCGGGTCGATGCGGAGGTAGACCGGCCGGAAGTCCTGGCCGTCGATCCGGTGCGGGCGGGCGCCGAACTCCCGCACCTGCTCCTCGGTCGGCTCCGCGATCCGGGCGGTACCGGTGAACTGCACCGACCAGAGGGCCGCCGCGCCGGTGTTCAGATTGTCGGCCCCGTAGGCCACCACGCTGCCGTTGCAGGCGTGGTGGTAGTCGAATCCGCCGTGCATACGCAGCAGCACGGTGCCGCCGGCCACGATGTGGCGGGCGGGCGCGACGAAGGGCATCGCGCGCATGCTGGTGGCCAGTCGCCCGTAGCAGACCCGGGTGAGCAGCTCGATGGCACGGCGTTCGTCGGTGGACATGACCTCCACTGTCCGCCACCGGGAGGGGTCGGCAGAAGGGCATCCCGACCCGATCCCGGCCGGGCCGAAAGTCCCGCACACCGCTCCCGGCGGCGTGCGCGGGGCCGCCGCGCGCCGCCCGAACGGGTGATGCCGCGCGGGGTGCCTCCGCTGACGCCGGGCCCTCGCGGCCCCCGCGCCGGGCCCCGTCGCCGCCCCGCGTCAGCCCCTCGCGCCCGGTGTTCAGGCCTTCGCCGCCCCGCGCCGGCCCCCGCCGCGGCCCGGTGCTCGGGCCCCGCCCCGCCCCGCCGCTCAGGCCCCGTCGCGCTCGCGCTCCACCTGGCGTCGCGCCACATAGGCCGCCGCCTGCGAGCGGCGCTCCATGCCCAGCTTGGAGAGCAGGCTGGAGACGTAGTTCTTGATGGTCTTCTCGGCGAGATGCAGCCGCTCGCCGATGGCCCGGTTCGTCAGCCCCTCGCCGATCAGGTCCAGGATCCGCCGCTCCTGGTCGGTCAGATGGGCCAGGAGGTCGTCGCCGCGGGGCTTGTTGCCGTCCCGCAGGCGCTCCAGGACACGCGCGGTGGCCACCGGGTCCAGCAGCGACCTGCCGGCGGCGACGTCCCGTACCGCGGTCAGCAGCTCGTTGCCCCGGATCGCCTTCAGGACGTAGCCCGAGGCACCCGCCATGATCGCGTCGAAGAGCGCCTCGTCGTCGGCGAAGGAGGTGAGCATCAGGCACGCGATGTTCTCGTTCTGCGAACGGATCTCGCGGCACACCTCCACCCCGCTCCCGTCGGGCAGCCGGACGTCGAGGACGGCCACGTCCGGGGCGGTCGCCACGATCCTGACCAGGGCGTCTGCCGCCGTACCCGCCTCGCCGACGACCTCGATGTCGGCCTCCCCGGAGAGCAGCTCATGGACGCCGCGGCGCACTACCTCGTGGTCGTCGACCAGGAATACGGTGATTTTTCCTTCTTCGCGCACGCGGGCAGTCTCACACATCGACTCTTCCCGTGCCCGGGGTGCGCCATATAACGTGCCCCCTGTTCCGGCGGCCCGCAGGGCTGTGACCAGTGGTTGTTCCCCTATCTCTCGATTTACTTGGAAATCCAAGCAAAATCGCAGGTCAAATGGGGTTTCGCAGTAATGCTCCCCACTGGGTAACGTGCCTATGACAGGGTGTTCGCCGGGGCACCTGTCACGCCTGACGTCCGGCCTGCCGCACACACCCCGTGCGCGGACCGGACATCGGGCGAGCCGCACTGGCCTCACCGGCGGACCCCGGGGGCCGGACCGACGGAGGAGCACGCACGTGACCGTGGAGAGCACTGCCGCGCGCAAACCGCGACGCAGCAGCAAGCGCGCAAGCGCAGCCGGAAAGCCACAGAGTTCCGAGCCCCAGCTCGTACAGCTGCTGACGCCCGAGGGCGTCCGCGTCGAGCATCCGGAATACGCCATCGACCTGAGCGCGGACGAGCTGCGCGGGCTGTACCGGGACATGGTGCTGACCCGCCGCTTCGACGGGGAGGCCACCGCCCTCCAGCGCCAGGGCGAACTCGGCCTGTGGGCCTCGCTGCTCGGCCAGGAGGCCGCCCAGATCGGCTCGGGACGCGCCCTGCGCGACGACGACTACGTCTTCCCGACCTACCGCGAGCACGGCGTCGCCTGGTGCCGCGGGGTCGACCCGACGAACCTGCTCGGCATGTTCCGCGGCGTGAACCACGGCGGCTGGGACCCGAGCACCAACAACTTCCACCTGTACACGATCGTCATCGGCTCGCAGACGCTGCACGCCACCGGCTACGCGATGGGCGTGGCCAAGGACGGCGCGGACTCCGCCGTGATCGCGTACTTCGGCGACGGCGCCTCCAGCCAGGGCGACGTGGCCGAGTCCTTCACCTTCTCCGCGGTCTACAACGCCCCGGTCGTGTTCTTCTGCCAGAACAACCAGTGGGCGATCTCCGAGCCCACCGAGAAGCAGACCCGGGTGCCGCTCTACCAGCGCGCGCAGGGCTTCGGCTTCCCCGGCGTCCGCGTCGACGGCAACGACGTGCTCGCCTGCCTGGCCGTGACCCGGTCGGCGCTGGAGCGCGCCCGCCGCGGCGAGGGCCCGACCCTGGTCGAGGCGTTCACCTACCGGATGGGCGCCCACACCACCTCGGACGACCCCACCAAGTACCGCCACGACGACGAGCGGCAGGCGTGGGAGGCGAAGGACCCGATCCAGCGCCTGCGCACCTACCTGGAGAACGAGGGCCACGCGGACGCCGCCTTCTTCACCGCCCTGGACGAGGAGAGCGACGCCCTCGCCAAGCGCGTGCGCGAGGCCGTGCGGGCCATGCCCGACCCCGAGGACATGGCGATGTTCGACCACATCTACGCCGACGGCCACGCGCTCGTCGACGAGGAGCGCGCCGAGTTCGCCGCCTACCAGGCGTCGTTCGCCGAGGAGGGCAAGTAAGCCATGGCCGCACAGAAACTCCCTCTCGCCAAGGCGCTCAACGAGTCGCTGCGCAAGGCCCTGGAGACGGACCCCAAGGTCCTGATCATGGGTGAGGACGTCGGCAAGCTCGGCGGCGTCTTCCGTATCACCGACGGCCTCCAGAAGGACTTCGGCGAGGACCGGGTCATCGACACCCCGCTGGCCGAGTCCGGCATCGTCGGCACCGCGATCGGTCTGGCGCTGCGCGGCTACCGGCCCGTGGTGGAGATCCAGTTCGACGGGTTCGTCTTCCCGGCGTACGACCAGATCGTCACCCAGCTCGCCAAGATGCACGCCAGGGCGCTCGGCAAGATCAAGCTGCCCGTCGTCGTGCGCATCCCCTACGGCGGCGGCATCGGCGCGGTCGAGCACCACTCCGAGTCCCCCGAGGCGCTCTTCGCGCATGTCGCGGGCCTCAAGGTGGTCTCCCCCTCCAACGCCTCCGACGCCTACTGGATGCTCCAGCAGGCCATCCAGAGCGACGACCCGGTGATCTTCTTCGAGCCGAAGCGCCGCTACTGGGACAAGGGCGAGGTCGACACCGAGGCCATCCCCGGCCCCCTGCACACGGCGCGCGTCGCCCGGGAGGGCGCCGACCTCACCCTGGCGGCCTACGGCCCGATGGTGAAGGTCTGCCTGGAGGCCGCCGCGGCCGCCCAGGAGGAGGGCAAGTCGATCGAGGTCGTGGACCTCCGGTCGATGTCGCCGATCGACTTCGACACCATCCAGACCTCGGTCGAGAAGACCCGGCGGCTGGTCGTGGTGCACGAGGCCCCGGTCTTCTACGGCTCCGGTGCGGAGGTCGCGGCGCGCATCACCGAGCGCTGCTTCTACCACCTGGAGGCCCCGGTGCTCAGGGTCGGCGGATTCCATGCCCCGTACCCGCCGGCCCGCCTGGAGGAGGAGTACCTTCCGGGACTGGACCGGGTGCTGGACGCCGTCGACCGCTCGCTCGCGTACTGAGGGGTGCCGTGACCATGACCGCAGACACTTCCCTGCGTTTCCGCGAGTTCAAGATGCCCGACGTGGGCGAGGGACTCACCGAGGCCGAGATCCTCAAGTGGTACGTCCAGCCCGGTGACACCGTCACCGACGGCCAGGTCGTGTGCGAGGTCGAGACGGCGAAGGCGGCCGTCGAGCTGCCGATCCCGTACGACGGCGTCGTCCACGAGCTCCGCTTCGAGGAGGGGACCACCGTGGACGTCGGCACGTCGATCATCACGATCGACGTGGCGCCCGGGTCGGCCCCCGCCGACCAGGCCCCGGCCCCCGAGCCCGTGGCCGCCGCGGAGCCCGCGCCCGCCGTCGAGGAGGAGGAGAAGCCGAAGGGCCGTCAGCCCGTGCTCGTCGGCTACGGCGTCGCCGAGTCCTCCACCAAGCGCCGGCCGCGCAAGCAGACGGCCGCCGTGCCGGAGCAGGCCGCCGTCGCGATCCAGGCCGAGATGAACGGCCACGGCACCGCGGCGGACACCCGTCCGCTGGCGAAGCCGCCGGTCCGCAAGCTCGCCAAGGACCTGGGCATCGACCTGGCCACGGTGACGCCGACCGGTCCCGACGGGATCATCACCCGGGAGGACGTCCACGCAGCGGCGGCCCCGGCTCCCGCGCCGGCGGCCGCGGAGCCCGCGCCCGCCGCGGTGCCGGTGGCGGTGGCGGCCGAGCCCGTCGCGCCCGGCGCCCGCGAGACCCGCGTCCCGATCAAGGGCGTGCGCAAGGCGACGGCGGCGGCGATGGTGGGCAGCGCGTTCACCGCGCCGCACGTCACCGAGTTCGTCACCCTCGACGTGACCCGCACCATGAAGCTCGTCGAGGAGCTGAAGGCCGACAAGGACATGGCGGGGCTGCGGGTCAACCCGCTGCTGCTGATCGCCAAGGCCCTGCTGGTCGCCATCAAGCGCAACCCGGGGATCAACGCGTCCTGGGACGAGGCCGCCCAGGAGATCGTCCAGAAGCACTATGTGAACCTGGGCATCGCCGCGGCCACCCCGCGCGGTCTGATCGTGCCGAACATCAAGGACGCGCACGACAAGACCCTGCCCGAACTGGCCGCCGCGCTCGGCGACCTGGTCGCCACCGCCCGCGAGGGCAAGACCACCCCGGCGGCGATGCAGGGCGGCACGGTGACCATCACCAATGTCGGCGTCTTCGGCGTCGACACGGGCACGCCCATCCTCAACCCGGGCGAGTCCGCCATCCTCGCGGTCGGTGCGATCAAGCTCCAGCCGTGGGTCCACAAGGGCAAGGTCAAGCCGCGGCAGGTCACCACGCTCGCGCTCTCCTTCGACCACCGCCTGGTCGACGGCGAGCTGGGCTCCAAGGTCCTCGCCGATGTGGCGGCGGTCCTGGAGCAGCCCAAGCGGCTGATCACCTGGGCGTGACGTCCGCCCTGTCCTGTTTCACGTGAAACGCCGGGAGGCCCGGGCCTCTTGAGCGTCCGGTGGTCTCCCGCTCCGGCGGGAGAGCACCGCTGCCGGAGAGCCCCGTCCGCATCGCGGACGGGGCTTTCTGGTTGAAGTCTGTTGTATCTATGCTGTGTGCATGCCTGCTCCAGCCCCTGCCCCGGCCACCGCTCCCACCAAGCAGCCACCCGCCGCCGAACGCGTCTACGCGCACATCAAGCAGGCCGTGCTCGACCGCGAGTACGAGGGCGGCACCCTGCTCACCGAGGGCGAACTGGCCGACGCCGTGGGCGTCTCGCGCACCCCGGTCCGGGAGGCGCTGCTCAAGCTGGAGGTCGAGGGGCTGATCAAGCTCTACCCCAAGAAGGGCGCCCTGGTGCTCGCCGTCTCCGCGCAGGAGATCGCGGACGTGGTGGAAACCCGGCTGCTGGTCGAGGAGTTCGCCGTCCGCAAGGCCGTGCCCGCCCCCGCCCGGCTGATCGCCCGGCTGGAGGAACTGCTCGACGAGCAGCGCCGCCACCTCGACGCGGGCGACCTGGCCGCCTTCGCCGTCAGCGACCGCTGCTTCCACGCCGAGATCGTCCGCCACGCCGGGAACGAGATCCTCTCCAAGCTCTACGACCAACTGCGCGACCGCCAGCTCCGCATGGGCGTCGCCATCATGCAGGCCCTCCCCGACCGGGTGACCCGCAACTACGCGGAGCACGGCGAGATCCTCGACCGGATCCGGGCCGGCGACGCCGACGGCGCGGCCGGCTGCGTGCGCCGCCACCTCGGCCGGGTCAAGGACCTGGTCCGCGGTGAGGACCGGTGAGCGCCTCCTCCCACGGGGTCTCGCTGCCCGGCGATCCCCCCGGCGGCCGGCGGGCCGCCGCGATCTGGGGCATCGGCGTCGCCGTCTACTTCGTCGCCGTCATCTTCCGGACCTCGCTCGGGGTCGCCGGACTGGACGCCGCCGACCGCTTCGACGTCAACGCCTCGGCCCTGTCCACCTTCTCCATCCTCCAGCTCCTCGTCTACGCGGGCATGCAGATACCCGTCGGGCTGATGGTCGACCGGCTCGGCACCAAGAAGGTCCTCACCCTCGGCGTCGTACTGTTCACCGTCGGCCAGCTCGGCTTCGCGCTGTCGCCCTCCTACGGCATGGCGCTCGCCTCCCGGGCCCTGCTCGGCTGCGGCGACGCCATGACCTTCATCAGCGTGCTGCGCCTCGGCGCCCGCTGGTTCCCGGTGCGCAAGGGCCCCCTGGTGGCCCAGGTCGCCGCCCTGTTCGGCATGGCGGGCAACCTGGTCTCCACGCTGCTGATCGCCCGCATGCTGCACGGCCTCGGATGGACCGCGACGTTCGCCGGCAGCTCCGCCGCGGGACTGGTCGTCCTCGTCCTGCTGGTGCTCTTCCTCAAGGACCATCCCGAGGGCCACGAGCCGCCTCCCGTGCACCACCGGGGCACGGCCTTCGTGCGGCGTCAGATCGCCGCGTCCTGGCGCGAACCCGGCACCCGGCTGGGGATGTGGGTGCACTTCACCACCCAGTTCCCCGCGATGGTGTTCCTGCTGCTCTGGGGGATGCCCTTCCTCGTCGAGGCACAGCACCTCACCCGCGAGACCGCCGGCGCGCTGCTGACCCTCGTGGTGGCCTCCAACATGGTCGTCGGCCTCGTCTACGGCCAGATCATCGCCCGCCACCACGCCGCCCGCGCGCCGCTGGCGCTCGGCACCATCGGCGCGAGCGCGCTGCTGTGGGCCGCGACCATCGCCTACCCGGGCGACGAGGCGCCGATGTGGCTGCTGATCACCCTGTGCGCCGTCCTCGGGGCATGCGGCCCCGCGTCGATGATCGGCTTCGACTTCGCCCGCCCGGCCAACCCGCCCGAGCGGCAGGGCACCGCGTCCGGCATCGTCAACATGGGCGGCTTCGTCGCCTCGATGACCACGCTGTTCGCGGTCGGCGTCCTGCTGGACGCGACGGGCGACAACTACCGGATCGCCTTCACGTCCGTCTTCGTCCTCCAGGCGCTCGGCGTCACCCAGATCCTGCGGCTGCGCTCCCGCACCGCGCGCCGGGAGCGGGAGCGCCTGGTCGCGAGCCGTGTGGAGGCCGTGCACGTACCGGCGTGAGAATCCCGGCCGTTCGCGCACCGGCGTGAGGATCCGGCCGTGCGCGCACCCGGCGCGGGGATCCCGGTCATGCGCACCCGGCGCGGGGGCGTCGAACGTGCGAGGTGCGGGGGCGTCGAACGTGCGGGGTACCGGGCGTGAGGGCCCGGGGCCTCGGCCGCCGGGTCGCTACGGGGTGACCGCCAGCACCCGCAGGATCGCCTCGGCCAGCTCCGTGTCGCCGTCCACCTTGACCCGGTCCGCCACCGCGGCGGGCCGGACCCGGCCGCAGGCCAGCCGGTAGAACGTCTCCCAGTCGGTGGCCAGCGTCACCAGCGGGCCCAGCGACGGCGAACCGTCCACCGTGCCGCGGCCCTCCGCGTCCACCCGGACCGTCCGCAGGAACTCGACGGGACCGCTCACGTCGAAGACGACCGCCGACTGCGCGGGGGCGCCCGCGTCCTTGGCGACGACCTTCGGCAGCGCCTCGATCAGGAAGTCACGGGCGACGTAGGCGCCCGGGGAGTCGAGGTTGCCGGGCGCGTTGAGCGCCACCCGCAGGTCCTGCTCGTGCACCCAGGTGTCGAACGCGCGCTTGCGGTAGGCGACTTCCAGGGTCTGCTCGGTGCCCAGCGGGGCGCGGACCGCCGTGTCCGGCGTCCGGCTCTCGTTGCGGAGCTGACGGGCCCGGCGGATCAGCACGTACTCCAGCTCGGAGGTCATCTCCGGCGCGGTGTGGTGCCGGCGCACGTCGACCTGCATCTCCATGTACCGGGCGAACTCGCTCTGGACGTGGTAGAGATCACGGGGCAGCGAGTGGATGGGGCGGGGGTCGCCGAGCATCTCGCACTCCATGCCGATGACATGCGAGACGATGTCGCGCACCGACCAGCCCGGGCACGGTGTGGCACGGTTCCACTCGCCCTCGACGAGCGGCTGCACCAGCTCGGCTATCGCTTCGACTGCGTGGGTCCAGGCATCGGCGTAGTTCTGCAGGCTGGGATGGACGGTCACGGGACCCCTCGGCGGTCGTACGCGGGCAAACTGGACTGGCAGCGCTGGTGGGGTCCGGGGGTGGCCCCCGGATAGGCACAGTACGCTGCCGGAAGGCACCCCGGCAGTGCTTTCGTGTGACGATCGTAGGCCGTGTTGACGACTCGAATGCCAGGACGGTGGTAGTGTGCGCGCCTCCCTCGTGCAGATCTCGGTAGAACCGGATGAATCGGTGGACTCCCGCCGGCGTCGCGTCGCCTCCCTGGTGCGCGCGCAGAGGGGTGCGGACCTGGTGGTCCTCCCCGAGCTGTGGCCCGTCGGGGCCTTCGCGTACCAGCAGTTCGAGGACGAGGCCGAGAAGCCGGACGGGCCGACCTTCCAGGTGATGGCCGAGGCGGCGAAGGACGCCGGGGTGTGGCTGCACGCCGGCTCCGTCGTCGAGAAGGCCGCCGACGGCACCCTCTACAACACGTCCCTGGTCATCTCCCCCACGGGCGGGCTCGCCGCCGCCTACCGCAAGATCCACCGCTTCGGCTTCGACAAGGGCGAGGCGGTCATGATGGGCGCCGGCCGCGACCTCGTCACGGTCCCCGTCCCCGGCGGGCTCACCCTCGGCCTCGCCACCTGCTACGACCTGCGCTTCCCCGAACTCTTCCGGGGGCTCACCGACGCGGGCGCGCAGGCGCTGGTGATCCCGGCGGGCTGGCCGGCCCGCCGGCGCGACCACTGGACCCTGCTGGCCCGCGCCCGCGCCGTCGAGAACCAGGCGTACGTCCTGGCCTGCGGCACCGCGGGGACGCACGCCGGAGTGGAGCAGGCCGGGCACAGCATCGTCGTCGACCCCTGGGGCGAGACCCTCGCGGAGGCCGGCCCCGGCGAGGAGGTGCTCACCGTGGACCTCGACCCCGCGAAGGTGGAGTCCACCCGCGAGGTCTTCCCGGCGCTGAAGGACCGGCGGCTGGGGCTGCCGGTCCCGGAACGGCCGCGGGACTGAGCCCGGCGGCTCAGTCCTCCTCGCGTTCCCGCTCCGCCATCCTGATCACGCACACCGCGACGGCGATGAGCAGCGCGGCGTCGGCGTCCTCGCGGACCACGTCCACGCCGTAGGTGTCCCGGAGTGTCAGCCACCGCCGCGAGATGTGGGCCAGGAGTTCGCCCTCGTACTCCACGACGAACTCCCGGTCCAGGATCCGTCCGCTCACATCGAGCTCCGTCCCCTCGGCGAGGCTGACCCGGAAGTGGTTCCGCAGCAGGGACAGCCGCTTGCGCCGGATGGTCGCCAGCGGCTTCCCCTCCTGCTCGACGGTCATCGCCCCGCGCAGGCTGAACAGCTTCTGCCGCAACGTCACCAGCACGAACCCGCTGGGATCCTTCAGCTCCAGCGTGTCCCGCAGCCGCAGCGCCTTCCCGTCGACGAGAAAGGCGTGCCGCCCGTGCTCGTCCTCGATCCAGTAGTCGTCACCGATGGCGAAGATCTTGTCGCGTACCAGGTATTTCATGGGGGTCGCATACCCGGTGGGCGGCGGGGGAGCGTTCGTGTTACCCGAAGAGGTGAAGATCGCGGTGGGGGGTGCGCGGGATTTCCCGCGGGGGCGGGGGGTGGGTGGGGCTTGGTGGGGCTGAGGCGTATCGATCATTCATGAGGGGGTGGGGGGATTCGCAGGAACGTTGTGCCGGTCGGGCCGGTATTTCCGCCGGGGAATCGGTAGGCCATTCCTCCGCTACTGTCGGCCGCCGAACGACGGTCCGGAGTCGAATCCCTGGGGGATACGGATGAAGAACGTTTCTCTTGCGTTCGGCGCTGCGCTGCTGCTCGCCGTCGCGTCGGGCAGCTCTGCGGGTGCCATCAGCGACAGCTCCAAGCGCTCGATCGGAGGCGGCGTCAGCCTTCAGGCGAACGCCTGGGAGTGCAATCTGTGGGCGAAGGCATGTGACTGGAAGACCTCGACCAAGGTGTACCGGGGCAAGCAGCGGCAGACGATGGAATGGGTGAAGAACGTCGCCCAGATCACGGGCAGGGGCGGCTCCGTCTCCATCGGCGGCAGTGGGACGGGCGTCAGCGGCAGCGGAAGCGCGGGGACGCACTCTTTCGAGTGGACAAACACCAACAACTGGACCTCTGACCTGGCCGGTCAGGCGCGTTCCGGCTACCTCTCCCTGGTCTGGGGCATCGAGACCTGCTCGTACGCCTCCACGGCACACGAGAGGCTCGGTATCAAGGGCACGGCATCCGCTTGCGCGGGCTGAGGAGTCGGGTATGACCAGGAGAGCGCTGCCGCGATCGACATGGGCGATCACGCTGACGCTGACCGGCGCGGTCCTCGCGGCCTTCGTCGGACTGCGCGTCTTCGGCAATCTTGTCGATTTCACGGACGACCATCGGGTCCCGCTCTCCGGTCAGCAAAGGCAATTGATGGCCGATCTGGAGGAATTCCGCGCCGATGACGGCATGTTCGTGGCGGCCGTGGGATCTGCCGCGCGCCCGGGGCTGTACGAATCCGCTCACGGTCTGCTGGCTCTCCAGTCCATGACCGGGCACAAGGTGCCTGTGCGTACTCGCCACGAAGTGCTTCGGAAGGATTTCGCGGCGGAGATGCGGCGGGAGCCTTTCAGTTCTCTGCTGTGGCTCTCGGACATCGAAAAGGCCACGGGTCGGACCATGCATGATCGGGAAGATGCCGGCGCCCTCATGGAGCACTTCGTCGCGGAGGGGTTCTTCCGGGATCCCGGGACCGGGACCGACGACGTCTCGGCACGGTTGCACGACACGGCGGGCGCCTTGGAGGCGCTGGACCGGTTCGGGGCGAAGCTTCCGCAGGAGCGGCGGGCCGCGGTGCGGAAATGGCTCGGCACGGCTGACGCGGAGGCTCCCGACGCACCGGTGCAGATCTACCACGCCGTGAGGATCGCCGCGTTGACCGGTGCCGAGGTCCCCCGGGACGCGGCCGGGCGGAGCCGCCTGTGGTGGCAGAGCACGGGCTCCGAGGTGGCGTCGCCGCGTACCGAGGAGGACGTTGTCGAGGCGGCCTACTACGTGCTCCTGGCCGATGAGCTGAACCTCGACGTGGCCGGGCAGCGCGAGCGCCTCCGCGCCATCCTCGATCCCGGAGAGCCCGCCTCGAACGACACCCAGGTCTCCTCGTTGATCGCCCGGGCGTGGACGCGTCTTGACGGGCCGCCGGCGGAACTCGCACCGATCGAGGACCGGATCCGCTCACGCCAACTGCCCTCGGGACTCGTCTCCTCCGTGCAGCAGAGGCAGGGCTCGTTGACGTCCACGTACGAGGTGGCGAAGCTGCGCATGATCGCGGCCCTGCCGAGCTCGGATCCTCGACTCAGGGACGCACTGGGCGCTGTGCGGCAGACGGTCATGGCCGAGGGGGATCCCCTGCTGAGCGGTGCCTGGCTCTTCCTCATGGACGCGACGGGCGCCGAGGTACGGGCGACGGACAGACGGAGAGTCGTCGCGGCTGTGAAGGCCGCCGCACCGCGTGCCGTCGAAGCGCGCAATGTCGACGTCTGGAACCGCTACACAGAAATTCTGCAAGGCCTCGACGAGCCCGTTCCCGCTGTCTCCCTGACCGAGTGGCAGCCCACCAGCGCTCAGCACCGCTACG
Organism: Streptomyces zhihengii; assembly: GCF_016919245.1. Classification (NCBI taxonomy): domain Bacteria; kingdom Bacillati; phylum Actinomycetota; class Actinomycetes; order Kitasatosporales; family Streptomycetaceae; genus Streptomyces; species Streptomyces zhihengii. Next base: position 4,065,370 of record NZ_JAFEJA010000001.1, on the reverse strand, counting down.
CCCGATCCCTGCTGATCATCGGCCTCGACCGGGCGGAGCAACTCGACCGGCTGACCCACCGGCCCCGCCCCGGGGAGCTGGTCTCCGAGGCGGAGGGCCGGCTGAAGGACGGAACCGTCAGAGAAGCTGCCGAGGCGCTGAGCGCCGCAAGTGCCCTCGGATGGACCCCCACGGACGACGACGCCGAGCGCATCACCGCGTTGCTGGAGAAGCGGCGGGACTGTCCCGGGGCGTCGGCGTTCTACCGGGACAGTGCGGGGGACGGCGAGTGCGGGGTGCCGGGGACGCGGGCGGCGTACCGGATCAGTGCGCTGCTCGAAGGCGCCGTGCCCGCGATCACCCGGAACCCGTGAGGACGCGCGTGGAAGCCGTACTGGGAGCCCATCGGCTCAGCCTGTCCCACCAGGGCCCCGACGGGCCGGTCGCCGCCGTGCGGGACGTGTCGTTCGAGGTCGCGGCCGGTGAGATCGTCGCCCTGGTCGGGCGGTCGGGGAGCGGCAAGACGAGCCTGCTCATGGCGCTGGGCCTGCTGGCGACGCCCGGCGCCGGAACCGTCCTCGTGGAGGGCCGGGACACGGCCGGGCTGGCGGACGCCGAGCTGTCCGCGCTGCGCCGCGACCGCATCGGCTTCGTGTTCCAGGCGTTCAACCTGCTGCCCCAGTTCACCGCCCAGGAGAACGTCGCGATGGCCCATCGCTCCGGGCTGCGCGGGGGCGCGGAACGGGCCGCGCGGCTGCTGGGCGAGGTCGGGCTCGGGCACCGGCTGAGGCACCGGCCGCAGCAGCTCTCCGCCGGGGAGCAGCAGCGGGTCGCCGTCGCGCGGGCACTGGTCAACGCGCCCGCCGTGGTGCTCGCCGACGAACCGACGGGCAACCTGGACGCCGAGACCGAGTCCGACGTGCTCGACGTGCTCACCACCGGCGCGGCCGGCAGCGGCTGCGCCGTGCTGCTGGTCACCCACAGCGCCGGTGTGGCCTCCCGGGCCGGCCGGGTGCTGCGCATGGCGGACGGGCTGTGCGCCGAGGACCCGGAGCACGACGCACCCCGGAAGGCCACCCCATGAAGCCGCTGCACCACGGGCTGCTGAACGCCCGCCGTTTCGCGAGGCGTTCGTTCGCCTCGGGGCTCGCCCTCGCGCTGTGCGGCATGCTCTCGCTGGCCGCCGCGACCGTCGTCCGCGGCGCCGAGCGGTCCGCCGAGGCGACGCTGTCCACCGGGACGGGTTTGCGGCAGATCGATCTGGAGGCGCGCACCGACGAGTCCACGGCCAAGCGGCTCACCCCGGCGGCGCTCACCGCGGTGGCGGGTCTGCCCGGTGTCCGGTCGGTCGAGCCCGTCGTGCAGGCGTCCTTCGACAGCGGTCCCGACGAGAGCCTGCCGCCGTTCCTGCTCCACGCGACCTCGGCGCGCGCCTCCGTGCCCCCGCCGCTGCTGGAGCGGGCGCGGGCCGAGGTCTTCCCCCTGAAGGGCGCCGAGGTCGTCCTCCCGGCCGTCGGCGACGGACAGGACCTGTCCGGCCTGCTCGGCCGGACGGTGTCCGTGGGCTACATCCAGCGCATCGGCGAGAACCGCGGCACCGGTGTCACCGACCGGATCACCGTCGTCGGGCTCTACGACCCCGCCTGGCAGATCGACGGGCCGAACGCCGCCTACGCGGCCACCCCGCTGGTGGCCAAGTGGGCGGCGGCGCGGGAAGGGGTGGAGGTCGGGCGGTTCCTCGGGACGCGGGGGTTCGCCAGGGCGACGGTGGTGACGGCGGGGCCGGAGGCGGTCGACGGGGTGCTGGAGCGGCTGCACGAGCAGCGCTTCCACGCGTACGCGGTGGCCGACCGGGTGCGGGAGCTGCCGGTGCTGCTGGAGCTGTTCCGCTGGGGGGCGCTGCTCATGCTCGGGCTGCTGGTCGTCGCGGCGGCCGTCACCGGGGCCGGGATGGGCAGCGGACTGCTGCGCGAGCGGGTGCACGAGATCGGGCTGCTCCGGGCCGTGGGCCGGACCCGGCGGGAGGTGGCGGCCGTGTTCGCCGTCGAGATCGGGGCCACGGGGCTGGCCGCGGGCGCCGCCGGTGCGCTGTGCGGCGCGGTGGGCGGTGCGCTGGTCGTCCGGGGGCTGGCGGGGATGGAGGTCTTCGCCGGGCATCTGCCGGCCGGCCCGGTGCTGCCCGGCCCGTGGGCCGTGGCGGCGACCCTGCTGCTCCCGGTGGCCGCCGTCCTGACCGGCGCCGCCCGGCCGCTGCGCCGCGCCGTGCGCACCGACCCGACCCGGGCGCTGCGGGACTGGTGATCCCGCGGGGCGGCGGCGCGGCGGGCGTCGCACGCGCGTGATCCGGTGTTCGCACCCGGATGGCACCCTTGAACCATGAACGATGCCGTCCCGGCGCCCACCCCCGCGCCCGCCCCCCGCCGTGCCCGTGTCCGTGCCCCCGAGCTGATCGGCAAGGGCGGCTGGCTGAACACGGGGGGCACCGAACTCACCCTCGCCGACCTGCGAGGACGGATCACGATCCTCGATTTCTGGACGTTCTGCTGCATCAACTGCCTGCACGTCCTCGACGAGCTCCGGGAGCTCGAGGAGAAGCACCGGGACACCGTCGTGATCATCGGTGTGCACTCGCCGAAGTTCGTGCACGAGGCGGAGCACCGGGCCGTGGTCGACGCGGTCGAGCGCTACCAGGTGCACCACCCGGTGCTGGACGACCCCGAGCTGGCCACCTGGAAGCAGTACGCGGTGCGCGCCTGGCCGACGCTGGTCGTCATCGACCCGGAGGGGTACGTCGTCGCCCAGCACGCCGGCGAGGGCCACGCCCACGCGATCGAGCGCCTGGTGGCGGAGCTGGAGGCCGAGCACGAGGCCAAGGGCACCCTGCGGCGCGG